>NZ_CP023434.1:1578125-1893750 GCF_003546865.1 Suicoccus acidiformans
CATTTAATTGCCGTTATCGGAGGACGCAAGCAAGAGGTTACCATGGGCTTAAACCGAGCTAATACACTTAATCGAAGTGTCGGCTCAACCATGAAGCCGCTCTCAGCTTACGGACCAGCGATTGAATACTTGAACTTTTCAACCGGTACCCTTGTTAAAGACGAACCGTACGAATACAGTAGCGGCGACCCAATCGAGAACTATGACTATGCTTTCAAAGGTGACCAAACCTTGCGTGAAGCCCTCGCCGGTTCGCGGAACATTCCAGCCTTGAAGATGCTCCAAGCAGTTGGCTTGGACAATGCTTACGCCTTCTTGCAGAAAATGGATATTCATATTCTCAATAATAATCAACGTGAACTCGTCGAAGCTAATGCCATTGGTGGGGAGATGACGCCGATTCAACTGAGTGCGGCCTATGCTACGATTGCCAATTATGGCACGTACAATAAGCCTTCCGCCGTCCGGCAAGTCATCACTTCCGCAGGTACTGTTGAAGATTTCCAAACGGAATCACGCGAAGCGATGAAAGATTCCACGGCCTATATGCTTATCGATATTCTCAAAGGCGTCCCGGGCAATTTCGCCTCCCGCTCAGATATTGAAGGCCTTCACCATGCTGGTAAGACCGGAACAACCAACTACACAGAAGACCAGTTAGCTCAACTGGACATTGATGCCAGTACCTATGCTGCCCCTGATGGTTGGTATGCGGGGATGACACCGCAATATGCAATTGCTTCTTGGGTAGGTTATGACAATCCGTTAGAACCTGGGCATTACTTAAGCTTAGCTGATACCGCCCTTTCACAAGATATTTACCGGGAAATGATGACCTTCCTGACCCGTAACGCGACAAGTCATGATTGGCAACAACCTTCATCCGTCGTTGAAGTAGAAATTGAAAAGTACACCGATCCAATCATGTTACCTGGGCCAAGAACACCAGAGAATTTACGCTCAAATGAACTCTTTGTCAAAGGTCAAGAGCCTACGGAAATATCCATGACCTTCGGCCAAGACGTCCCTGCGCCAACTGGCTTTAATGCTTATTATGACGCTGCTAGTCACAGTATCGTCATGAGTTGGAACCCGATGAGTGGTTCAGGACACTTTGAACTTTCAGTCAATGGTTCCATTATCTACACAGGTCCTGGCACAAGCTTTGTAATGCCTGCAGAAGATATTGGCACCTATACCCTACGACTCAGTTATGTAGAAGGGAATAATCGCTCGGATACCATGGTCATCACCTTGACCTTGACCGAGGAACTTTCTTCATCTTCTGAAGAAAGTTCCGAAGATGAAGAAGATTCTAGCGATGAATCCGCAACGAATCCAGATGGGACACCAGGGGACGATCCGGCACTCAATCCACCCGCTGAGCAGCAGCCAGGTGAAACGCCAACAGATCCCAACACATCCCCTACCGACCCAAGCCTGTAACTAACTGAAAATCTTGGCCACTAACATAGAAGATCCAAACTTTGCTTCCGAGCAAGGTTTGGATCTTTTCTTATACTGTAAATTTCCCCTATTTTATACAACACAAGAAATAAAAAAATATTTTACTCCATAATTCGGAAGCTTTTCCTGCAAGGACTTCTAACGCACTTAGGACTCTAGTTCAGCAAAGACCGCTTCGAAGAGGCCCATAGCAGACTCCAGCTCTTGCTAGGCAAGGAGCTTTCGCCTTTGCCTAACTATATCAACCTTTATCCCCCAATTTTAATTTCTTTAGAGACTTCCCTTGCCAAAATGAACAAATGTTCGTATAATGGATGTAGACACATTTTGATAAGGGTTGCTATTCCTATGGCCGTACCACCTTACATATGGCTTAATCGAAATGAAGAAGGTTGTTGCTATAGGAAATGGCCTTAGAGAAAGGAGTTGATTGAATGGGAATCATTCGCTATGATTTAGAACCTCATTCGGATATCGCTTTTATCGATATGAAATCCTTCTATGCGAGTGTAGAATGTGTCGCCAGAGAATGTCATCCGCTCACGACCTCTTTATGTGTCGTGAGCCGAACGGACCACGCCAATGGTCTTATTCTGGCTGCTTCCCCAACGTTTAAGCAAGTTTTCGGCAAGGAGAATGTGGGGCGTACGTATGACTTGCCTTTCAATATCCATACCCGCCGCTTCAATTACTCTACAGCCAGGCGCTTGAACTTGCCAACGGATTCCAATTATGTGCGCTATATTGAAAGCTGGGCACGTAAAACCTTGATTGTTCCACCAAGGATGAGCTTATACATTGAAGAGAATATGAAGATCCAAAAGATTCTAAACCGTTACGCCCCCAAAGAAGATATTATGCCCTATTCCATCGATGAGGCTTTTGTTGATTTAACCCATTCTCTAAAGCTTTTTGTTCCTAATCCAGAACTTTCACGGCGGAGTAAGTTGGACATCATCTCAGCTGCCATCCAACGGGATATTCAAGAAGAAACGGGGATTTATTCAACCATTGGCATGAGCAATGCTAATCCGCTGCTGGCTAAGCTCGCCTTAGATAATGAGGCTAAGACGACGAATACTATGCGAGCCAACTGGTCCTATGAAGACGTAGAAGCTAAAGTGTGGAACATTCCGGAGATGACTGATTTCTGGGGAATCGGCAAACGTACAGAGCGGCGTTTAAATCGCATGAATATCTTCTCCATCCGTGATTTAGCCCAGAGTGATCCTGATTTACTTAAGGCAAAGATGGGCGTCATTGGCCTACAACTTTGGTTTCATGCTAATGGTGTAGATGAAAGCAATGTTCGTGAGCCTTATCAGCCAAAGGCCAAAGGCCTGGGCAATTCACAAGTGCTACCTAAAGACTACCATAGGGCTAGCGATATCGAACTTGTGCTTATGGAAATGGCAGAACAAGTAGCGATTCGCTTGCGCCGCGCCAAGTACAATACAACATGTGTCAGCATTTATGTTGGCTTTGCTGACCAAGAAGAAAAGCGCTCCATCCATGCTCAAATGGCTGTTGACCCTACACAGAGAACTCGGGTATTAAAAGAACATGTGCGCCAGCTCTTTCGGAAGCATTACCAGGGAGGCGCTGTTCGAAGTGTAGGCGTCCGTTACAGTCGCTTCGTTGATGAGAACTACGCCTTAATTTCCCTTTTCGAAGATATGGAAAGGGTTGACAAGGAAGAGCGCCTTGAGCAGACCATCGATCACATTCGTGAACGCTTTGGCTTCTTAGCCGTCCAGCCCGCGACCGTGCTCAATGAGAATTCCCGCAGTATTGCTCGTAGCAAGCTTATTGGTGGCCATGCTGCGGGCGGAGCGGGTGGCTTGGATGGGTTAAATTAATGGGCTCACGAGATTATTTACCTTACCGCTCAGCTCGCCAGTATCAAGACCGTAAGATGGCTAAGTGGATGGGTTTCTTCCTCTCAGAGCATACCAGTGCCCTCCAACAGCCCATGCTCGAAGCGAGTGACGAAATTCATGCCCAAGCCCCCAGTGATAAATTGCTCCTCATTCATCAACTTTATGCCACAAATCTCACCGCCCAGTTCCAAATTCGCGACCAGTCAAACCTTAGCCACCTCATCGGGAAGGTCACCGACATACAGAATCATACGATTGGTATCGCCAGTTCTAAAGACTATCGCTTCGTCGCTTTTGAAGACATTCTCACGATTACTTTAGTAGAAACGATTGATACTTAATAAGGTACGCTGTGTTTAATGCTTAAGTATTTTATATTGAAGAGTATGCCTATGCTAGAAAGGAGTGAAGGCAAGCCCCACTGCCCTATAACACGCCGCAGGCACTTGCCGTTGCCATGAATTCTAAACAATCTCGTCGTAATAACGTTCAATTCGCTTACTTTAGTGAAAGTTACTTGCGCTTTGAAAAGGATTATTACACCTATTCCAAGCTTGAAGTTCCTTTAACCTTCTTTACCGAGGATATTCTGCATTCAATGGGAGAGACGCAAAGGAACTACTTTAAGCTTCCGGCCTACCAAGCCGTGGATAACCGCAACCATTATTTTATTTTCAACGTGAGCGCTCCCGACGCAAATAAGGAAATTCGCCTCTATGAATACGACCGCCATACTTGGTCCTATGAAGATGTCGGACGTAAGAAGAGCTAATGTCTCGTACCGAACTTCATTGTAAAAGCCCTAATATATAGCTTGGTTCTTCCGCTATATATTAGGGCTTTTGGCCTTATTCATATTGAGCAACAACGTCTTCATAATCAATAAAACTCGCGCAGGCTTCACTGTGGGCTGTGCAGTAATACCGGCCGAAAAGCACCAGTAATTGATGGGCGTGCGACCACATCTTTTCAGGTAATTTCTCCATGAGGATATTCTCTACCTGCCTTGGTGTAGCATTCTCAGGAACAATTTTCAGTCGTTTGGCTACCCTTTCTACGTGCGTATCCACCGCAATGGCTGGCTGATCGAAGGCCACACTCAAGACTACACTCGCCGTTTTGCGACCGACACCGGGTAAAGATTCGAGTTCCTTGCGAGTGTGGGGAACTTCTCCATGAAAGTCGTAGGCAATTTTGCGGGCTGTACCACTGAGAAATTTAGCCTTATTACGGAATAAACCGATACTTTGAATGTAAGGCTCAATTTCTGCTGGCTCCACCGCTGCCATGGCTTCAGCTGTAGGAAAGCGTTCAAATAGGGCAGGTGCTAGGGCATTTACTGCCTTGTCCGTTGTTTGCGCACTTAAGATGACCGCAATTAACAAATGGAATGGATCATCAAACTGCAATTCTGATGCAGCGTTTGGGATGAGTTCATCCATACGGCGCAGGGCTTCTATCAATTCTTCACTTGTTAGCATACGTCCTCCTAATCATGTGACCAGTTAATAATTGGAATATCCACATTCTGATACGCATCAGTCGTTTGGTTCGCTTGAAAACCACCTTGTCTACGCTGATTGCGTCGATTAATTTCTGCTTGCGCTTCTTGAACCGTGCGAATATTCCGCTTCTCCCAATTTAATAAAATTGTATCAATGTATTTCAGGCTAAGCGCTTGATGAATCACTGCTTCTTTCAAGGCAAGTAAGATGACCGCAATGTCATACTGGTCGTCTAAAAGCCACTGATTAATTTGCTCCAGCTCCATCTGCGTTAAGCTGCGACCGAACTCTTCTTCGAAATGTTGAATTAGTTCACTGCGCTGCTTATAATCAGGAGCATTCTTTTGAGTGGTGTCAGTCTTCCCGTGCTTATCTAAGGCATCTAACTGTTCAAAGAAGGGACGCAAGGAATAATGATCTCTTTGCTTGCCCGTTTCATCCGGCACCAATTCAATCGTCAGGTAATTTTTGCTCATCAAGCTATTTAAATGCTGAAAGACCGTTTCATGGGACCAGCCCAATTGACGGCCAATTCTTTGCATGTCATCCGCTACCATATTCTGACGGCTGGCACTTAGAATGTAGAGTAATAACAGTGCCTCATCACTCGACAAATCTAAACGGTAAAATTGCTGAAAAAAACGATTGGGAACGGCCGTAAAACCTTCTTTAAGCCAATCATAAATCTCTGTCATAAAGCCTATATCATCTCCTTCCTTGGCATGCATGCCAATTAGAACGTATCTAGTTCCCTACAAATTCCCGATAGTCTGCACCCATTCCCCATTCTTAGCATTAATATAATAATAGGCCATACTTTGATCCGGTGCCCGGAAAGTCACTTCCCATACAGGAAGCTCTTCCAGCAGTCCCAAACGGACATTGAGAAAGTCTTCAACGTCATTATAATTTTTGGCCAAAGACAAGGCATCGGCTTCAGTAATTAATTCTGCATGGTCATAGTACGTCACTTCACCGCCTGCTTGAGCAATAATGGCATACATTTCTTTGCCAGAAGCATTGGTAAAGTCAAGGCTAAAGTAAGTGTCATTCGTGATTAGCCAATAGAAATTATTGACATTATCCACTTGATAGTCCGCTTCAATAATTGCGAGTGCCTCAGCTTCCGCTTGGCGAATACTTTGCTGCGATCTAGAGAAAATCAATAACAAAACAATTAATAATAGCAAAAAGAAGACAGTTAAATTTCGGACGGTTCTACTGCTCATCATCTATCCCCCTGAGTATTTGTATAGTCAAAAGCTTGATCCGTACGAAAACTTGCCCACGCCTGCATGTCCTTGCGGAATCGGGTTGCATAAGCTTTCGTATAGACACGTTCATCAAACAAAAAGAAGTCCTCTGCTTGAAATGAGTAAAGTAATTGATTCAATAATTCTTTGAAATTCTGCATCATATTCGGCAATAGAATATCGTCGAACACTTCAAAAGTACGCTCCCCTGATGAGAGCTTCTGCATGGCCTGAACCAAAGGTTCATCCGGTGACTTAAACGGTAATTTCTGTAGCAAAACGCTCGTAGCTTGTTGGCGATAAGGCCACCAACTATTTTTGAAACTTGTCCGATGCAAGATGAGTATTTGCCGCTTCCCTTCCATCGAACGCCGTCTCACCTTATTCAAGCTCCCCGATACACCTTGGGCTAGAATCGTATCATTAACGAGTAAGGTTTCGTGCCGTAATAAGGCTTGGTAAATCGTTTCGATGCTGGTTAAATTATTGCAAATAATAACAATCTGTTCCTGGAGCTGCTCCCGTTCATCATTAATGAATTGCGCCATCGCATTAGCATCATCCACTGGCGTTTGAAAGGCTTCCCCAATATAACTCAAAGGAACTTGAATGTCCAATGGCTGATGTGGGGCCGATTGATGTAGCCGTATAAAGTGCAGTTCATCTTTTTGGATTAAAGCGTCCACACCGCGTTGGCGTAAGAGATAACTGTCACCTAAGCTGATACATAAGATAGAATGCGGCTCCCGTAGCGTATTTAACTGAGTATCTTTAAAGATAAGTGGATTGCAATGCAAGCTTACCCGGTAAAACTGAGCATTCATATGTTCACCGGATACTTTCCAGAAATTCTTTGAAGGTAACGCTTGAATTTGCTTGGCTAATTTCTGCCATAGGTGCAAATCGTCCAGTAAATCAGGGAGAAACTCCTGAATTTGATGAATGCGCCCCAGGCCATCAATTTCTTCAAAGAGGCGACTTAACATTGAAGCAAAGTCAGCGTGCAAATCAGCCTCCAAGGAAAGATATCGCTCATGGTAACCCCGATAAGCACTCTCCTTCGAGTAAGTTTCTTGCAAATATAAACCAGCCGTTTCTAGCAATTGATTTAAGCTATCCAACAGTCTATTTAAACGTCGACCAAGATTCGGAAGTTGTTGCTGAAAGGCAAGATCATTATAGTATTGATCTAAGTAACGCCGAATTTGCGTGAAGAATTGACTCAAGGGCAAGAGGACACTTTGCTGCTGTGTCATTGTATCGAACATCTCAGCCATATCATAAAGCATCACGACCCGGTCTTGAGCATACAATAAAGCCCGTTCCTCTTTCTGGCCAAAAGCGCCATAATCCCATTGATTCATTAGGACAATCTTCTGTGACTGCACCCGGTCTAAAGCACGCTCATAGAAAGTATGGGGTCCGTTAAAATCACGGGCGTGGCAATACTTATCAAACATAAATTTAATTTGAATATCCGCATTTAATTCGGTAAAATCTCCCGTTTGCGTATGGGTCAACCAGACAATTGTACTGGCTAAGCTTATTTGTTCTGTTTGATTTAATTTGGTGAAATTTAACGCAAGCAACTGGTTAAAGGCTTGTAAATGCAAATAATTGCTAGGCTTTCTTATAATCAAGCCCTCTTCGGCAAAGACAGAGGCCGCTTCTCGGATTAAATGCTGCCATTGGAGCAGCTGATAATTATGTGGGACTACCAAAAGCACATTGCGGCCATCTTGCATCATTTGCCCAATGACCGCTTCGATAACTTGAGGAGATAAAGGGAAATCACTCGGCTCAATCCATAAACGCGGCCACTTGTGAAAGGTCTCGATTAACCTATCTGCCAACACACCCGTTGAAGCCGCTAAAGGCGAAGGTGTTCGGCGCTTAATGGGTTCTTCGTGCTCTAAATAAATCTGGCAATCCCACCGATAGCACTCCGCTGCTTGAAAGAAATGCTCTGTCTCCCCAGGCAAAAGACGTACTAAAGGTGCTAAGTCACGTAATTTCTGATTCGAAAGTTTCAGCACTTCCCCGGCCAACTGATTAAGAATGACAGCTGTCACGCGAGCATCTTCAATCGCATCATGGGCATCTTCAAAAGCAATGCCATAATACTTCGATAGCTCCAATAAATTAAAGCCAGAGGCGTGCCCGACGAGCACTTTCGCCAGAATGACTGTATCCAAAGCTTGCGGCTTGAATTCATAGCCCGCTTTGGCAAAAGCTGCTTGCATAAAGGTTAAATCAAACTTTAAATTATGGGCCACAAAGAGGCAATCCTTTAAGCGTTCATACCATAAACTGGCGACACTTTCCCATTTAGGTGCTTGGTCAGCCTGTTCTTGCTCAATCCCCGTTAGCTTCTGAATGGTCAGTGGAATCGAACGTTCAGGATTCAGCAACATGGAGTATTCATGCTTTAATTGCCCATCCTCAATAATGCACGCCCCAATTTGAATAATCTGGTCCCCTTGGTCGAAATGAGGTCCGGTCGTCTCCAAATCAACCACCGCAATTTTCAATTTTGCCGTATGATTGGTCACAGCCTTCAGTCCCCTCTAATGAAATGTGTGATGGCTTCAAGGTCATTGGGTAAATCCCCTTGAATAATAGCGCGTTCAATCCGCTCTAACCAGACGCCTATATCTTTCGTCCCCTTGGTAAGGCCAAGAATGTCCATTAAATCCTTGCCATTCACAACAATATCTTGGCGTTTCTGAATAGGTAGTTGCTGCCGCATAGTTGCTACATCTGGCAGCGGTAAGTTACGACAGGCAAACGTTTGATAAATTAAATCAACATACGCATCCGTATGGTGATAAGTGCTTTCTAAATCGAATTCCTG
This sequence comes from Suicoccus acidiformans, assembly GCF_003546865.1. Classification (GTDB taxonomy): domain Bacteria; phylum Bacillota; class Bacilli; order Lactobacillales; family Aerococcaceae; genus Suicoccus; species Suicoccus acidiformans. The sequence goes on from NZ_CP023434.1 coordinate 1,587,085, forward strand.
CTGGTCAAATTTCTCAATGATTGTCAGCATTTCAGTGACGGCTGACATAAATTGCTTGCTAAAAGTCCATGTTCGCAATAACTGGCGTGCTTGGCTGCCTATTCTGAGCTCATATAGTAGAAACGCCCAGACTAAGGCCTCATCTCGCTCAATACCTGCCTCGATAAGGGGACTTAACCAAGTGGATAACTTAGCCAAAGCTTGCCCTATATCCGGCCGGTCAAAGCCAGGCAAATATTGATTGACACCACTTACTACTAGCAGATGGGCCGCTTGAGGAAAGGCTTCCCCTTGCAAATACTTAGACATCTCCACTCGAATACGCTCAATCGCAATCTGCTTCAATTGATGGGCATAGGCCTGAACGCCTTCATAGGTTGCTCCTTCAATTTCAAAGCCTAATTGGCTGGCGAAACGCAAAGCACGCATCGTTCGTAAGCTATCTTCAGCGAAACGCTCCGCTGGATTACCTACCGCTCGAATATAGCCTTGTTCTAAGTCCGAAAGCCCTCCATGATAGTCATAAATTACACCTTCAGAATCAGCCGCTAGAGCATTGATGGTGAAATCACGGCGCAAAGTATCCTCTTCTAAATTTCTAACAAAGGTTACCTCATCCGGTCTACGAAAATCAGAATAAGTTCCTTCCGTACGAAAAGTCGTCACTTCGAAAGTCTCTCCATGATACACAACAATCATCGTACCATGCTCTTTGCCTAAATCAATCGTCGCATGAAATAAGGCTTCAATTTCGTCCGGGCGAGCACTTGACGCAATATCGACATCGTGAATCGGACGCTTTAAGAGCGTATCACGCACACAGCCCCCCACAAAATACGCCTCATAGCCGGCAGCTTCAATCCGCTCCATCACCGGTAAAGCTTCTTGAAACAATCTATGCTCTAAACTAATCAGCATCCGTCTCTCCTTGTATTAACTCAATAAGCCGCAAGCAATACTCTGCCATCTCGAAATCATGCGTCTCCAAAGCCTGGTCTAAATCTATGCGCACTTGACGTAATTTAGCCTTATAACTCACGTCATATAAGAGATCTTCCAATACCGCTGATTGATTGTCCCTTTCTGGTAAATAAGGATTCTCTTCAAAGACATCATAGCGGTACAACATATCGTATAAATGCGGAATATTGAACTCCAAATAGAAGGTATGATTATCATAGCGCTGATTTAAACGCAAATCATGAAAAGCCTGTTCACTCATAGTGTAGCTTAATTGATCTTTATAATAAACAAAAGGGACTGCCGAATTATCTTGATAGGAAATATAAATCCCCCGTGGTGCATACTTCGCTGCTTCCGAAAAGACTACCGATTTGAGAATATCATCCTTGGATAATAATACATTCAGTAAATAGGTCACCGAGGGATTCGCGTGTTCATAATTGTCTAAAAGCCAATGTAAGAAATCACGCTTACGATCATTATATGAAGCCATGAAACCTACTTCCTTTCTACTTCTTGAATCTTTTGGGCTAAGGGCTCTGTCTCATAATCTGTGCCGTTAAATTGTTCAAGCAAATCCTTAGCTTTTGCGACTTCTCCCTGCTGAATATAAAGTTCACCTAGCTCCAGAACTAACGAAGGCTCTGCTAGTAATTCACTTAGGGCATATGCATAAGAATCTACAGCTTGCTCTGACCTTTGCGTTCCTTTATATAAACGTGCCAAAAGATATTGCAACTGACCCTCAGTCAATTGCTCAGGGGCCACCTGGTGCAACAAACGTTCTGCTTGATTAGTATCACCTATCTGCCCTACCTGCCTTACATATAACTTCAAATACGAATACAATTGCTCAACATCTTCCATTAAGAGCAAATGATCTTCAAAGAGTGCCCCCAACTCAGGCGTAAACAAAGCAAATTCATCGGCAATATCAACCAAGGTCAATACTTCCGGCTCGTCCATAGGGAGCGTTCGCGTCAGCCAGGTAAGCTCTGTTTCTATGCCCGACAAGTTCTCAAGGGCTTGGTAAATTTCAAGACGCAAGAGATGGGCATCAACGTAATTTGGCTGCAAGGCAATACTTTGATCTACTTTGGCTTCAGCTAATAGATAATTCTCGGCCATAACGTAAACTTCGGCTGCTAAATACAGAGCTTCTGCATCGTCTTGAGGATAAGCATCACTTTCCAGAATGTCATAAATAGCTGGGAAGTTGATTGTCTCTTGGGCAAGTAGATACTGAACCTGTAAGGTTTTGAATTCGGCTATATCCATCTCATCCGAAAAGTACGTCTCAATTGTATATAAGAAGGTTTCGACATCCTTGCTATTACCTAAGTCATGGTGAATCTCAAGGGCTAACGCATAAGCCGGATAATAGCGTGGGTACGTGCGAATCAGCTGATTCAGTTCCTTCAAAGCAGCTCGCCCTTGGCCTTTGGCTTGATATATTTCTGCACTCAAGTAGCTCTTTGCTTGGTCTAAGGATGGACTTAAGCCTGCTGTAGGAATTTGTTGGAGCCATAGTAAGGCGGTATCCAGGGATTGATACTTATAATATAACTCTGCTAAAGCTAGTGCATATTCTGGTCTTTGCGTATGGTGATATAACTGAAGCCAAAGATACTCCCCTGCTTCAATATAGCCCCGTTGCAATAGTTGCAAGGCGACTTCATGAAGCGTTTGGTAGTCTTCATCGGTTAAGTCCTCTACTTCAACATACTCACGTAGAATATCGATTGCTTCCGTTTGATCTAAACTATAAGCCATCTGCCGCATAATTTCTTCCGCACGCATCCAACCCAACTCCCTTCAAACCTGTCATACATTATATCTCTTGCATTGGAAACATCGTTAGCGTATTCCAATACCATAGTTTGTATTATACCATTTCCCTATCATTCATTAAAGTTTTGCTCATAGAAAATACCTCTATGCCAAGAGCATCGCTCTTACATAGAGGTATTTCGGAATTAGATTAAAAGCTTATTTAACAGCTTCTTTTAAAGATTTACCTGCTTTGAAAGCTGGTACTTTAGTAGCTGGGATGTCGATTTCGTCACCAGTTTGTGGGTTGCGACCTTTACGTGCTGCACGCTCACGTACTTCAAATGTACCGAAACCGATAACTTGTACACGCTCACCGTCAGCTAAAGCTTCTTCGATTGTTTCGAAGACTGCTTCAACCGCTGAAGTTGCGTCTTTCTTAGTCAAGTTTGTTTTCTCTGCTACTCTTTCCACTAATTCTGCTTTGTTTGCCATTTTGTCTAATCCTCCTAATGAGTCAAATGACTCCATTGAAATTTGAAATAAAGCCCAATGCTTATTTCTTATTAAAGAATACCATATAAACAACGTTATTACAACGTTTTTAGTGTCTTACCAGCAGTTTATTACTGCCGTTCCCGTGGAATAATCTTCAGTGGTGTTCCATCGAAGTGGAAAGCTTGCCGTAGTTGGTTTTCCAAATAACGTTCATAGCTGAAATGCATTAATTCCACATCATTGACAAAGACCACAAACGTTGGTGGCCCCACTGCCACTTGGGTTGCATAATAAATCTTCAAACGGCGACCCTTATCGGTAGGGGTTGGATTCATCGCAACCGCATCACTAATAACATTGTTTAGGGTTGAGGATTGGATGCGACGATTTTGATTGGCATGAATTTCCTTAAGTAAATCCGGCAATCGTTCTAGGCGTTGATGGGTCTTCGCACTGACGAAGAGAATCGGTGCAAAAGATAGGAAGCGGAATTCACTCCGAATATCTTGCGTAAACTCATCAAACACCTTCTCCTTATTCTCAACCGTATCCCATTTATTTACGAGGATAATAATGCCTTTACCGGATTCAAGGGCATAGCCGGCAACATGCTTGTCTTGTTCTCGAATACCCGTTTCAGCATCAAGCACCACACAGACAATATCACTGCGTTCTATTGCAGACAATGACCGCATAACACTATATTTCTCCGTCTTCTCATAGACCTTGCCGCGCCGGCGTATTCCTGCTGTATCAATCATTGTGAACTCTTGGCCCGATTCATCAACAAAGCGTGTGTCCACTGCTTCCCTGGTCGTTCCTTCAATATTCGATACAATAACACGCTTCTCTTCTAAGAGCGCATTGACTAAACTAGACTTCCCGACATTTGGACGCCCAATAAAGCTGAACTTGATGAGCTGTGAATCATCAACTTGCTCCGCTTCAGGAGGGAAGTGAGCAACAATCTCATCTAATAAATCCCCAAAACCGGTTCCATGTGCACCAGATACTGGAATAGGATCGCCAAGACCTAGGGCATAAAAGTCATATACCGTCTGTCTTTGCTCAGGATTGTCTGCTTTATTCACCGCTAAAACCACTGGTTTCTTGGTCCGGTGTAAGTAACTAGCGATTGCTTCATCTTCCGTTGTGAGTCCTTCTTGGCTATTCACCATAAAGACTATCACATCGGCTTCTTCCATGGCAATATCTGCTTGATAGCGGATTTGGGTCATCATCGGCTCATCAGTCATTTCAATTCCGCCAGTATCAATTAAGCGGTAATCACGTCCGAGCCATTTACCTGTGGCATAGATTCGGTCCCGAGTCACACCGGGTAAGTCTTCAACAATTGAAATACGTTCACCAACCAAGCGATTAAACACGGTTGATTTGCCAACATTCGGTCGGCCTACTAATGCTACGACTGGTAACAACATATCCACCTCCTTATTTCCCCTCTAAAAGAAAAGTAGACTGACTTATTCAGCCAGCCCACTTTCAATTAATCTATATTATTCTTCATCAGTCTTGAACTGATTTAATGCGTCTCCAAGCAACTCTCCCATTGTGAAGGAAGTATCTGTGCTTTCAAAGTCATTGCTTGCTTGTTGGTTATTTTGACGACGCGGACGATTATTGTTTGAAGAACGACGACGATTGTTGTTGCGTGACTCATTGCGATTTGCTTGAGGTGCATCAGCTGGACGTTCTGGTGCTTCCAATAATTCTTTAATTGAAAGAGATAAGCGTTGTTCTTCTGGGTTTACGCTAAGAACTTTCACTTGAATTTCTTGTCCTTCTTCTAAACGCTCATGAGGTGTAGCAATATGCTCATGGGCAATTTGTGAAATGTGAACAAGTCCTTCGACACCAGGGAATACTTCGACGAAGGCACCAAAGCTCGTTAGACGTTTAACAGTACCATCTAAAACGGATCCTTCTGGAGCTTTCTCTTCGATGTTATCCCAAGGTCCTTCTAAAGTATCTTTGATAGATAATGAAACGCGACCTTCTTCTTCATCAACGGAAAGAACCTTAACTGTAACTGTTTCACCAGGCGTTAAGTAATCGCTTGGTTTATCAACGTGTTCATGTGCAATACGGCTAATGTGAACTAAACCGTCAACCCCACCTAAGTCGATGAAGGCACCAAAGTTAACTAAACGAGCAACTGTACCTTCGATTACTGAACCTTCTTCTAATTCACCTAAACGCTCTGAACGTTTCTCTTCACGTTCTTTACGAGCAATTTCTTTGTGAGAAAGAATTAAGCGGTTTTCGCTTGGCTCAATTTCTATGATTGCAAACTCAAGTGTTTGACCAACGTATTGTGAGAAATCTTCTACGAAGTAATCTTCTACCATTGATGCTGGTACGAAGCCACGTACACCTGCGTCAACAACTAACCCACCTTTAACGACACTCTTAACAGGTGCTTCGATTGTTTCACCGTTCTCGAATTTCGTTTGAAGTTCTTCCCATACTTTCTTAGCATCAACACGTCGTTTAGAAAGCAAGAAGTTTCCATTCTCTTTATCTTTGATTGGTTTCAATACAACCAATTCAATTTCGTCACCAATATTAACAACATCGGTTAATTCTTCAATTGGTGTAGCAGATAATTCGTTACGTGGAACAACACCTTCAAGACCGCCACTGTTGCGGATTGCTACGCGTACTTGATTGTCATCAAAAGCTAAGACATCAGCCATTACTGTGTCGCCAACTTTGATTTCATCAACGCTATCTAAAGCATCTTCCATTGTAACCATATCTTGAGCTGCGTCTTCAGTTTCTTCGGTTGGAATTTCTTCAACCACTTCTTCCACAGCACCCATATCTTGAGCAGCATCTTCTGCTACTTCTGTTGAAACTTCTTCATTCAATTCTTCATTCTCTAAAAACTCTGACATTTATCCGGTTCCTCCTAAGCGTTACCATATCTCTGGTTTACATTATAAACCAAGTATTACTATTATATCAAATTATTATAACCAAGTCTAGCTTATTTAGCTATTTCCCAGCGGGTTTTAAGATACATTCTGATTGTTTACTAATAGCAATTATTGCCGAATTATGTTCAAAATATGTGCCACTGTCGCTTCAGTGGTCATATGACTGTTATCTAATTCTATTGCATCGCTAGCTTTACGAAGGGGACTCTCCGCTCGACTACTGTCATAAGCATCCCGTTGAATAATACTCTCCAATAATGCTTCATAAGACTGATTACTTAAGCCCTTGGCCTGATTTTCAGCGAAGCGTCTCTCAGCCCGTATTTCAGGTGAAGCAGTGAGGTAGAATTTATAATCAGCTTCAGGCAAGACCACTGTACCAATATCCCGCCCATCCATAACGATTGATTGATTTAAAGCGAAACGTTGTTGCATTGCCACAAGGGCTGCTCTAACTTCTTTAATAGCTGCTACTTCTGAAACAGCGTTCGTCACATCGTCCTGGCGTATTGCTTCCGTTACATCATGACCATTTAAATAAACACGCTGACCTGATGGACTTGCTGCAAAGTCAATATCAATCCGCGCCAATACATCCTGAACTGCTTCAATATCACTCAAATCAATCGCTTGCTCTTGTAAAGCTAACGTAACTGCCCGATACATCGCCCCGGTATCAAGGTAAATAATGTCTAAGGCCTCACTCAAGGCCTTTGCCAAAGTACTCTTCCCTGAAGAAGCCGGACCGTCAATTGCAATATGTAACACACTATCCCTCCACTCTCAAATAAAAAACGAGACCATTCACCAATGGCCTCGCTATACTAAAATTCTACGGAATCTGAATTACTGCCCCTGGATGAATAGGCGTATCAATCGACGCACCGTTGGCTGCAGCAAGTGTATAGACATCTACGCCGTACATTCTTGCAATCGCATACCATGATTCACCTGCAGAAACCGTATGCGTCGTTCCGGCTGTCGGAGCTGGCTCTTCATAGACAGGCTCTTGGGCAACTGCCGGATCTTGGTAGACAGGTTCAGGCGGTGTAATTGAAGATTCTGGACGACTCATACTGCTGGACTCGTCTTCACTTTCTGATTCCCGACTAGAACTACTTACAGAACTTTCACTACTCGACTCTTCTGAAGAGGATTCTTCTGAAGTTGAACTTGCTTCTGAATTTCTTGAAATCATCACCTGCTCTGTTGTACGCTCAGCAATCTCCTTATTATCCCGTTGAGCTGAAATTACACCCCACAGAATGAACGGCAATAATACTGTCAAAATCAAAGCAGCTAACAATACACGCGATAGCGTAGTCGCTTCTTTAGCTGGTTGATTCCGAGCAGAACGAGAATACTGGCGATTCTTAGGATTCTCATCTTGACCGAAACGTCGATTCCACGGGCGACGACTTTCTTCATCCGCCCGACTACCTGGCTCATCTAAGGACGGGTCGACTTCTTGCTCGTCTCTTACCTCAAAAGAGTCTTCCTGCTCCTCAAAGCGATCATCGTTAAATTCATTTTCCTTGTCTTTTGGCATCGATATCCTCCTACATACATATGTTCAGAAAACATATCATATTACACTTTCTTAGTTTACCACAAAGCTCGCAGAAATACATTTTAGCATAGTAATTTTCTATAAAACTTCATCTATTTGAAAGATATTCGTAACACTTTGGTAACATAGGTTCACTTTTTGGTACTTTTATTTGGTAATAAGATTTTGTTTCGCCCTTAAAGACTCGCCTGAATGTACTCTTCATAAAGTACATTGCGCTTGAAGAGTTGCGGATAGAACACTTTAATGACAAAGACTTGGCCGACACTATTGATGAGTCCTTTAAGCAGATTAAAAGGCACTAAAATCAATAGTAAATAATCACGGATATTATCGATAGGGAAATGCAATACTTTGGTATAAAGTGGCACAGCAATGAAATAATTAAATAATAACATCACTACCGTGAGTGTCAGTGTAGAAACTACTCCCATCAGAAGATAACGCATCTTAGGGGCTAAGCTTTTCCCTTTGCTCAAGAAGAAGTGACTGGGAATAAATAATGCTAAAGAAGCCGCCATACTCATCATCATCCCAATGGGAATCCCCGCTTCGCCACCGAAAAATAAATAGTGCAAGAAATCTCGAATAAAGGCTACCGCCAATAAGCCAACAGGTCCTTTCACTAACATACCTACCAGCACCACTAAATCACTGAAATCAAATTTCAAAAATTGGGCCGGTGGGAAGATGGGCAACTCGATTAACCTTAGTATAAAAGCCCAAGCCCCTAGAATTGCAAGTAATACCGTTGTCTTCGATTGACTTTTCGCCATATCGTCCGCCTCCTTTAAATAGAAAAAAACCGATCACCTTAGGGCAATCGGTTCAAACACGTCATTCTTCTCTCATCCAGACTTTACTGTCGGTATTGGAATTTCACCAATTCAGCGCTGAAGCGCTTGTGGACTTTACCACCGGTCGGGAATTACACCCTGCCCTGAAGAATTTTTTATTGTGTTTACTATAGCATATAATTAAGCCGTTCACAAGCGCTAAGCTAACTTATTTGATCGCGCTTTCAGCTTCTTTGCGAAGTTTATCAACTTCAAAGGCTGTTAATTCGCGCCACTGACCCGGTTGCAAGTTACCCAGATCAAGGAAACTGAAACGTTCGCGCTTCAAGGAGACGACTGTGCGCCCGACTGCTTCAAACATTCGCTTAACTTGATGGTTCCACCCTTCACGAATGGTTAATTCCACCACACTCATTTGCTTACGGTCATTGGTAGATAGGACCCGCACTTTGGCTGGGGCCGTCCTTTGTTTATCGAGCATAACTCCCCGGCGTAAGTTTTGCATATCAGCCTCTGCTAAAAAACCATCGATTTTAGCAATGTAAGTTTTGTTGATTTTATAACGAGGGTGCATCATTAGATTCGCGAAATCCCCATCATTGGTCATCATTAATAAACCGGTCGTATCAAAGTCCAGGCGCCCAATTGGATAAATCCGTTCCGGAATGCCTTGGACATAATCTGTTACGACGGGGCGCTCTTTGTCGTCGCTAACGGCTGAAATCACATTTCTAGGTTTATAAAGGAGAATATAGCGAGGCTCTTCTTTATAAATAGGGACCCCATCTACTTCAATGGTATCCTCCCGTGAAACCTTCGTCCCCAGTTCCCGGACGACTTCCCCATTGACTTTTACCCGACCAGCTTGGATAATCTCTTCGCATTTGCGTCGACTAGCCACCCCGGCATGAGCCATAACTTTCTGTAATCTTTCCACTAATCATCCTCCTCTTCTTGATGGAAGTACTCAACATTCCATTCTTCAATGTCAAACAAACTCTCAGACGTTAATTCCGCATTGAGTGCAAGCGGTTCAATATCCGGAAGATCATTAAGACTTTCCAAACCGAAATAATCCATAAAATACGGTGTTACCCCATAAAGGAGGGGGCGTCCAGGCGCTTCAACACGTCCTACTTCTTGAATTAAATCGCGCTGCATCAATTTCTGTAACATGCTTTGCGAGGAAACCCCGCGAATCTCATCGACGCTCAGACGCGTGATCGGTTGGCGGTAAGCTACAATGGCCAATGTTTCAACAGCCGCCCGACTCAATTGCTGATTGACCGGTTGTTGGGCAAAGGCCTTCACATCTTCTTCAAGAAAGGCTTTCGTCACGAGGCGGTAACGCTGATTATAATTTACCAATTCAATCGGAGAAGTTTCGTCCGTTTGCAAGGTAAGTTTTAACGCTTGTAAATTCTCCTGCACTTCCACCGATGGTACATTCAATACTTGGACGAGATCTGCTTCACTAACGCCTTCTTCGCCGGCTACGAATAAGATGCCTTTAATTCTAGTAAGTAATTGAATGGCTTGCATGCGCAACCTCGCTTCCTTTCAGTGTGATGGGACCGGTGGGTACTTCCTGCTGAAAGACAATCCACTGCTTACGAACTAATTCTAACATGGCAAGAAAGGCCGAAATAATTTGAGACGGAGTTTCCTCCTCCACAAATTCTAAGAAGGCCACTTCTGTATGCGGATGCAGTTGGAAATAATTCTGCATACTTTCAATCTTCTCGTCCACTGTGACCGGATCCCCTTGAATTTCGCGTAATTTAGGTTCCCTGTCTTGGGCCCGTTTAAGGACATCTTCCATACTGATTGCTAAGTCTTCTACCGTATAAGCCCCCGCTTTAAGCTTGACTTCAGCTATATGAGCAGATAAATCAGCCAAAGGACGGTCATAGGCCCGTCCTCTGTCCGCTTCTTGCTTTTGTAATTGACTGGCAACGTCTTGAAATTGCTGGTACAACAACAACTGTTGCACTAAAGCAGCCCGCGGATCCTCACCTTCATACGGATCATCCAACTCATCATCCGGCTCAATTGGGAGGAGTAAGCGGCTTTTAATCTCAAGCAAGGTCGCAGCCATGACTAAGTAATCCCCGACCACATCCAATTGCACTTCTTGCATGGAATGAACATAAGCTAAATATTGCTCCGTAATTTCAGTCATAGGGATGTCATTAATATCTACTTCTAACTTGCGAATTAAATGAAGCAGTAAGTCAAAAGGCCCCGTAAATACTTCTAATTCAAGATGCAATTCATCGGCAAATAGCTCACTCATCGCCAAGCCGGTCCTTTTCATAGCGCTGTGTCCATCCGGCTAGGTGATCACTCAACTGCATATTACTCAAAATTTTAGCTTCTGGATAATAGGCCTTGAGTGCCTTAAACATTTCATAAGCCGATTCCTCATCTCTGAAAGAAGGCAAAAGGACATACTTCTGCAAATACAGTGTCGATTGGGGCAAATCTTCCCCGTCTTCTTTGTCAAGGATGATAAGGCCAATGAAATTATCGGCCCCCTCAGGCTTATAAAGTAAAATCTGTGTCGTTTGAGACTCCTGATATGCTGTTAAATCTTGCTTCAGCACTTCAGTTGAAGGTACTTCTTCATCATAGGTATACGATAGGAGACCTAAAACGATTTTCTCATGTTTGTTTTTAGAACTGACTAGCATAATACCACCTTTCTGCCAGAACTAAATCCGTTGAATCAGTTCCTGCATAAGTTGTTCAAATTTCGGTTTCACTTGCATAGAGACATTTACTACATCATCGTGAGCCTGGGTATCCTGCATCCCAGCAGCTTTATTGGTGATACATGAAATCCCAATGACTTCAATACCACAGTGCTTAGCTACGATTACTTCAGGCACCGTTGACATACCTACCGCATCGCCACCGATAATGCGAACCTGGCGAATCTCCGCAGGGGTCTCATATGTCGGCCCTGTCATCCAAGTGTATACCCCTTCTTGCAAACGAAGGCCCACTGCTTCAGCTGCATCGCGAGCAATTTGACGACCTGAAACACTATAAGCTTCAGTCATATCTACAAATCTCGGCCCATGTGCATCGATATTGGCTCCAATGAGCGGATTTTGCCCCGTTAAATTGATATGATCCGTAATTAACATCAAATCTCCCGGTTCAAAGGCTTCATTCACCCCGCCAGCAGCGTTGGTGACAATTAGATTCTCAACCCCTAACTCCTTAAAGATTCGAATTGGATAAGTGACCGCGTCCAGCTGATACCCTTCATAATAATGGAAACGCCCTTGAAGTGCAATCACTTGCTTATCATGAATTTTCCCGTAGACTAACATCCCAGAATGACCTTCCACCGTAGAGACAGGGAAGCCAGGAATTTCTTCATAAGGCACTCGAGTGGCATCTTCAATCTTATCTGCGAAATCGCCTAAACCTGAGCCAAGAATTAACGCAATCTTAGGCTCAATCATGCCCTTCCCTCGCAAAAAATTAACTGTTTCTGTATACATAAGCTACTCCTTACTTCAATTGATCTAGAAATGATTGACCATGCTCCGTTTGCTTCACACCGAAATTATCTGCAATCGTTGCCGCAATATCTGCGAAGAATCCCTGTTCCAGTGCGCCGCTCGCCTCTAGTTGCGGACTATAAGCTAACAGGGGCACAAATTCACGGGTATGGTCCGTTCCATGGAAAGTTGGGTCATTGCCATGGTCAGCGGTGATGAGCAATAAGTCATCTGCCCGGAGGGCTGCATAAATTTCTGGCAACCGAGCATCAAAGTCTTCCAGAGCATCTCGATAACCTTCAGGATTGCGCCGATGACCGTATATGGCATCGAAATCTACTAAATTCGTAAAGCTCAAGCCGTGAAAGTCTTGTGCCATCACCTTGAGTAATTGGTCGACACCATCCATATTGCTCTTTGTACGAACACCATGGGTAATACCTTGCTCGTTGAAAATATCCGAAATCTTTCCAATGGAGATAACATCATATCCTGCTTCTTTCAAATAATCTAAGGTCGTCTCCTCAAATGGACTCAAGGCATAATCGTGGCGATTACTCGTCCGGATAAAATTCCCTGGTTCACCAACATAAGGCCTGGCAATAATCCGCCCAAGCATGTAAGGCTCTTCTAGGGTAATACTACGTATATATTCACAAATATCGTATAGTTCTTCTAGCGGTATCACTGCTTCATGTGCTGCAATCTGCAAGACTGAATCCGCGGAAGTGTAGACAATCAAATCGCCCGTTGCCATTTGATGAGCACCCCACTCATCAATAATTTCCGTTCCAGATGCCGGCTTATTGGCCACAACTTTGCGCCCGGAATACGCCTCAATTTGCTCAATCAATTCAGGGGGGAAGCCTTCAGGAAATACCCGAAAAGCTTGATCGATTCTCAATCCCATAATTTCCCAGTGGCCAGTCATCGTATCTTTACCTGCAGATAGTTCTTGTAGTTTAGTCCAGTAGCCCTTTGTCAACTCCTGTGACTCAATGCCGGCTAAAGGTTCAATATTTCCCAAGCCTAAGGCTTGCATATGTGGTACATTTAAGCCGGCTACTTCAGCAATATGCCCTAAAGTATGGGCCCCCACATCGCCAAAAGCACTTGCATCGGGTGCTTCACCAATGCCTACTGAGTCTAATACAATTAAATGAATACGCGAAAATCTTGTCATTAGCGTCCTCCTTCTTATGCTCTAGGAAAGTTCTTGCGATAGACTTCTCTTAATCGATAGTTTGAAATATGAGTATAAATTTGTGTGGTAGAAATATCAGAATGACCCAGTAATTCTTGAACCATTCTTAAATCTGCTCCATTCTCCAATAAATGCGTGGCGAAAGAATGCCGTAAAGTATGAGGGGTAACATTGGCTTGAATTCCTGCTAACTCAACATATTTCTTCAAATTCTTCCAAATACCTTGCCGCGTAAAAGGGCCGCCTCGTCGGCTGAGGTAGACAGCATTGTGATCTTGGATGCCTGGTTTTTGCATAAGATAGCGGACTTCGTTTAAGTAACGGTCCAACCAGTATTGGGCCTCCTCACCTAAGGGAACGATTCGCTCTTTATTCCCCTTGCCGATTGTTTGTATAAAGCCTAATTCTAAGTGTAGTTCATCTAACTTTAAAGTGATCAGCTCACTTACCCGCAAGCCTGTTGCATACATCAATTCGAAAATCGAGCGATCGCGAATGCCTAGATTTGTCTCAATATCTGGAGCAGCCAACAAGGCATCAATTTCATCAGTTGATAAGGTATCTGGCAAATGCTTGCGCGCTTTCGGCTGTTCGAGCAATTGGGCGGGATTCTGTTCCAGCACACCTTCCAGCATTAAATAGCGGAAGAATTGCTTTAAGCTTGATATGATGCGACTGGTAGTTGCACTCGCGTAGCCCTCATGCTTCAGTTCAACGAGGAAGAGCTGAATATCTTCGGTTTGAATATGGTCAATTTGCACCTTCGCTTTTGCTTTTAGAAACGCATTGAATTTCCTTAAGTCTCTGCGATAATTGACCACCGTATTCTCGCTATGACCTAAGTCAATACTGAGATACCTTAGGAAGTCTTCAATATATTCGTTCACACATTCACCTACTACTTTTGCAAGTAAAGGCCTTCTCCTTTGACTTGCTCTATTAAACCTTGTTTCATTAAATTCCCAACCGCCCGCTTAAATTGCCCCTTACTAATTCCTAATAAGGCCTGAATATCAGCTGGTTTCGATTTATCGTGCAAAGGCAGGAAACCTGTTGGATCTTTTTCTAGAATACGTAAAATCATCGTTGCATCCCCTTCCAAGGCCTCATGTGCCCGAGGTCTTGTTGAAAGATTCAGCCTGCCATCTAAATGGGTATCGACTACCCGAGCTGCAAGTACCTCGCCTAAGCGCACCGGCACAAGCTGTTCGCTCTCATGCAAGAAACACTGATAGCCTTCCGTGCTGATTGCTAAGGCTCCGTCGCGAATTAGTTGGTAGACCGTGGCATGGATGTCTTGATTAGCGAGCCGAGCGGGCGCTTTACGGGTATAAGCACTGGCTTCTTCTTTCTTTGCCAAATTTGCCCAAAGCCGATTCTTGCGATCGGTTGAAAGCTGAACCAATAGACGGTCGCCGATTTGAGGCCACTCATCTTGAATCAACGGCAATTCATCTAAAGAAACTGGCACATCTTTATTCACTAAGCCTATATCTAGGAAGGCACCCAAATCCCTTCGAACATCGACAACAACGCCCCAGCCAAAGGCGTCTAAGCGACTGTCAGGCAAAGTCACTTGGAAACACCACTGCTGGTTACGGTCCATATAGACCATCCCTTCAACCTGTTCGCCGATTGCTGGATATGGCTTGGTTAAGCCTTCCTTAGGTAAGGTAAGAATCTGATCTGAAATTTGCACATATAATGCTTCTGCCTGCTCATCGCGCACGACAGCTGTTTGTATATCCCCTTGCTTCATCATGTCACCTCTTGTGTTTTATTGTACCATAAGTCTGCAATTGCTTATAGCACTCTGAAAGAAAAAGCCGCATAGCTACATGCTGACCTGACATTCTCTAGCTTAGAGACTTCCTGGCGTCCGCCTGTAACTATTCGGCTTAACTTAAACTTTATTCATTTAGAAATTAAATACTTACGGTAGCTCCACGATACACACGGCCACGACGTGCATCTACAGTTACCAATTCATTATTGGCGATTTTTTCGATAGCATCTTTAGCTGAAACGATGACTGGAATACCACGCTCTAAACCGACAATTGCCGCATGAGACGTCATTCCGCCTGTTTCAACAACGACTGCACCCGCACGTTTCAAAGCAGGCGTAAAGTTAGCATCAGAATATGGAATAACTAAGACAGAACCTACTGTGGTCCTTTCATTCGCTTCTTTTGCATCCTTAGCAATAACGGTTTTACCGATGTAGTTGGCATTGCCAACGCCTTCACCTTTCGTTAAAAGCGTACCAATTTGCTTAATTTTCATCAAGTTCGTTGTACCTGATTCACCTACTGGTACCCCTGCTGTAATGATAATTAAATCTCCCTCAGAAGCATTGCCCGTTCTTAAAGCAAGCTCTGTTGCAGAGTCTAACATTTCATCTGTTGAGCTTGGGACATCGATTGAGTAAGCTTGTACACCCCATACTAAAGTCATCGCACCCATTGTCTCTTGGCTAAAGGTTGCCGCTAGAATATTTGCTTTCGGACGATATTTGGAAATCATTTGCGCTGTATGACCAGATGAAGTTGCAGCTACGATTGTCTCGATGCCTAAATTCTTAGCTGTATGGCCAACTGCTTGTCCAATTGCTTCCGTTAAGTCTTGCTTGTCATAAGCTTTAAGGGTAATTGCATCTTGTCCGACAAGTGCTTCTTCCGTACGCAAGCAAATACTTGCCATGGTCTTAACTGCTTCTACTGGATAATCACCTGACGCTGTTTCACCTGAAAGCATAACCGCATCGGTTCCATCGAAGATAGCATTGGCAACGTCCCCAGCTTCCGCACGGGTTGGACGTGGGTTAACTTGCATAGAGTCCAACATTTGCGTTGCAGTAATAACGGGTTTACCTGCTTCATTACATTTGCGGATCATTTCTTTCTG
This sequence comes from Suicoccus acidiformans, assembly GCF_003546865.1. Classification (GTDB taxonomy): domain Bacteria; phylum Bacillota; class Bacilli; order Lactobacillales; family Aerococcaceae; genus Suicoccus; species Suicoccus acidiformans. The sequence continues at coordinate 1,603,268 of NZ_CP023434.1, forward strand.
GATAATTGGCACTTCGTTGGTTGGGATTTCTACCCCTAAGTCTCCACGGGCAACCATAATACCATCAGAAATTTCGATAATTTCATCGAGATTATCGACACCCTCTTGGTTTTCAATTTTAGAAATAATACGGATATGCATGGCATCCATATCTTCTAAAACTTCACGAATTTCCAAGACATCTTGGGCACGGCGTACGAAACTTGCCGCAATAAAGTTAATTCCTTGACGGACACCAAAGCGGATATCATCCGCATCTTTCTCAGTAATACCTGGCAATTGTAGGGAAACGTTTGGCACGTTAACCCCTTTACGAGATTTGAGAATACCTGAGTTTAATACTTCCGTAATAATTTCTTGATTTTCAAAATCAATATCCGTGATTAATAAATCGATCAGGCCGTCATCTAAAAGAATATGGCCACCAATTTCCACATCATTGATTAAGTTTTCATAGGTTACAGAGAAACGCTCAGCATTTCCGGTAACCTCTTTCATCGCTACACGTACAATAGACCCTTTCTCTAAAGGAACGATGTCTGTTTCCATTAAGTGCGTACGAATTTCTGGCCCTTTCGTATCAAGTAGCATCCCAACAGATTTACCTGTTTCTTCACGGGCTTGCTTGAATTTATTCATGCGTTCTAACTGTTCTTCATGCGTTCCATGAGAGAAGTTGAAACGAGCAACGTTCATTCCCTCTTCCATCAGTTGCTTGATTGTCTCTACAGAATCTGTAGCAGGTCCTAACGTACAAACGATTTTAGTTTTTTTCATTGCTTAGAGTCCCCTTTATTATAAATCTCGATCCGTCAATTCTAAGTTCAGTTTATATAAATCTTCGCGGACTTTATGTTCATTCTTCTCAAGTGTCTCAACAATATCAAAGATTGATACACGTTCCTCGTTAATGCCGAGATAGACGCCCGCTTGTCCTTCAAGAAGCAAATCAACAGCTTTAGCACCCATTGACGTAGCAAAGACACGGTCACGAGCAGTTGGTGCACCACCACGTTGAATATGAGATAATGCAACACCGCGCACACTTTGTTCAGGCACATGTTCTTTAAATTCTGCCACAAACTCATCCACCGCCATAGCACCTTCGGCAAGAATAATCAATGAGTAATCTTTCCCACTGCGACGGCCAGCACGAACAGTATAAGCCACTTGTTCCATATCAAAAGATTCTTCTGGAATAATAATCGCATCTGCTCCAGCTGCAACACCCGCCCAAATGGCAATGTCCCCTGCATGACGGCCCATAACCTCAATGACAAAGGTCCGCTCATGGGAAGCAGCTGTATCAGAAATCTTATCAATTGCATCCAAAGCAACTGTAACAGCAGAGTCAAAACCGATTGTATACTCCGTTCCTGGAATATCATTATCAATCGTTCCTGGAATACCGATAGCAGGGAAGCCAAGTTTCGTTAGTGATAAAGCACCTTGGAAAGAACCATCCCCACCAATGACGATTAAACCATCAATTTTCTGTTTCTTTAACTGCTCAATGGCTCGCTCTTGATTCTTTCTTTCCTTGAATTCTGGATAACGAGCGGAATGGAGCAATGTTCCACCTAGTTTAATTTGATGGTGAACATCATTAACGGTCAAAAGACGTAAGTCCCCTTCAACCAATCCTTGAAAGCCATGGTAAACCCCATATACTTCTAATCCGTGGTGCATCCCTTGGTTTAAGACAGCTCGAATAGCTGCATTCATCCCTGGGGCATCGCCACCACTCGTAAGAACTGCGATTCTTTTCATTGATTGCCTCTCCTCAAATTTTAAATTAGCATCATGTTATGCTTCCAATTGCTATTCTAGCATTATTTTTATGTGAAGTCATATTATTCTGCAGTTTTTATTAATGAAATCGTTTTATGTGCGTTCTAGCCAAATATTTCATCTACTAGCACTTAAACAAAAGGTCCCTTACCACTTGGCAAAGGGACTTCACTGATTTAATAATACTGACTGTCTACGAGCAACTGTCCTACTGGAAGATAACATTCTCCTCGCCGAAGATTTGCTTAACTTCCTGCTGGACACGGCGGCTGTAACTAATTAAATAAGGCTTATCTAATAAGAAACTCTGCCTTTGGGCATCGACAAGAATAATTTGAGCTGGTCCTGGATTATCAAGGGCCAATTGCTTAATAGCATTCACTTGTACTTGAGCTTGTTCAATCGACTGGACGCGGATAAAGCAACGAACATTTGACGTATTATTAGGTGCTTGATTCGCTGGCTGGCCTAGCCCTTCTAACAGTGTTTGGGCCCGCTCCATCTGCTCGACGACCAGTTGACGCTCCCCTCTTTGACTCTTCCCTAACTTACCACGAACGTGCACAATTTCTTGGTCTTTTAAAAGCTTGTGAACGCGTTGATACGTATTGGGGAAGATAACGGCGGAAATGTGGGCCAATTCACTGCTAAGTTGCATAAAGGCCATCGGTTCTTGACGCTTCGTTGTTATCCGCCGCACATCCTCAACTAAACCAATCACTTGGACTTTACTGCCATTTTTGAGTTGATTGAGTTGGTCCACCGAATATAAGGCTTTTTGGCTGGCAATAATTGCTTCATAGGCATCCAAAGGGTGACCGGCAGAGGAGAAGCCTAAGTGCTCACGCTCTTTCTCATAGAGTAGGTGTAAAGGCCACTCGGCTTGCAATTCAATCCGTGGTTCCAATTCTTCAAATAAACTCATGCTTTGCCCACTAAAGGTGAGACTTTGCAGTAAGTTAGGCAAATTGTAACTTAAGGTCGCTCGATTATAGCCAAAGCTATCAAAAGCCCCCACTTCAATTAGACTCTCTAGAAGCTCTTGCTCACGATATTTATCTGGCAAGCGCCTTAAAAAGCTTTGAAAATCTTGGTAAGGCCCCAGCAAATTGCGGTCATCTACAATATGCTTAGCTAAATCGCGCCGAACCCCTTTCACTTGCTCAAAGCCTAGACGAAGCGCTGTGCCATCAATCGACAAGCTCAATAAACTTCGATTAACATCAATGGGCAGTATTCTACCTAAGCGCTTGCGCGCTTCCCGGAGATAGGTTAATAAGCTTGTATGAATCGAACGGCCACTGGCAATCACCGCCTGGTAAAACTCAAGGGGATAATGGGCTTTCAAATAAGCTAGCTGGTAAGCCAAAGTCGAATAGACGACTGCATGGGCTCGGTTAAAGCCATAATTGCTGAAAGCGTAAATATAATCATAGACTTCCTTAGCAATTTGTGCTTCATAGCCTCGCTCAGTAGCTCCTTGGATAAAGTGGCTGCGTTCTTGCGCCATTACATCCGCTTGCTTCTTGCTCATCGCCCGGCGCAACATGTCCGCTTCGCCCATGGTAAAGCCACCCATTCGCACTAGAATTTGCATCACTTGCTCTTGGTAGACAATAATGCCATAAGTATTCTTCAAGATTGGCTCTAAATCGGGGTGGATATATTCAATGGCTTCCTGACCATGCTTACGGCGGATAAAATGTTGAATTTGCTGCATAGGTCCTGGTCGATACAAGGCATTAACCGCTACAATATCTTCGAAACTTGTCGGTTTCAATTGCTTGAGAACATTCTGAATTCCTTCTGATTCAAATTGAAAGACCCCATTAGTGTCACCTGAACGAAATAGCCCTAAAGTTTGTGCATCATCCATCGGAATTTGATTAATGTCCAAGACTTCACCTTGGCGCCTTTGAATATTTCGTAAAATCCGGTCAAGAATAGACAAATTCTTCAAGCCTAGAAAATCCATCTTCAACAAACCGATAGCCTCCACATCATACATGGAGAATTGGGTCATGAGGCCGGCTTGAGGACGCTCGGTTACTGGGATAATCCGTTCAAGCGGTTCATCGTGAATTACAACAGCAGCCGCATGGGTCGACGTATGACGAGGCAAGCCCTCAATCGTCTGAGCAATAGCATATGTCGTCCGATTCTCCGGCTGTTCAACTACAAGCCGGCGTAAATCAGCTGACTCCTGATAAGCCCTTTGCAAAGTCATGGCCTGGTTTTGATCCGTGGGAATCGCTCGGGACCACTGCTGCATCCTTTCTTTGGGTGCATCTAACACCCGCAAGGTATCCCGGACGGAAGCCTTGGCGCCGAAGGTTCCAAAGGTCGCAATTTGTGCGACTTGTTGATGGCCGTATTTCTGCTCGACATATTGAATGACCTGGTCCCGGCGGTCATCGGGAATATCAATATCTATATCCGGCATCGTGTAACGTTCCGGATTCAAGAAGCGCTCAAACAGCAAGTCATATTCTAACGGATCTACCAGGGTAATTTGCAGAAGATAACTCACCAAGGAGCCTGCCGCCGAACCACGACCCGGTCCTACGCGAATCCCCGATGCTCGGGCATAGGCGATAATATCCCACACAATTAGGAAGTAATCACTAAAGCCCATGGTGGCGATCGTATGAAGTTCATGCTCTAACCGCTCAATATAAGGAGCCTCCGTCGCTCGCCCGATTGCTTGAAGACGCTCTTGGGTAAGCCGCTTAAGGTAGGCATCAGAATCTTCCCCTTTGGGACTTTGGAACTTCGGTAAATATTGCTGTTCTTCAGGAAATTCTAGATTAATTTGGGCAATCAAGTCTTGCGTATTATGCCACAAATCTCCCAATTGATGCCGTTCATATAAAGCCTGCAACTCCTCAGGGGCATAAAGGTAAGATTCACCCTTATATTGAACAGTATCCAAGGAGATTGTCTCATTCTCCCGAATGGCTTCCAGAACCTCTAAAGCCCGGGCATCATCGGTCTCAAGCATATTCACCGGTTGAGCGATAACCGCTTGAATGCCCTGACGCTCCGCGAAATGCAAGACCGTCTCAACTTCGAGTGCATTATAAGGCGAAGCTTGAATACCGATATAAATATGCTCCTTAGGGACAAGGTCTTGCAGGTGCTGATAGAAACGCTGAGCTACATCTGTCCGCTCATAAATTAGTGCTTGTTCCAATTCACTCGTTCGCCCGAGGCTAATCCATATTAAAGACGTACCGTTTCGCTGGATTACTTCCCAAATCTTACGGGTTTCCATCGACTCTTGACTCAGTAATTTGGAAATCACCATCAAGGCCTGATAGCCTGTGTAATCGGTTGCATAAAGCAAGAAAGAGAAAGTCTGGCTTTGGTCGAGTAAACCCGGCATGGTAATATGTAAGCCAATCATCGGCTTTACACCATGCTTTTGCGCTTGCTCATAGAAAGCATAAGCCCCATGCATCACTTGCTTATCCGCTAACCCAAGCCTTGAATATCCCAGCTCAGCCGCCTTGGCGACATACGCTTCAATTTCTAAAGTACTCGAAAGAAAGGTATACACACTTTGAACATTTAAATACATACACTCACCTCCTAAGACCCCACAAGCCAATGCATGCTTGTGACATTACTTAAGCACTTGAATTTGGTCAATCATTTAATGCCATTCTATCCAAAAATACCCGAGCACGTCCAGAGTATCCCTTACGAAAACAGTGTGAACGAAATCGGATATTTGAACCTTATATGGTATTTCATATTTAGAGAAGAAGCATGGCGTCACCAAAACTAAAGAAACGATACCGCTTTTCCACGGCATGAGCGTAGGCTGCTAACACGTGGTTCCGGTCATAAAAGGCACTGACCAGCATCATCAAAGTAGATTGTGGCAGGTGGAAATTGGTAATCAAGTGGTCAACAACTTGATATTCAAAACCCGGTGTGATGAATATCTTGGTCCAGCCTGATTGGGGAAGCACTTCCCCATGATTTTCTTGGGCAATCGTCTCAAGTGTACGTACACTCGTCGTACCTACGGCTGTTATTTTGCCACCATTGGCCTTGATGCGGTTAATACGCTCAGCGCTTTCCGCACTCAAGTGATAAAATTCGGCATGCATATCATGGTCTTCAATCCGGTCCACCGAAACTGGCCGAAATGTTCCCAGCCCCACGTGCAAGGTTAAAGGAATCAACTCCACGCCTTTAGCTTTGGCCGCTTGAAGAAGCTCTTCGGTAAAGTGCAAGCCTGCTGTTGGAGCTGCCGCCGAACCATTCTCTTTCGCGTAAACAGTTTGATAGCGGTCCGGATCTTCTAGGCGCTCTTTAATATATGGTGGGAGAGGCATCTGGCCTAATTTCTCTAAATGTTCCAGAAAGACCCCTTCATAATAAAACTCAATAATACGTCCACCATGTTCTAAGGATTCTACGACTTCTGCTGTCAGTTCACCGTCGCCAAAGGAAATCTTCGTACCTACCTTGGCTCGTTTAGCTGGTTTAACTAGCGTCTCCCAGCGATTCCCTTGAGTATTATGGAGCAACAAAATCTCTAAATGTCCCCCAGTATCAGGCTTTACGCCGAAAATTCGAGCCGGGATAACGCGGCTATGATTAACTACCAGGCCATCGCCAGCTTCCAAGTAATCCAAGATATGCTTAAAGTCTGTATCTTTAATCTTATCCGTCTCACGGTCGATGACCATTAGGCGAGAAGCACTCCGGTCAGCTAGCGGTGTTTGGGCAATTAAATCATCTGGTAACTCATAATTAAAATCTTGTGTCGTATAGGTCATCTTAACTCTTTCCATTCTGTTCAATTCCTAAATGCTCATAAGCTAAAGGCGTCAATACACGCCCTCTTTGCGTTCGTTTCATAAAACCGGTCTGAATAAGGTAAGGTTCATACATATCCGAAACCGTCTCCACATCCTCACTAATATTCACGGCTAAGGCATTTAAGCCAACCGGTCCTCCTTGGTACATCTCATACATTGTCTGCAGTATGGTGCGATCGGTGTGATCTAAGCCGTAGTGATCAATCCCTAACATGGTCAAAGCCTGATCGGCCAATGCCCGACTAATATGACCACTAGCTTTCACTTGTGCAAAATCCCGCACCCGGCGCAAGAGCCGGTTAGCAATCCTTGGCGTTCCGCGACTTCGCAAGGCAATCTCACTAGCTGCTTCCCCATCAATCTCAATGGCAAAAATTCGGGCACTCCGTTCAATGATTAACTTCAAATCTTCCGGCTCATAATACTGCATATGTAAAACAATACCGAAGCGATCGCGCAGTGGCTGACTCAAACTGCCGGCCCGGGTAGTCGCCCCAATTAAGGTAAAGGGTGGTAATTCGAAATGAATGGGCTGACTCGTCTCACCTTGGCCAATAATAATATCCACATAATAGTCTTCCATAGCGGAGTAAAGAACTTCTTCAATGACCCGCGGCAAACGATGAATCTCATCAATAAATAGAATATCCCCTGGCTCTAACTCATTTAACAAAGCCAACAAGTCCCCCGGACGCTCAATCGCTGGGCCACTCGTTGTATGAATATTTACAGCGAGTTCATTGGCAATTAACAAAGCCAAGGTGGTCTTCCCTAAGCCTGGTGGGCCGTATAGTAAGACATGGTCTAAAGCTTCTTTACGCAACTTTGCCGCCTCGATATAAATAGCCAATTCTTCTTTTAACGGACCTTGGCCAATGTATTCATTTAAATAGCGCGGACGCAAACTCAAGAGTTCCAAATCGTCGCGTTCCTCAGCAAAAGCTTCTCCAGACAGCTCTCTTCCCATCTGACACCCTCCTACTTAATTAACTGTTTAAATGCGAAACTTAAACCTTCTTGCGTTGTAGCAAAGCTTTCCTTCTCCAAAAGCGGTGCAACGCGTTTAATTTCACGCTGCGTATAGCCCAGGCCTGATAAAGCTTCTAAGATTTCATCTAACTGCTGCTGATCGTGCATCGCTGCATCTTCTTTCCCAGCAGAAGTATGGACTGCGAAACCATCCAATTTCCCTTCTAAATCTAGGATCATCTGTTGGGCCGTCTTTTTGCCGACACCGGGAAATTTCATAAGATACTTACTATCACTCGAATGGACCGCCTGAATAAGCCCGTCATGATCATCGATCGCAAGAATCGCTAAGGCACTCTTTGGGCCAATTCCTGAAACTTTATTCAAGGTTTGAAAGAGTTGTAATTCCTTTTGATCTTTGAAGCCATAGAGCAATTGGCTATCTTCTCGGGTCACTAATTCAACATAAACGCGAACCGACTCCCTGACAAAGTCCTGCCAGCGGTAAGGATTCGCGACAAAGATGCGAAAGCCAATACCACTGGCATTAAGGACAAGATACGTCGGCTCGAGTGTTTCTAATGTTCCTTCAATAAATTCATACATGAAGCTTACTCCACCAACGATTTATAAGCACCATAGCCTGCTTCATCCATTTCTTCAAAAGGGATAAATTTCAAGGCCGCTGAATTAATGCAATAACGTAAGCCACCGGCTTCACGGGGTCCATCTGGGAAGACATGGCCTAAATGTGAGTCAGCAGCGTCACTGCGTACCTCCGTACGAACCATGCCGAAACTGCGGTCCTCTTTCTCAACAATATTCTCCTGATGAATCGGTTGCGTGAAAGAAGGCCATCCACAGCCCGCATCATACTTCGTCGCACTAGAGAACAAAGGCTCCCCGCTTACAATATCGACATAAATCCCTTTCTCATAAAAATCATCATATTCCCCCGTAAAAGCACGCTCAGTTGCATCTTCCTGAGTGACTTGATATGACGTTTCAGATAGGTTGCGAATAACGTCTTTATATTCTTCCTTAGCCATCTGGCACCATCCTTTTCTCATACTCTTTCCATATCCAGGCCCTTGCTTCACTCACTTGTACAAAGCCCGGTAAGCAATGAAACATAGTGATTCGCTCCATGCATCACAATACTTTAGTTTAGTATATCAAAAGCAAGCATCATCGGGTAGTCATTGGCTCGATTAATAACTTCGCGCATGGCTAGCATGCGGATCTTGAATACGCTTAAATAGCTTCTCTAGCGTATTGCTTGTAAATTCCACAAAAACGGGACGCCCATGCGGGCAATGATACGGATCGTCCAAGCCATCCATCGCTTGAATTAAATCAATAGCCTCTTCATTGCTTAGTCGGTGATTGGCCTTAATGGCTCCACGACAACTTTGCATAATAATCGCTGCTTCCTGGTACTCACTCACCGTTAAATTCGGCTTTTCAACAACCATTTCCACCAAGTCTCGGACGACACCCTCTACTTCAGCCGCTTCAATCCAATTGGGATAGCTTTCCATTTGCATCGTCGTTGGCCCAAAGACTTCCAAATAGACACCTAAAGCGTGCAGAGCTTCAGTTCGTTCTTCAATTTGCAGCATTTCATCTGCCGTAAAATTAAATAGCATCGGCATCAGTAACTGCTGCTGCTGAATCTCTGGCGTTTCTTTCATAAATTGTTCATAACGAATCCGCTCCTGGGCAGCATGTTGATCAATTAAGTAAAAACCACGCTCCCCTTCAGCGACTAAATAGGTGCCATGAATTTGCCCGACATACCTTAAATCCGAAAAGGCCAGCTTTTGCTCTTGTTCTGTCTCAAGCACTGGTTGTGATACTTCCTGTGCTAAGGGATCCTGGCTCATAGTAGGCTCTGCTGCAAGCTCAATAGTATCCGGTTTCTCCTTTTGGAAGGCGTTTGTATGCTCTTCAATATAAGCCGGTTGCGTAGGTAGAGGATCTTGCTCAAAGGCTTCATACCTTTGGCTTTGACCTATCTCCGGCTCACTGGCTTTAGCTGTTAAGGGCAGACTGGCTTGTTCATAGAGAGGCTCTGCTTGCAAGTCAAAGCGTGGTCCAGAGACGTCTTCAACTTCCACGCTAGGTACAGGATTGCTTACCTCTAAAGCGTCAATAACGGCCTGCTTAATTAAGTCAGCTAACTCTTCTTCTTTACTCAGTCGGACCGTCTGCTTAGTGGGATGCACATTGACATCTAGGAGTCTCGCATCCAAGTTAATATCAATGACAGCAATCGGATACCGTCCGGTCATCAATTGCCGGCCATAGGCGCGAATCAGTGTTTCATTTAAGCCATAATGCCTTACCGGCCGATGGTTAATCATTAGATGGATATATTGTTTACTTGTCCGCGTTAGCGTGGCAGGAGAGATAAAGCCTTCTATGCGGAAGTCATTATCTTCCCCTTGGATAGCCAACAAATCCCGAGCAATCGCTGGTTGATAGACATTGGCAATAGCTTGGCGCAGGTCACCCCGGCCAGCCGTTTGGAAAATCGTCTCGCCATCGTTTTTGAGGATAAAGCGAATGTGGGGATAGCCTAGGGCAATATTCTGGACGAATTGAATGCTATGACGCAGTTCCGTCCGCAAGGACTTCAAATGTTTCAACCGGGCAGGGGTATTATAAAATAAGCTCTCAACGAGAATGGATGTGCCTGGCCTGGCAGCCGCCTTACCTTGATCGGTAATGGTAGAACCTTCCACAACAATATAATGACTCGTCTCGTCTGCTGATCGTTTAGAAGTCAAGGTCACTTTCGCCACCGAACCAATACTCGCTAAGGCCTCACCGCGGAAGCCTAAGGTATGTATATTAAACAAGTCATGCACATCGTAAATTTTACTTGTAGCATGGGGTTGAAAGGCCATCTGTAAATCTTCCTCACTCATCCCTAAGCCGTCATCGGTCACCCGAATGGCTTGAATGCCTGCTTCTTTAAGTTCCACTTGGATCATCTGACTGCCCGCATCAATCGCATTCTCAACCAATTCCTTTACAACAGAAGCCGGACGTTCCACAACTTCCCCGGCTGCAATTTGATTAGCCAGTGCTTCTGGCATAATGCGTATTTGCCCCATACTAATCCTCCTTTCTATAAGTAGCTACATCTTCTTGTAGCTTGGCTAAATTTTGCATTGCTTCTAAGGGTGTCATATGGTTAATATCCAAGGCTTCAATCGCTTCTGCAATACGCTCCCAAGCTACGTCTGCCACGGGCTCCTCTGGGCTCACATCGAAAAGACTCAATTGCTGGGTATCCGTTTGCTTGATTTTCTTCGCCCTAGCTTCCAATTTATTTAAGGCAACTTGCGAGCGTTGAATCACTTCCGGCGGTAGTCCTGCTAATTTAGCGACGTGAATCCCGTAACTTTTATCGGCTGGACCGGGTAGTATTTTGTGATGGAAAATCAATTCGCCGGCCTCTTCGGTCGCTCCTACATGAATATTCCGTAACTCAGGAATGCTTGCTTCTAAATCAGTCAATTCATGGTAATGGGTAGAAAAGATCGTCGCAGCTTGCACATGCTCGCTAATGTAATGTAATATCCCTTCTGCCAGGGCCATCCCATCATAAGTGGCGGTACCTCGACCAATCTCATCGAAAAGCAATAAACTTCGCGGTGTGGCCTGCTCTAAGGCAATATTCGTCTCCATCATCTCAACCATAAAAGTACTTTGACCACTTGAAATATCATCCGAACTACCAATGCGCGTAAAGATTTGGTCAATCAAAGGCAAACTCGCCTCTTTGGCTGGCACAAAGCAACCGATTTGATTCATAATGAGACAAAAGGCGACTTGACGCATGTAAGTACTCTTACCAGACATATTCGGCCCTGTCAGTAACAGCAAATACTTATCAGGCTGGATTTGTACATCATTCGGCACAAATGCTTCTTGGCCCACAAGATGCTCAACCACAGGATGCCGGCTATCTACGAGCGTCAAGTCTTTGGCAGTCTCAACCAATTCAGCTCGGACATAATTCTCATCTTCACTCAAGGAAGCAAAAGACGCCAGGACATCTAAAGTCGCGATTTCCCGAGTCAGGTTTTGCAGTGCTTCAGTATAGTCTTTAATGAATTCACGCAATTCGATGAACAAGTCATACTCCAAGTTCACTGATTTCTCCTGCGCATCCAAAATCGTCCGTTCAATTTCCTTCAGTTCATCAGTAATGAAACGTTCCGCATTGGTTAAGGTTTGCTTACGGTGATAACGTTCTGAATCCAACTGATCCGAATACAAACGACTCACTTCGATATAATAGCCAAAGACCTTGTTATAACCAACTTTCAGCTTATTTAAGCCCGTTGCTTCACGTTCTCTAGCTTGTAAATCGGCCAGCCATTGCTGGCCATTCTCCAAAGCGTCACGGTAGGTATCTAATTGCTGATGGTAGCCGGCTTTGATCAAGTTGCCTTCCGTAATGGAAATCGGTAAGTCTTCCTGCAAGACTTGATCGATTTTATCGTATACCTCGCTAAATTCATTCAATTGTGGAAACACTACGTCACCGATAGAGGTATTCAATGCCACCAGAATTTGATTGATACGCGGAATATACGTCAAGGAGCGACGTAATTGATCTATATCTCTGGCATTGGCTGAGCCTGTACTAATCTTAGACACCAAGCGCTCCAAGTCATAAATATGCTTCAGCTGCTCTACTAATTCCACCCGTTCGAAATAATGATTCAGCAATTGCTCCACTCGGTTATGGCGCACTTCAAGGGCCCTCTGATTTAACAGCGGTTTATCTAGCCACTGCTTTAACAATCGGCCACCCATAGCTGTTTCTGTACGGTCGATAAACCATAACAAACTTCCTTGGCGACGTTGCGTTCTTAAGGATCGGGTCAATTCAAGTTGATGCTTAGCATACTGATTCATCTGCAAATATTGACTTAATTCATAACGTTCGACTTCTTGCAAATAATCCAAGGCTTGCTTTTGCACACTATATAAATAACTACTCAATAGTTCTAAACACGCTATTTCATTGCCTTGGGCCGCTTCTAACTGGAATTGAATTGGACTTGCTTCTGCTTGACTTTTCACATGTGGGGAGAAGTAAGCTGTCACTTCGTTTTTTACTTTATCAATCAGATGCGCTTCTGCCTCACTGTCAAAGACAATTTCCGTCGGGCCAACACCTTGAAGCTCATTGACAAATTGCGTCCAATCGTCACTGTGGGTGATGCGACTCTCCCCGGTTGATACATCAATAAAAGCCACAGTGTACAAGTCTTTATCTAAATGGATAGCCGCTAAGTAATTATTATCTTTCAGGGCCAAGCCTTCTTCTTCGCTAATAGTTCCTGGCGTAATAACGCGTACGACTTGCCGATCGACCATCCCCTTGGTCGTCTTAGGGTCCTCCATCTGCTCACAAATCGCAACTTTATGCCCCGCTTCAATTAGGCGTTTAATGTAATCCGTAGCTGAGTGATACGGCACCCCACACATTGGCACCGGGTCGTCTGCATTCTTATTCCGGGAAGTGAGCGTAATTTCCAAGATTTTGGATGCTTCAATCGCATCTTCATTGAACAGCTCATAAAAATCCCCTAATCGGTAGAATAGAAATGCATCAGAGTATTCAGCTTTTATTCTCGTATATTGTTCCATCATGGGCGTTTGTTTCTTTGCTTTAGCCACTAGGGAAATCCTCCTTATCTTTCTTACTTCGTACCTTCTATTGTATCAATCCTCAAGCATTTTGCCAAAAGAAGTTATTTACAAAAAAACTTTGCAATAGACAATGATTCTTCTTAGCCTTTGAAATTACTAGCTGCTTAAAATCTATCTTGTCGGCATCATTATTGCTTGGTCAGATTTAGAGGTGGCTTGAAATGGCCAGCTAGCTTAGACCCCACTAGCGATATTAGTTCATTCGTGGCACTTTTTAGCGTATAATGAAAAGGAATTCATTGAAAGGATTGATTGCTATCGAACGGATCGCTATTATCGGCATGGGAATTAGTGGGACAGCTACCTTGACCGCCTATTGGAAACTCCAACAAGCTGGTCAATTGCCTGATGTATCCATTGACTACTATGACAGTTTAGAGAATATGGGCTGTGGCCCCTCATTCAATAAAGATTCCGAACATGCCCTGTTAAATACACGCACTAATGAAATTGGCTTTGACTATGAAAATCAAGAGGACTTCCAACGATGGGTTGAAGAGAATTATCATTCCCAAGCAGCTTATGTGCCCAGACAATGGTTTGGTGAATATTTACAAGAACGCCTTAAATCGATGACCGAGCAACTCAAAGCAAAAAGCATAGCTGCCCATGTTGAAAGCTTATGCTATTTACCCGAGAGGAAGCAGTGGCGGGTGCAAGTAACTAGTGCTGAGCCAGTCTATTATGACCGCGTCCATTTGTGCACGGGAGATTTGCCTAAGATGGATTTCTATGAATTAAAGGATACGCCTGGCTATGTGCATGACCCTTACCCTCTCAGGGAATTGCCCCAAGAGATCACTTCCCAAACTAGTGTAGTTATTATTGGCACCAGTCTGTCAGCTTTGGATGTCCTTAAATACTTACAAGAAGTCCGGGAATTATCCTTGATTCATATCTTCTCAAGGCGCAATCAATTTCCAATCATCAATCCGACCCCTCAAGCGATTACTTTTAAATATTTGACTGAGGCCACCTTCCAGTCATATTTAACAGATTATCACGGTCATTTAACCTATGACCAATTACTCACTTGGATTCGCCAAGAATGCCAACGCTTTGCGATTGATTTCGACGAGACGATTCAAGACGTGCTTGAAAGTGGCACAGGGCCTTTGCGTGCATCACTTCAACAACGAGATTTCTATGGTTATCTCGAAGCCATTGCCATGGAGCTGACGCGTATTCTAAACCACCACTGGCACACCCTATCCATCCAAGACCAGGATCGTTTCCTAGATACCTATGACCAGGCCCTCTCGCTTATCAAAGCTGGCATACCGGACTCCTCTGCCCAGGCCATTATCCAAGGAGAAGACGATGGACAACTGCTTATTCTGCCCGATGTTACTGATCTTCGCTACGATGAGACAAGCGAAATCTACCAAATCATCCAAGATGGTGGCAAGGTGTTAGCTGAAGTGGACTGGGTCATTAATGCTACCGGACTCGATTTACATATGCGCGATTTAGACGCTAAGGATTTGCTTGCCCAAGCCCTTAATCAGGCTTATATTGAACGGCATCATGCAGGAGGACTCACAATGCATGTACCAAATAAGCACATCATCTCGCCTCGATTTGGTGACCTTGAGAATTTACACCCCCATGGCATGTTAACGCACGGCGCCCTGTATCACATCAATTCCGTATACAGTATTCAAAGATATGCCCATGAATTAGTACAAGCCCTATATGTAAATGCGTAAACTCTACTAAAGCAAACAAGCCTCTAGGAACAAACCTAGAGACTTGTTTTTTGTTATTTGCTAAATTGGCTGCGATATAAACTTGCATAAGTTCCATCCAGTGCCATCAACGCTTCATGATTCCCGTCTTCAGTTATACCTTCTGGCGTAACCACAATAATGCGATCTGCATGACGAACCGTCGCCAAACGGTGGGCAATGACTAAAGACGTCCGCCCAACCGCCAATTCATCGAGCGATTGCTGGATAAAGCGCTCTGTTGCTGAATCTAGGGCACTTGTCGCTTCGTCTAAGATAAGTATGGTAGGGTTTTTCAAGAAGATCCGTGCAATGGATAGACGTTGTTTCTGACCACCTGAAAGGCTGACACCACGTTCGCCAATTTGTGTATCTAAGCCATGGGGAAGGTTGCCAATTACTTCTTCCAAACGAGCTGCACGAATTGCTGCTTCAACTTCCGCATCACTAGCATTTAAATTACCGTATAATACATTCTCACGGATGGTCCCATCAAATAAGAAGACATCTTGTTGGACGATTCCGATTTGCTGGCGCAAGGAACTCAGGGTCATATCTTGAATATTAATACCATCAATTCGAATGGTCCCTGCAGTTGGCTCATAGAAACGCGGGAGTAAATTAACAAGCGTTGTCTTGCCGGCTCCACTTGGACCAACAAAGGCCACTGTTTGCCCTGGTTGAATTTCTAATGATACGTCCTCAAGCACCGGTTGGCCCGATTCATAGGCAAAGCTTACCTGATCATATTGGATATGCCCTGCAAAGTTAGGGGCTTCAATCGCATCGGGCTTGTCGACAATTTCTGCTTGCCGACTAAGCTCCTCTTGGAAACGCAAGAAACCGGCATAGCCCTTAGGATAAATCTCCAGCATCGTATTGATTTTCTCAATCGGTCGAACAAAGGTATTCGACAGTAGAATGTAGCCCACCAATTCACCAATAGTCAGATGACCTTGAATCGTATAGTAAGACCCTGCCAAAAAGGCAAAAAGATTAATCAGGCGCATAATCAAGTAATTCACTGAACTACTTTGAGCCATCGACTGGTAAAATGCAATCTTGGCATTGCGATATCCATTAATATAGCCTTCAAATTTCTCCTGCTCATGGGCTTCATTCGCAAAAGCTTTCACAACGCGCATCCCACTAATGGAATTTTGAATGCCGGTATTAAAGTAAGCTAAGTTTTCGTTAATGCCTTGATTGACTTTAATCATTCGCCGGCTAAAGAAAGCTAAAGCAAGCCCTAGAACTGGCACTAAGGAAACTGTCATTAAGGCTAATTTCACATGCACATTGGCCATCAATAGGAAAGACCCTACCAAGGTCATTACTGTGATAAAGATGTCCTCAGGGCCATGATGGGCTAGTTCACTTACTTCAAACAAATCGCTAGTAATCCGGCTCATCAACTCACCTGTCTTACGTTTATCATAATAAGCATAAGACTGCTTTTGATAGTGGGCGAAAAGCTCCCGCCGCATATCCGTTTCAATATTGATTCCCAAGCGATGCCCTAAGGCAACCACCACATAATTCATTGCGGTACTAAATAAATAAAGTGCAAGTAATAGCATCGAGAAAAGCAAAATAGCTCGCACATTTCCACTCGGCAAAACCTGGTCAATAACCCGATTGACAGCAATCGGAAAGAATAAATCCAGAATACCGACTAAAACCGCACAGCCAAAATCAATCATAAATAACCGCCAATAAGGACGATAATAAGCCAAAAATTTCTTAAGCATCCGTTCCCCTTCTAAGCACGAGAGGGGTCTACTATAAATATAGTAAACCCCTCTTCATACAAATATTATTATGCTTCTTGCGCAACTGGGTAAACACTTACTTGTTTCTTGTTGCGACCTTTGCGCTCAAATCTTACAACGCCATCACATAAAGCAAACAAAGTATCGTCGCCACCACGGCCAACGTTGTTACCAGCATGGATTTTCGTACCACGTTGGCGGTAGATAATTGATCCACCGTGAATCATTTCACCGTCTGCTGCTTTAGCACCTAGACGTTTAGCAATTGAATCACGACCGTTTTGAGTGGAACCTCCACCCTTTTTCGTAGCGAAAAGTTGTAAGTTTAATTTCAACATATTCAGCACCTCCATTATTTTGTACTGGGTTTATCTTGGACATGAACAAATTCTGGATAACTTTCACTAATGACATCAAAGGCTAGATGCAAGTGCTGCATAAGTAAGTGCGCTGCTTCTAAGGGCTTCCCTTCTAATTTGGGCATCCTTAATTTCAGATAGCCTCCTTCGATTTCATTAACTTCCGTTTCGACAGGAATACCAAGCAAAGCCTGAAGTGAGTTCTCAACGGAAATCACCTGGCTTGATACAGCGGCACACACAATATCATAACCATGTTCGCCATATCCAGCGTGACCTGTCATCTCTAGGGTTTCTACGTAACCTTCTTTATCCAGCGTAAACTTAATATCAATCATTAAGCGTTGATTGAATTAATTGTTAAACGTGTATATGGTTGACGGTGACCTTGTTTGCGATGAGAGTCTTTACGACGACGGTAGCGGTAGATTGTGATTTTCTTGCCACGACCTTGTTTTTCAACTGTCGCTTCAACTGTCGCACCTTCAACTAAAGGTGTACCCACTTTAGTGTTCTCGCCACCAACAAAGACTACTTGATCAAATGTAACCGTTTCGCCTTCTTGAGCATCTAATTTCTCTACGTAAATTGTTTGCCCTTCTTCAACTTTAACTTGTTTACCACCGGTTTGAATAATTGCGTACATACCAGCACCTCCTAAATATTATTTCGGAATTCAAAGAATCCCTACACCGAGACTCGCCATGTTGAGCGGTTTATTAAACACTTAAGCTTCAACCTGTGCGGTTGCAGTTTGCGGTGCACAAATACAACATGAGTATCATAGCAAATTCTGCCCCCAGCGTCAATCATTATTTCCCAAAAAAGAACAAGCAGCTCACGCCACTTGCTCATTTAACGATTATTTAGCGACCTCAATAGCTCGCATTTCGCGTATTACCGTTACTTTTACGTTACCCGGATAGGTCATTTCAGATTCGACTTGAGATTTAATATCGTAAGCTAATTTAGCTGACTGCGCATCATTCACTTCATTCGGCTTGACAATCACTCGTAATTCTCGTCCTGCTTGAATTGCGTAGCTATGGTCAACTCCTTGGTAAGCGTTGGCAATCTCTTCTAATTGCTCAAGTCGGCGAACATAATTCTCCAGAGACTCACTTCTTGCGCCTGGTCTAGAAGCAGATAAAGCATCTGCCACAGCCACTAAGACTGCAATATTCGAAGTTGGTGGCGTATCGCCGTGGTGTGACGCAATACTATTGATAACCACTTCCGGTTCTTTATAGCGTTTCGCAATCTCCACGCCAATCTCAACATGCGTTCCTTCAACTTCCTGATCAAGTGCCTTGCCAATATCGTGAAAGAGTCCTGCACGTTTAGCCAGTTGAACATCCTCGCCTAATTCTCCTGCGAGATAACCGGTCAACTTCGCCACTTCAACACTATGATTTAGCACATTCTGACCATAACTAGTTCGGTAAGCTAAGCGACCGATAATCTTAATTAAATCAGGATGTACTTGGTGCAAGCCTAATTCAAAGGTTGCTTCCTCACCCACTTCACGAATCCGTTCATCCACTTCTTTGCGTGCTCTTTCAACCATTTCTTCAATGCGACCAGGATGAATGCGTCCGTCTTGAATTAATTTCTCAAGGGCAATCTTAGCAATTTCTCTACGAATTGGATCAAAACCACTTAGCAACACTGTATCTGGGGTATCATCAATAATTAAATCAATCCCTGTTAAACTCTCAAAAGATTTGATATTACGGCCTTCTCGACCAATAATGCGCCCTTTCATATCATCATTAGGTAGATGAACAACGCTGACCGAGTTGTCTGCAACAATATCTGTCGAAGTGCGTTGAATCGCCTGCAAGATAATTTCCTTAGCTGTGCGCGTAGACTCATCTTTAATTTGCTGCTCAGCATCCCGAACCCGTATCGCAATATCTTGCTCTAATTCTTGTTCGGTTTGCGCTAAAATTAAATTCTGAGCCTCATCCCGTGACATAGCAGCCACTTTCTCTAATTCACTCTGCTGCTGTTCAATGAGCGTATCGATATCCTTTTCCTTCTCAACAAGTTCTGCTTGCTTTTGAAGATACGTCTCTTCCTTCGCTTCAATATTCAACTCTCTTTGGTCAAGTGTCGCACTTTTCTGATCGAGACTTGCTTCTTTCTGTATTAAGCGATTTTCTGAACGGGTTATCTCGCTACGACGCTCTTTCAGCTCTTCTTCGACCTCATTGCGATAGCGTAAATTTTCTTCTTTGGCTTCAAATAAAGCTTCTCGTTTAAGCGTTTGTGCTTGACGAATCGCATCATCAACAATCACTTCTGCATTCGCATTCGCATCATTCATTTGCTTCTTGTCGATCGAGTTCTTTACTAGAAAGCCGACGATTATTCCAATTATTAAAGTAACGATAGCGAAGGCGATTGTTCCAAAATCCATAAGAGTCACCTCCGTATCTATTAAATTAATTGAGTAGTTACTTTATCATTCAAAAATTAAATAATGTATTACTACATCCTCTATCATACTTTTTTTACAAGCTGAAGTCAATCAATCTGGGTGGTTCATCCTCAGCCCAAAAAGGCTTGTACTTAGACCCTTTCAGTCCAAATACAAGCCATTGCTTAAAATATACCGATTATTACGCTTCGTCTAAGGGTAATTCAGTTGTTTCTGCGACTTCGACTTCATCCCTTACTTCAGTCTCATCGGAAGCCTCTAAGCCGTAATGGGCTCGTACTTTCCGCTCAACTTCTGCATAAATGTCGGGATTTTCTTCGAGGAAAGTTTTCGCACTTTCGCGCCCTTGACCAATGCGCTCTTCCCCATAGGAATACCAAGAACCCGCCTTATGAATCACATCAATATCTGCGGCCATATCAACCAGTTCTCCCGTTTGATTAATGCCTTGGCCGTAAATGATGTCCACCATTGTTTCTTTAAATGGCGGTGCTACTTTATTCTTTACAATTTTAATGCGGGTACGGTTCCCAATAAGCTCCCCGTTCTCTTTAATCGGCTCATTGCGGCGAACTTCCATCCGAATAGTTGAATAGAACTTCAAAGCACGTCCACCAGGAGTCGTCTCAGGGTTGCCAAACATGACGCCGATTTTCTCGCGAATTTGGTTAATAAAGAAGCAAATTGTCTTCGTCTTATTGACAGAGCCTGATAATTTCCGCAAGGCCTGTGACATTAACCGGGCTTGTAAGCCAACGTGGGTATCCCCCATTTCCCCTTCGATTTCCGCACGCGGCACGAGCGCAGCCACTGAGTCAATGACCACAATATCAATCGCCCCTGAGGAAACTAATGCATCGGCAATCTCCAAGCCTTGTTCACCCGTATCTGGTTGCGATAAAAGTAATTCATCGATATTTACACCCAGATTTCTAGCATAAGCCGGGTCTAAGGCATGTTCAGCATCGATAAAAGCGGCTGTCCCACCTTGCTTTTGCACCGCCGCAATCGCATGCAAGGCAACGGTTGTCTTACCAGATGATTCTGGTCCGTAACACTCAATAATGCGCCCTCTTGGATATCCGCCTACACCTAAGGCAACATCCAAGGCAATGGAACCCGTTGGGACTGTGTCAATTTCTCGGTCAGTATCTTCTCCCATACGCATAATTGCGCCTTTACCGAAGTTCTTTTCAATATCTTTCAGAGCCTTGTCTAAGGCTTTCTGACGATCTGTATCTACCATGTGCATTCCTCCCTAATCTTTCGTCATAATTGTACACTGTCGCGTCGGAAAAAGCAAGAAAAAGACGAACTTTTGTTCTAAACATTCTGGTCAAGCCATTGCTTAACCATGGATAGTGCTTCTGATTTAGCTATATCCCGCACCACACCTCGCGGTCGGTGACGGATATCCAATTGCTTGACTTGGATAGCTTGATCTTTAACAGCTAAGGCGATAAATACCGTCCCTGCTCTGCGGCCATCTAAACTATCGGGACCGGCAACACCGGTTAAAGCCAAACTCAAATCCGTACCCGTCTTTGCCAAAGTTGCTTCAGCCATCGCCTTAGCAACAGCTTCACTGACAACCGAATGCTCTTGGATAAAGCTTGAATCAATACCTAATAAAGTTGTCTTTGATTCAGTTTGGTAAGTGACAAAACCACCGGTAAGAACTTCTGATGAGCCGGGAACTTCCGTTAAAGCTTCCATAACTAAACCGCCCGTCAAGCTTTCGGCTGCACTTAAACGTAAGTTAGCAGCTTTCATCTGCTCAACCACGTAATGTTCAAGGGAATAATGCTCCCCATAGCCTAAGAAATATGGAGCTAAGCGCTCGATTATCTGCTCTGCTAAAGCTTGATTGGCTGCCATCGCCTCATTATAGGTTGGGTAAGATGCCGTAATGCGTACCGTCACCCTTCTGGGTTGCGCATAAATCGCAATCGTTGGATTGGTTTGTTCAACAATCAAATCATCCAAGATTTCAGCTACTTTTGCCTCACCAATTCGGTAGAAATTCACATAGAGGGACTCGATCACGTGATCTTGGTAAATTTCTTTCGTAAGGTAAGGTAGTAAATAATGGTGCAACATATGTCGCATTTCAAAGGGTGGCCCAGGCAACACAATAAAGTATTGTTGTTGTCCATTGTCAAGGTCCTTGCGGTAAACACTCCCACATGCCAAGCCCACTTCATTAAAGAAGGTCTCCCCTTCTTTAAAAGTCAGAGCTTGGAAGTAATCCGTTTCGGTAATTCCTCCCTCTCTTGTCTTAAAGTAGTCTTTGATTTTATCGAGTTGCCCTTGATCGGCTACCAATTCTTGGCCTAAGTATTCACCAAGCATTTGCTTGGTAATATCATCGCGAGTAGGACCTAAGCCGCCTGATACGATAATAATATCCGACCGACTACCGGCTAAAGCGAAGGCCTCTTTCATACGTTCTGGGTTATCGCCAATAACTTGTTGGTAATATGTCCCCAATCCAATGCCTAGCAAGGCTTGGGCAATGTCTTGTGAGTTCGTATTAACAATATGCCCCATCAATATTTCTGTTCCGACTGCAATAATTTCTGTTTTCATATTTTGCCCCTCTCTTATATATACTCATTTCAGACCCGAAAACCATCTTGAATTTTCTGTGAATTTTAAAAAATTCAACAGTAGACGTCTACTGCTGAATTTCCTAGAAAGCCAAATTTGTCCTAGTCTCCTCACTAAGCTCAACACATGAGTCACTACCTACTTCGGTCCATCAAATACGAAGTGACCTTGGTAGAAATAATCTATGCCAGAATAAATTGTAAAGAATAAGCAAATATAAAGTAGAATATTTGCCGGAGAATAGCCAAATAAACGAAGTCCAAAGTCGTTAAATAAATAGCAAATAATCGCTAACATTTGTGTGACCGTCTTGATTTTACCGGGCATGGCGGCTACCATCACCTTGCCATTAGCTCTGGCAAGGAGAACCCTTAGTCCGGTGACTAATAATTCTCGGCTCACAATAATGATAACAACCCAGCTGGGTGCCCAGCCTTTCTCGACTATTACGATTAAGGCTGCAATGACTAGCAATTTATCAGCCATCGGATCGAAGAACTCGCCAAAAGCGGTCACTAAATTATGCTTACGAGCAAGATAACCATCTAAGTAATCGGTAAAACTTGCCCCAATAAAGATTAAGCCTGCCAGCAATTGGGACACCGGCAGAGAACCCGTTGCAAGTTTTATCGCCCCCCAGGAGAAGTTCCCTAGCATTAACACAAGGAATACAGGAATTAAAAGCATCCGAAAGACGGTTAATTTGTTAGCGATATTCATTTAAATGCCCCTCTCTTAATAATTCGGTGCATAAACTGCTGGGCCTTGGTAGCCAGTGTACTCTTCCTGGCTAGATGTTGCTTCCGTTTGATTACTATTTGTATCATCTTCTGGAATATTCAAATCGATGGTCTCATTTGAAGATGACTCATCTTGTTCACTTGCTGGCTGGTCGGCAGCGATAAATAAGATGCTATCTTGAATATAAGGGTCTGGTGACTCTACTTTCTCCCCGTTAACATAGATATCGGCCCCTTCTGGATATCCTAAACGGATACGTACTTGGGATACGCCTGAACTAGCTTTATGTTCTAAGGTGTCGTCCGCACTCATCGTAGTGTCTACAACCATCATATCATCCTCAACGATACCAACCCAAACATAAGCATTTCCTCTTACTTCAAATTCGTAAGCACTGAAAGGTCCATTCAATTGATAAGCTGTTTCGCCGGTTTCGGCCGTTACTCGCGTTAGTACAGCGTCACCTACTTGAATGTCATTCTCTCCTAAAGCAGGCTGATTTTCTTGTGAAGTGCTTGCTTCACTTAAAGATTCTTTCGAACTTTCTGAGGCAACCGATTCAGGTTCTAAGACACTTACGATACTTGGGGTTCTTTCCTCAAGGTTGGCTTCTTGCTCATTGGCTTGATTAATCCGATTAATGGCAAGGATCAGCATAATCATAATCATAATAATGGCCAATACTAATAGGAAGAGTGGCGCATAACCCATCAGAATTTCTAAATTGCTCTTCTCATCACTTCTAAATCGCTCTTTGCGTGAAGGTAAATCTGAGGGGGTTTCTTGCGGCTGAGTCTCCTTTGCCTGCTCAGCATTCTCCTTTAATTCGGCTTCATATTCTTCAAGCAAATCACTTCCATTCAAGCCCACCATATCAGCATATTGCTTGATAAAAGCTCGCACATAGAAATCGCCGGGCATCTCTTCATAATTGCCCTCTTCAATTGCTTGCAAGTATTTCTTTTGTATTTTGGTCATTTGTTGCAAGGTATTTAAGGTATAGCCCCGTTCAATCCGGGCTTCTCGCAATTTTGATCCTAACTCACTCATCGCTTCATAGCTCCTTTGCACTATAAATTACTGAGAACCATTATAGCATAATTCCAGACGGTTTATCGATGTTTTGATTGTTTTTATGACTTTTTGGGCTGAAGTGTCACACTCGTCCATGAAGCTGCTTGGATGTATTGCTCACCGTAAGCTAGCACCTCATCAAAGCTAATCTCTTTAAGAAGGCTTAAAGAAGCCAATACATCATAATGATTAAGCGCCCCATCGGTCAAATTATAGGCGATGCCTTCTAAGGAATTCAATAGTTGCAAGTGATCGCCAATCGTACCACGAACAACTTGTGCAAAGGCTTCTCGGGTGAAATGCGCTGAATGTTGCCACTGACTTAAGTGTGATTGCCAGGCTTTAAGGGTAGCTTCTGCATCCATGGATGTCGTATACATTAATAAATGATGCGTATGGGGCTCCATTTCAATATTAAAGCCGAAATTGGCATCAATGATTGCATCGTTAAGCCACGCTTGGAAGGTTGGTGAACTTGGCCCCATCAGCAATTCTAAGAAGATATCGCTCACAAGTTCTAAGCGCAAACGGTCTTGGCCAGAAGGCAGACTTTCAGCATCCATACGCAAGCCAGCAAATACAAACGGTTGAGCAACAGCCATTTCAATGTGACTTGGAGGAAGTGGTGGGGCTTCAATCGGGTCAAAGACCCCTTCAAATGGCGTTGGCTGAAAGGTTTTGCCTGCTTGATTGTGAGCAATCAGTTCCATAGTCGCTTCCGGGTCTACCTGCCCTACAATGACCAGAACCATCTGGCTCGGATGATAGAAAGTGTCGTAAGCTAATTTCAATGCTTCGTACGTAGTAGCATTAACTGATTCAACACTGCCTGTAATATCCATGCCTGCGGGGTGGTTGGGATATAGATGTTCCATCAAAGCTTGAAGACCACGGCTGATCGGCTGATCTAAATACATCAAGATTTCTTGCGTAATAATTCCTTTTTCCTTTGCGACACCTTCTGGGGTGAAGGCAGGATTTTGTACAAAGTCTAGGAGAATTTCAATGTTCTGTGAAATATCAAACGACCCATCAAATAAATAACTAGTCTGATGATTATTGGTAAATGCATTCGCATTAGCCCCTTGATGCATGAATAGTTGGAAGGCATCCTCACCGTCTGGACCTTCAAAGAGTTTATGTTCTAGAAAATGAGCTGCCCCGGCGGGGATTTCGTGTAGTTCTTGGGTATCACGGTTGCGAATTTTCTGGATATTCGAGCCGAAATGCGTTGTAAAAATACCATACACCTTATGGTAATCGGCTTTTGGCAAGATAAGCACTTGCAAGCCATTGGGTAACGTCTTTGAGTAAAGTGTCTCTTGGATCAAATCATACTGCTTACGTTGCATTAAGCCTCACCTCCTTTTAAGAAATATGCCCCTAATAGCGTCAAATCTAATAAAACTTGCCGCACTTCAGCTTCTGTGAGTGCTTGCAAATTCGCCTCATAAGTTGCTAAAGAATAATCACTAGCTGGATTCATCCAATCCAGAAATACTAATTCTAATTCAAACCACTGATAATCCTGAGCCTGAACCCGATTACTTAGGATAGTTAACTTCACCTCTTGGAAGTATGCCGGATTAATCGGTGTTTGAGCAACTTTGTGTAACTCATCGAATACTTTCTCATACACCTCTTTGCCTTTAGTCGAATCAATCCCGGCTTGAACAATCATCAGCTCCCGGTAAACATCTAAAGTCGAATGAATGGAATATGCCAAACTATCACGTTCCCGAATATTCATAAATAAAGCCGAAGAGGGCAATTGCCCGAAAATCGCATTCGCCACATTCGCTTTTAATCGCTCCCGATCGTCTACACCATAATTTGTAGCCAAAGCCATGGCTAAATTCCCTTGATTGGCTTCAATGACTTCATCTTGGAAAGCAATTGCCTGTGGCTTAATTGCAAGCCTTAAGTCTTGATAGCTATATACCACCGGACACGCCCTGAACGCTAGGCTATTCAACCATGTCTCAAGTTGAGCTTCACTTAAACGCCCATGTGCTACACAGACAATTTGAGCCTTTTGCAGTAACTTATCATAGACTCTTTGTAAATCTTCTAAAGTTAGCGAATCCAATAAGGCCTCATCCCCATAAGCACCTAAATAAGCCTCTGGTGAGCCTTGGTAGAGGTGTTCCTTTAGTTTACGGGCTGCTAATTGCTTCTTATTATCTTGGCGACGCTTCAATTGGCGCGCAAGTTGTTCTTTCTCCAGAGCAAATCGAGCTTGCATCACTTCATCGCTTGCATCAAAGGCTTGATTGAGGACTAAATCAGCTAACAGGTCAAGCCAACTATGCATCAGACCATCCTCAGGCAAGAACTGATCTGCTAACATTTGCGAATTTAAGGTGAATTCATAATAATCCGCCCGCCGGCGTCCTCCCACGCTTAAGCTAGCCCCATATAAATCAGCTAAAGCTTGTTCCAGTTGACTACGGTTGCCAATGGCCTTTGAACCAGCTTCAAACATGCGTGCCAGTAGGGTTAATTGAATCGCCTCTTTCGAATCATAAGGCATAATAAACTTCAGTGATAGCGCGTTGGTTTTATATTTCGACGATGGTTCCACTAATAAATGGATACCTGACTTCATTTCTTTCAATCCTAAACTCCTGTCTAAGGAAAACTTATGGTTCTAAAATAAATACGGTTGATGGAAATTTCTCGACCGTTTTTAAGTGCAAAAAACGCAGATGTTCTTTAATATTAAAGTTGACCCAATAATAAAGGAGAACATCTACGTATGAATCATTTTATCGAAAAAACCTTCCAATTAAAAGACAAAAACATTGAAATCGATATGGATTATTGTGAAGAGATAGAATTCAAAGGGCGAACATCGCTCTTTTATCGAGGAACATTGGCATATAAACCGGAGGCTTGTCCTCATTGTGGCATTGCCAATAATGATTATGTCATTGTCAGTAATGGAAAACGCTCCTCTCGTCTGACATTAACAGCCAAATCAGGCTTACCTGCTTACTTAATCCTAGCTAAGCAACGCTTTTTATGCAAAGCCTGTGGGCGGTCATTTACAGCGAAGACATCCATCGTTAATCCTGACTGCTATATTACTAATCAAGTCAAACAACAGATTATGGACCGCGCCACAAGAGTCACTTGTGAAACAGATATCGCCAAAGATACCTTTGTATCACCGAATACAGTCCGACGGGTGATTCATGAAACTGCTCGAGCTATTCGAATACGGTCCACTGAACAGTTGCCTGAGCATCTATCCTTTGATGAATTTAAAAGCGTTAAGTCGGTTAAAGCAGCGATGAGCTTCATCTGTTGTGATACACTGTCACATAAAATCGTAGATGTGGTCGAAGACAGAAAAACACACTCACTCAGTGCTTATTTCTCAAGGTTTAGTCGCCAAGCACGTTACCAAGTTCAAACCATTACGATAGATATGTACGAACCATACATGCACCTGGCAAAGCGATGGTTTCCAAATGCAAAGATTATTCTTGATCCGTTCCATTTAATTCAAGCCTTAAATCGCGAATTAGATCGGACACGAATTCGTTACATGAACGAGGTTCGTTATAAAGATTCAAGACTCTATAATAAACTTAAGCGTTATTGGAAATTAATACTCAAACCAAAAAGCGACTTAATGTCTACTGAATACCATCGCTTCCCACTGTTTGATTGGTTAACCAATACTCGTAGCATTGTGGACTATCTCATTCAGCACGACGACGTCTTGAAGGATACCTATCAAATGGTGCATCAATTGGGCGATGCCTTAAGGGATAGGAACTGGCAACGATATCAAGAGATTTTGGCACAAAGCCGGTCCATGACACTTTCAAAAGGCTTAAGGCGTGTATTAAGGACGTTCAGAAAGTATGGGGAATATATCCATAACACACTCACACATGCAGGCCTTAGTAATGGTCCTATCGAAGGGATTAATAATAAGATTAAACTACTCAAACGCAATGGTTATGGTTACAGAAACTTCAGTCATTTTAGAGACAGAATATTACTCATGTGCCGACTTTATGAACCTAAGAACAAAGAAAAAGATCAAGCAACAAATTTAGTCGCTTGACCTTAAATTTACTCATCAACCCTATTTGACAAAGAGCCAAACTTATCTACGTTTCCAATTCCTTTACTCCATTAAAAAAGTGCAGCCACACGAGAGCTGCACAACTAATCAATTTACTTACTTTTCACATAAGTTGTACCATTGGCTGCCGGACCTTGTGAACGTCCAACAAAACTAACGAGTACAATAATTGTAATAATATAAGGCGCGATTTGCAAATAAACTGATGGAATACTACTAATCAGTGGAATTTGTGAGCCAACCACTGCCAAACTCTGGGCAAAACCAAAGAATAGCGCTGCGCCCATGGCTCCAACTGGATTCCATTTCCCGAAGATCATCGCGGCCATGGCCATAAAGCCTTGGCCGGCAATTGTCGATACAGAGAAGTTTAAGGAGATAGATTGGGCTAATACAGCACCCCCTACTCCCCCAAAGAAGCCGGATAACAAGACACCAATGTAACGCATGAGGTACACATTAATCCCGAGGGTATCCGCGGCTTGCGGGTGTTCCCCGACTGAACGCAAGCGCAAACCAAAAGCCGTCCGGTAAATAATGAAGGCAACAACAAAGGCAGACAAAATTCCAACATAAGCTGGCAAGGACGTGGACTTGAAGAAGATATTACCAATGACAGGGATTTGACTCAAGAGGGGAATATTCGCATAGCCAAAGGATTCAGCGATCATATCTGTTTGCCCTTTACCAGCAAATAATTCACGGGTTAAGAATACCCCCAAGGACGGAGCAACCAAGTTCAACACGGTCCCGGAAATAATGTGGTCCGCCCGTAAGTGTACCGTTGCAACTGCATGGACTAAGGAGAAGAGAATTCCCACCAAGCCACCAATAAGCAAACCTAACCACGGTGTCCAAGCACCGAAGGTATCCGCAGTAAACAAATTAAATATGACTGAGCCAAACGCACCCATAACCATAATACCTTCAAGGCCTACGTTTACAATCCCACTTCTTTCCGAAAAGACACCACCAAGGGCTGTGAAAATCAGTGGACCTGAGTAAACTAATGTTGAAGAGACAATCAATGCTAATGTTTGTATCATCCTTCTTGACCTCCTTGCTGAATCACATCTTCATTATCAACCGCCGAGCGGACTTTACGACGATTTAAGAAGAAGGTAATAATATAGTTAGCTCCAACAAAGAAAATAATGGCGGCAATAACAATATCCACAATCTCAGAAGGAATTCCAGCGGTCAGTGGCATAATATTTCCACCAGTCATCAAACCACCAAATAATATCGCGGCTAGAACAACACCGAACGGATTCAACAGACCCAATAAGGCAACTGCCATACCATTAAAGCCAATGGCTGGCGCTACGCCGTTGGTCAAGAAGATATTCTGGAATTCACCTAAACCATTCATCACACCACCAAGTCCAGCTAAAGCACCTGAGATGACCATGGCAATTATAATATTACGCTTTACATTCATCCCGGCATACTCTGCGGCATCTTTATTTAAGCCAACCGCTTTTAATTCAAAGCCAAAGGTGGTTCGATTAATAAAGATATAGGCAATTACGGCAAAGAGAAGTGCTAAGAAGAAACCGGCATGCATGGTGGAACCATTGGTCAGCTCTGTCAGCCACTCTGTTCTTAAGGAAGCATTCGCCCCAACAAAAGGTGTCGCATCGGCTCGATCAGTTAAGACGTTGCGAATAAGGTAATCTGCAATATACACTGCGACATAATTCAGCATAATGGTCACAATCACTTCACTCGTGTCGAAATAAGCCTTCAAAATCCCTGGAATAGCGGCCCATAAGGCCCCAGCAAGCGCACCAGCCAGAATAGCTAGCGGTAAGACAAGCCATTTCGGTGAATCGAGCATGGCTAAACCAACCCAAACGGATACCAACCAGCCAAACAGCGCTTGACCGGCTAAACCAATATTAAAAAAGCCCGCCGTATAAGCCACCGCAAAGCCCAAGCCCGTAAAAATTAAGGGGGTAGCCGCCCGCAGCGTTTGCCCAATATTAAACGGCGTTCCTAAGGCACCTTCTAATAGTGCTTGGTAGCCATCAACCGGATTGTAGCCGAAAAGTAACATAATCACTGCGCCAAATAATAAACCTACAATAACTGATAGAACTGGGACTAAGAGTGATTGCCATTTACTTTGCGTCATTATCCTTCACTCCCTTCTGCTCGTAGCGCTAGAACTTCTTCATAGCTCGTTCCAGCCATCATTAAGCCTAATTCCTGTTCATTTGTCTCTTCTGTAGGAAGGTCCGCAACAATCTTCCCTTCATACATGACGAGAATTCGGTCTGAGACATTTAAGATTTCATCCAATTCGAAGCTCATCAATAGCACTGCCCGATTCTCATTACGTTGGCGGATAATCTCCTCATGAATAAATTCAATTGCTCCAACGTCCAATCCCCGTGTTGGATTGGCTGCAATCAGAACATCGGGATGAACCGACAATTCACGCGCAATAATCGCTTTTTGTTGATTTCCTCCTGATAAGGAGCGCATGAGTGCCTTCTCTGATGTCGTCCGCACATCGTAAGCTGTAATCAGCTCCCGTGCATGCTCATCCATCGCCTGCTCTTTCAAGAAACCATTATTGGAAAACTGGCGCTCTTTATAATCTCGTATAGCCAGGTTTTCTGACACAGACATATCCAGGATTGAGCCATGACGATGACGGTCCTCCGGAATATGACCTACCCGTCTTTCATAAATAGCACGCGGGGAATGGTCCATTACATCTTCCCCTTTGACATACACTTTACCGGATTCAATTGGCAAGAGGCCATTTAGGGCAAGAATCAATTCGCTTTGACCGTTTCCATCAATTCCTGCAATGCCGACCACTTCTCCTTGGCGAACTGTAAAACTTAAGCCATTTACAGCATTTAAACCGCGGTAGTCTTGCACCGTCAAATTCTCGACCAGGAGAGCTTCTTCCGTTGGCTTAGCGGGTTCTTTCGCCGTTTGAAAGACGACATTCCTTCCAACCATCATATTAGCTAATTCATTGGCAGTCGTAGTAGCCACATCCACCGTATCAATCGATTGACCCCGACGAATCACCGTACAACGATCAGCCACAGCTTTGATTTCATCCAATTTGTGCGTAATGATAATAATCGAGTGTCCTTCTTGCGTAAGCGCCTTAAGCGTTAGCATCAAATCGTCAATTTCTTGTGGTGTTAAAGCCGCCGTCGGCTCATCAAAGATTAGAATATCCGCCCCGCGGTATAATACCTTTAAAATCTCAACCCTTTGTTGCATACCGACACTAATATCTTGCACCCGTGCATCTAAATCCACTCGTAAGCCGTACTGCTCAGAGATATTCTCAATCCGTTGACGTGCCGAAGCTTTATCCAGAAGTAATCCTGAAGTAGGTTCATCCCCTAAGATAATATTCTCTAACACGGTAAAGGCACTGATTAACATAAAGTGCTGGTGGACCATCCCAATGCCTAGTTGATTGGCTTTATTAGGCGAGTCAATTTGAACCGCTTCACCTTTTAAGTAAATCTGTCCTGAAGTAGGCTCAAGAATCCCAGATAGCATATTCATGAGTGTCGACTTACCCGCGCCATTCTCCCCTAATAATGCATGAATCTCACCTTGCCGTAATTCTAAGTTAATATGCTTGTTAGCATAGAAATCGCCGAAACGCTTGGATATATCAACCATTGATATGACCGCTGCTTGACCTGCATCCATTTTGTCCCCTCATTTCTAATCCTTCTACGCATCTGACCCGTAAATTACTCCCGCAAGTAGATACGCTATTTTACAAAAAATATAAATCACTTCCTCTAAAAAAGCACTAAACATGATAAATGTTTAGTGCTCGCCAGTGAGAAAGAATGATTAACGTTCTGGTGTTTCGGGAATTTCGATTTCACCAGCGATAATTTGTGCCTTGTAGTCTTCTAAGGCAGTCAGTACATCTTCAGATAACTGACCTTCTGTAATGCCAACTCCGTCTTCAGCTAAACCAAATACGCGATTGCCTGCTTGGAAATTACCTGCTTTGGCTTCATCCAACAAGGTTTTAACCGCTGGGCCAATACCTTTTAAGGTTGACGTTAAGGTTAAACGACGCTCTTCGCCATCAACTTCAACCAGTCCTTCTTCTTCTTGGTCACGGTCTACCCCAATGACATAAATATTCTTAGAAGGATCGGCTGTCACAAGGTCACGCGCTTCAGAGAAGACACCGTTACCGGAATCTCCAGCTGCTTGGAAGATAATATCTGCACCGTTTGCGTACATTGCTGCCGCTAATTGCTTACCTTGGGAAGCATCTACAAAACTGCCGACATACTCAACTGAAATTTCCACATCAGGATTGACTGCTTTTACGCCTTCGACAAAACCTGCTTCAAAGCGATCAATAATGACACTTTCCACTCCACCAACGAAGCCAACATGGTTGGTTTCTGTACTCATAGCTGCAGCTACACCCGCTAAGAATGCTGCCTCATGGTCTTTAAAATTCGCCGATACAACATTTGGTAAATCAACATTTGCATCTACCATGGCAAAGTGTTGCTCTGGATTTTGTTCAGCAATTTGTTGCACTGCAGCTTCTAATTTGAAGCCAATCCCGAAAATCAAATCAAAGTTGGCTGAAATAGCATTGTTCAAGTTTGTGATATAGTCAGAGTCTGTATTTGATTGCAAATAGTGATAACCATTCACGCCTTCTTCTAGGCCGTTTGCTTGCCCCCACTCTTGAATACCTTCCCAAGCACTTTGGTTAAAAGACTTATCATCGACACCACCTTGGTCTGTAATCATCACGGTTGAGAAATCATCCTCTTGTGCTGAAACGGCTGTCGGCACTACAACACCTATTGCTGCTAATGCTACCATCGCTGATGTTAGAAATTTCTTCATATTGAAAACGCCTCCTCTGTTGATAAACCTATTATATAGCAGATAATCCGAGAATCCAAATAAAAACTCTGTCATATCATCGGTCTGCCTTATTATAAATAATAAATGCGTTCATGAGAAATAAAATCTACTATATTTCTTATTAATAATCCGGAATGTTCGGATTTTACTCTTGAATAAACACTTCCCTTGGCTTGCTACCATCAGCCGGGCCGACATAGCCCATGGCTTCCAAGTCATCAATCAAACGAGCAGCCCGATTGTAGCCAATCCGGAATTTCCTTTGCAACTGGGAAATACTCACAGTTTCTTGCGTCTTGACTAATTCTACTGCTTCATCGAAATACTCATCTTCTGATACATCGGCTTGCTCCATCGCCTCATCCGTTACAATGATAGCCTCATCATAATCTGGTTCTGCTTGTTGGCGGATAAAGTCTGCCACACGCTCTACCTCTGCGTCAGAGATATAAGCCCCTTGGACACGAATTGGCTTATTCATACCCATTGGTTGGAATAACATATCGCCTCGGCCAAGTAATTTCTCAGCACCGTTACTATCTAGAATTGTCCGCGAATCCGTGCCGCTTGAGACAGCAAAGGCTAAACGTGACGGAATATTTGCTTTAATAATCCCCGTAATCACGTCTACTGAAGGTCTTTGGGTTGCAATGATCATATGAATTCCCGCAGCCCGGGCCATTTGCGCAAGGCGGGTAATCGCCGTTTCAACTTCATTACTGGCGACTAGCATCAAATCTGCCAGCTCATCAACAAATACGACAATTTTAGGCAGGCGCTCATAGGCGGTCCCTTCTTTGCGATTTAATTCATCGACATATTCGTTATAGCTATCTTGATTACGGACCCCACTCGCAGCAAAAAGCTCATAACGGCGTTCCATCTCTACCACTACATTATTTAGAGCTCGAGCCGCCTTACGCGGATTAGTCACAACAGGTGATAGGAGGTGCGGAATGTCATTATACATTGTCAACTCAACCTTCTTAGGGTCAATCATGAGAAACTTCACCTCATCGGGTCGTGCTTTCATGAGAAGTGAAGTGATAATCACATTCATCCCAACTGATTTCCCACTTCCAGTGGCCCCCGCCATGAGCAAGTGGGGCATTTTGCTTAAGTCTGCTAAGCAGATTTGCCCAGAAACATCTCTTCCTAAGGGGACTTCTAGAATTTTCTTTGAATCGGTTGCAGCGTCGACAATTTCATAATAAGACACGGGACTGATTTGCTTGTTAGGTACCTCTATGCCAATGAGCGATTTACCGGGAATCGGCGCTTCCATGCGAACATCCCGCGCAGCCAAAGCTAAGGCAATATCATCGGATAAGGAGACAATCTTGCTAACTTTTACACCCACTGCAGGTTCTACCTCATATTTGGTTACCGCTGGACCTAAATTCGCTTTAACAACGGTTGCATCCACACCAAAACTCGCAAAGGTTTGCTCTAATTTATCAATATTCCGGTTGATATGCTCATATTCTTCAGATTGATCCACCGGTTCACGTTTCGTGAGTAAGGCTTTGCTTGGTAATTGATACTGGCGACCCTTACTCCTTTGCGTAGGCTTCTGCTTCATGCTTGCAGCATCATCGGCAGCCAATTGTTCATCCATAGCGTCTGAAGTGAGGCTTTGTGTTTGGTTGGCGCCTTCTTGCCAATGCATGGCACTGTCACCCTTATTTGACCTGTCCACGAATGCGTCCGACACCTGCCCAGCTTCAACTTCCCTTGACTCAACCGGACTTGTTGCTTCAGCCTTTATCTCGGTTTCTAAAGCTTGGTCATTTGAAAGGATGGGGGCCTTAGCCTGTTCCACATGCGATTCAAGGGAGGTTGGTTCCGTGAGGGGAACTTCGCCTAAGTCAGGCCCAACAATTTCCGCATTCCGACTTGCCGGCACATCAAGGGGACGTCTCTTAGGCGGGTCTTGCATCTGATCGAAATAATCTAAATCCAAGATCACTTCTTCTTGAGTAGAGCGCTCCCGAGCAGCAGTCTGGGCTGGCGGTTCCTTAGCCGTGTAAGGTTCACTATAATGACGCTCTTCACCTCGAAAAGCCGGCTGATAATTTGCTTCAAAGCGCGGCGTTTGCTTGGGTTCATCCTCATCCAAAAAGGAAAATAACCGTTCCACACCCCATTTGCGTTTTCGAGGTGCCTTCTTTTCGACTGCTGGCTGGAAATCTTCCTGTTCAATATTCATCTCTTCCCAACTTTCTTCTACCTGAAGTTCCACTGACTCATCTTCTGAAGTAAATGTCCCTGCTTCCGGCCTTGCATTAAAAACAGTGCGGATACTTAAAAGCGAATTACCAAAGCCATAGACTAAACGTTTCAGTGATCTGCCGACGGCCTTCATTGATTCAACGAAGGCTTTATGAGGTATCTCTAAGAAGAGGAACAAGCCGATGGCAAAGACAAGGCCAGCAAGTAAATAACTGCCCCATTTGCCAAAGAGATACCCACACAATTCAAAGTACAAGGCTCCTAGCATCCCACCGCCTAAGACTTCATCGATTTGCGTTGCTAAAAGCTCATTGCGGAATATTTGAAAGGTTTCCTTAAAGATCGATTGATTCAAGAGATCAACCTGGGCAAATTGTTCGACATGTAAAAGCAACGTAATTGCCGAGAAAATCATAAAAGAGCCGATTCGCTTACGCCAGCCAATCGACGTATAGTATCCCTTAGCAATCAGTCCGCCAGCGAGATAGAGTAAGAAGACTAGCAACAAATCATACGCTTCACCTACCACCAGTCGCACAAGATTCGCAATGAGAATCCCTAAGAAACCCCATTGAAACAGTGCCAATAAGCATACAAAAGCAAGCACTAGCCCGATAACTAAATAGATTGCTGAGTAATCTTTCTTTTTCTGTTTTGCCATTTTTGCTCCTTTCTAAGTTTTTCTTATCTTGAGTATGATATAATAAACACCGTCTTTTAGTATAACACGCCCAGGTTTAATTTTCGAGGCGTAAAAGGAGCGAGTGTTCATGAATTCATATGAAATTTTAGTCAGTGGAAGGGTCCAAGGTGTAGGCTTCCGCATGTATGCCAAGCAGTTAGCTGACCGGCAGCAAGTATATGGAACCGTACGTAATTTAAGTGATGGCCATGTTAAAATTATCGCACAAACGGATTCAGCCGAGCAAATCCAGACATTCTGTCAGGCTTTAAAAGATATGCAACCGCGATATATGCGTATTGAAGACCTCACCTGCCAGTCAATTACCTTGGACAAGACTTACCAAGATTTCCAAATTGTGTATTAATTCCTACGGATTTCTTAAGAAAACAATTGCTATTTGTCCATGATTTTAATATAGTTAAATAACATGAAAATATTTGGAGTGAAATGTATGAAATCTACCACTAAACGTAAACTCTACTTGTTAGGTTTACTTTTCTTTGCCGCCCTCTTCTTAACAGGGTGTGTCTCTTATACCGAAACAGGTGAGCCTACTGGCTTTATCTATCAGTACCTTGGCTTACCTACGGCACGCTTACTCGACTGGCTTGCCAACCTCTTCTCAGGCAGCTATGGGATAGCTATTATAATCATCACAATTATTACCCGCTTGCTTATGATGCCGTCAAGTATTCGCATGACGCGCAATTCTATGATGACACAAGCAAAGATGAAGATTGCTCAACCGGAAATCAATGAAATCCAAGAGGAAATTCAAGCAACGAATGATCCTAATCTGCAAGCCGAGTTGAACAATGAATTAATGGCGGTATATAAGAAATACGACATTGATATGATGGGCAATATGTCCGGGTGCTTACCATTACTCATTCAAATGCCGATTATCTCTGCTGTTTATGCAGCGATTCGCTCATCCAAGAATATCCTGACAAGTACCTTCTTAGGTATTCCCCTGGGTGAACCGAGCCTCTTACTGACGGTCCTCGTAGTCCTCGTCTATTTACTGCAAAGCTGGCTGTCGATGAAAACTATGCCACAAGCAGATAATAATCAAGCAGCCCAAACAAACAAAACCATGTTATTAATGAACCCACTGATGTTTGCCTGGATTTCATATGCATCTGCAGCTGGACTCGCTTTATATTTCCTAGCAGGTGGAATCTTCATGGTCATCCAACAGGCGATTACCAACCATGTTGTTAAACCTCGGGTCGAGCGCTTAATTACAGATGAAATGGAGAAATACGCAAATCAACCAAAGCGTAAAAAGAAAGTAAGACCTAATCAAGCCACCGACGGCCGCATTGTCCCAACAAAGACACAAGTCAAGGCCAACAAACGTCGCAACGAAGGTCGCCAGCAGAAACGTAAGAAATAAATAATCTAAAACAGCAAGTAAGCCTAACTAGGTTTACTTGCTGTTTTTCTATGGGGTGAGCTTATGGTAATTCGCTAAAATAATCCGGATGATTCTTCCGCTTTGCTTCAGCAATGGCTTTGCTCTTCTCTATTTGCATCTGATCCGCTAGAATAGGCAATTCGATATAGAAAATCGAGCCGTTTCCTAAGGAGCTCTCCACGCGAATATCACCGCGATAACCATTGATTAACTCCTTGGCGATACTTAAACCTAGACCATTGCCACCCTTTTCACGTGATCTAGCTTTATCTACCCGGTAGAAGCGCCCAAAGACACGTTCCTTATCTTCTTCACTCATACCTTCACCAAAGTCTTGCACAGCGATTTCAACTGTATTCATCCCTTGACTAATGGAAATATGTATTTCCAAGCGATTGAGACTGTACTTAACAGCATTATCTAGTAGGATGATTAAGACTTGTTCGTAATGATTTCGGTACATGCGGACATATAGCGGCAAGTTGTCTTGTTGATCGTCATCCAGGAAGAAATTAAAGGTTGGATGTATCATTTTGAAATTTTCGAATACTTGGCGGGTGGTTGAGTAAATTTCGGTAATTTCGTCTTTGTAATCTACATCCACATGATCGGCCCGAGATAGGTCAAGCATTTCTTGAACCAGTTCTTTCATCCGCTGGATTTCCTGCAAGGAAGCACTAATCGACTCATCCAGAACCTCTGGGTCGTCCTTACCCCAGCGATTTAACAATTTCAAATGCCCTTCAACAATGGCCACAGGTGTTCTAAGTTCATGGGACACATCTTCAACAAACTGCTTCTGATTCGTAACATAGTGGTCAATCTTATCCAGTAGGCGATTTAAATGAAGGCTCAAATCACTCCACTCATCTTGACTGCTTGGCTTTCGCATCCGAATATCAGACAAGTTCTCCTCTTCAACCAGGTCCAAAGAGTTAATCAGATAGGTTAAGGGTCTGAGGAAGTGCCGGCTTAATATAAATGCAATCAAAGCAATTAAGACAAGCCCTAGAAACAACATACTGTAAAAGCGATGATGTTGTGAGGCTAAGCTTGCTTCAAAGTCAGCCATCAAGACAATGTATTGCACCTGTTGTGGCGATTCTACCCAACGATCATCGGTCATCTCAAAGGAAGCATAAAGCAAAGTTTGGCCGTTCTCTTCACCGTACGATAATTGCTCCGTAAGTTCCGCATGACTCATCGGGAAATTCTCAGACTCATACATTACATTATCATTCGAGCCCAAGAGGCGGATAATTATGGCCTCATCGGTAAACTCTTCGCTCATAAAGGCAAATTCTTCTAGATCCTGACTCGTATGAACTGAACCACGATTCCTCGCCAACTTCTCAAAATGAGTATAGCTTACTTGTTGCGCAGCCACATATTGATTGGTCTGCTGCTGGCGGTAAAAAGTAGCCGTCAGCGCGAGCAAGATAATAAAGAGAATAGCAAAAGCGATAAAAGTGAACAGCCCCCATTTCCACTTCAGGGACAGGGGCTGCTGGAAACGTTCTTTCAAACTCTCTTTCATTGGCTTACGTTCTCATCACATAACCTGTTCCACGAACGGTTTGGATATAACTTTCTTGGTCGGGTCGATCAATTTTATTACGTAAATAACGGATATAAACATCCACAACGTTCGTCTCTACTTCAGACTTATAGCCCCAAACTTTATCCAAAAGAACATCTCTCGACAGGACCATATTAACATTCTCCATAAGGAAGAGAAGTAACTCATACTCACGTTTGGTTAAGTTAATAATCTCATCGCCACGTTTAACAATGCGATTCGCTTTCTCAATAACTAAGTCCCGGTATTCAACCGTTGGTTGCTGTGCATTTCTTTGCTCTTCTTCATGGCTTAAGCGGCGGAACAATGCCCGTAAGCGAGCCAACAACTCTTCAATCGCAAAAGGCTTAACGATGTAATCATCGGCCCCTTGATCCAAACCAGAAACACGGTCCATCACCGAATCACGCGCGGTCATAATAATAATAGGTGTATCTTTGACTGGTCGAATTCTACGACACACTTCTAAACCATTCAATTCAGGGAGCATTAAGTCTAATAATATAACGTCCCATTCTTCATTCAGTGCCACTTCTAAGCCTGACCGTCCGTCGTAACAGATATGTGTTTCATAGCCCTCGTGTTGAAGTTCTAAGTCCAGGAAACGGGCAAGGTTCTTCTCGTCTTCAATAATTAATACACGTTTGCCTTCAGTTTCAGCCATTAGAAATCCCCCTTTAATGAATTAATTTGTTCACTTCAATTTCTCACTTTAGTTTACCTCATATTCTTAGAAAAATCCATTATAACACTATCTTTCTAAGTTCGGATGATTTTATGCCATGAGAATCTTTAAGCAATTTAAAACAGAAAGGCAACAACCTGAACAGTCTTTCGTGTTCTGGCTGTTGCTCGATTCATCGTACTTAATCTTCAATCTGTACTTCTTTACCTTCATTCCACAGGAAGTGATAAACGCCTTCTTTGTCAACCCGTTCATAAGTGTGGGCACCGAAGAAGTCGCGTTGGGCTTGAATCATATTTGCTGGTAGAACTTCTGAGCGATATGAATCATAATAGGCAATAGCTGCTTGATAAGTCGGCACTGGAATACCAGCTTGAATCGCTTGTGACACTACGCGGCGTACTGCACCATGGTTAGCTTGAATAATTTCTAAGAAATACTCATCTAACATTAAGTTCTCCAAGTCAGGATTCTTCTCATAGGCATTAGTAATGTTCTGTAAGAATTTCGCCCGAATAATGCAGCCTGCACGCCAGATCTTCGCAATTTCACCATATGGTAAGTTCCACTCATGCTCCTCGCTGGCGGAACGAAGTTGCGCGAAACCTTGGGCATAACTCATAATCTTGCTGAAGTATAAAGCATCATGCAAATCTTGGATGAATGCTTGCTTTTCCTCTTCATTGAAAGATAATTTAACTTCCATTGCTGGAATGATTTGGCTCGCCCGCACACGCGCATCTTTCTGAGCAGAGATATAGCGGGCAAAGACAGATTCCGTAATCAGAGTCAATGGCTCACCTAAATCCAGAGCTGATTGACTTGTCCACTTACCTGTCCCTTTATTGCCTGCTTTATCCATGATCACTTCAACCATTGGTTTACCTGTTTCAGGGTCATCTGTTTGAAGGATTTGGGCAGAAATTTCCATCAAGAAGCTATCTAATACCCCTTCATTCCACTCTTGGAAAATCTTGCCAATTTCCTGGGCAGACATGCCTAGACCGCGGTGCATAATGTCGTATGATTCAGCAATCAGTTGCATATCCCCATATTCGATACCATTGTGAACCATCTTCACATAATGACCGGCTCCATCTGGCCCAATATAGGTCACACAAGGCTCCCCATCTTCTTCAGCTTTAGCTGAAATAGCTTCAAGAATATCCTTAACTA
The DNA here is from genome assembly GCF_003546865.1 of Suicoccus acidiformans. Classification (GTDB taxonomy): domain Bacteria; phylum Bacillota; class Bacilli; order Lactobacillales; family Aerococcaceae; genus Suicoccus; species Suicoccus acidiformans. The sequence goes on from NZ_CP023434.1 coordinate 1,644,106, forward strand.
ATTCATAAGCATCTTCTTGTCCACCTGGCATAATTGAAGGACCGAAACGAGCGCCCTCTTCACCACCAGAAATACCTGTACCGATAAAGTTAATGCCAGAATCTGCTAAGTATTCGTTACGACGAATGGTATCTTGGAAGAATGTATTCCCCCCATCGATGAGAATATCTCCTTCATCTAGATGTGGTAATAAGTTTTCGATTGTTGCATCCGTTCCCCGACCGGCTTGCACCATTAGAAGGATTTTGCGCGGTTTCTCTAAGCTATCTACGAACTCTTCAATGGAGAACGTTCCTTTTAAGTTCTTATCAGGGTTTTCGGCTAGAACTTCCTCTGTTCTTGAGCCTGTACGGTTATACAAGGCTACTGAGTAGCCACGGCTTTCAATATTCAATGCAATATTGCGACCCATTACGGCCATTCCTACGACACCAATCTGTTGCTTCGACATGTATCTGCCTCCTTATCTTTTATACTCACTCATTCTAACAAATTTCTCACAAACTTAAAAGTGAATTCTTATATTCCTATTGAATCTTCTATTTGAATTCGTTACAATACTTGCATCAAACATTGGGGTGAAATTATGGCAAAAAAGAAAAAATCTAAAATGGACCGAATGGTTAAGATATTAGCAGGAAGTATTGTTCTTGTACTCATCGGCACAATCCTTGTCAGTCTCATAATGTCTTTCTACTACAATCTATAAAAATAAGCCGAGCATGCAAAAGTGCTCGGCCTTTTTTTATAATTCACTTTTCACTTTTCCGGTCCAGCTCTCAAAGCCGTCTTTTAAGATATAGACATCTTCATAGCCATTCTTCCTTAAGATATTAGCACAGCGTGAGGCGATGGTCATTGATTCATCCACTAAATAAATCGGCCGATCCTTACGCAATTCACTAAAGCGCATCTTGAATTGTGAGTATGGAATGTTGCGGGCACCAAGAATATGCTTGGCATTAAATTCTGGTGTCTCCCGCACATCAATGACCTGCACCCGGCGAATATTCGCTTGAATTTCATCACTTGTAACGACTTCGGCTGAACGCTTACGCATAATCCAATGCACCAAGTAATAAATTCCAATGGCAGCAGCAATAATAACAATAACAGTAAACATAAAATTCAAAAAGCTCATCATTTAACTCCCTTTATCTCGCTAAATTTACTAATTGGCAGGCACCAAGAATTCCTGCATCATTCCCCAAAGTGGCTAAGACTATTTCATAGGTATTTAATAAGGCAGGGAAGAGATATTTCTCTGTCTGCTTGGCTACATTGGCTCGCAGAAATTCACCAGCCTGCGAAACGCCCCCGCCCAAGACAATAATACTTGGGTTCAGCATATTAATAATATGCGAGATGCCTAGGCCTAAATAATTACAGAATTGCTTGACCACTTCTTGGCTGAAGGCATCGCCAGCTTCTGCCGCTGTAAAGATGTCTTTCGCCGTCAACGCTTCCCCCGCAGCTAAACGCTGGCTTACTTCTGTTTGGTGCTGTGTGTGGGTCAAGTGCAAGCGAGCTAAATTCATAATGCCCGTTGCGGAAGCCAAGGCTTCCAAGCAGCCCACTTTCCCACAAGTACACTGAATCGAACTATGTGGGTCAATGGTCAAATGACCAATCTCACCAGCTGCCCCACTTCCACCATGAAGCAACTCGCCTGCGCTAACAATCCCACCGCCAACACCCGTTCCAAGTGTCACCATCACTACATCGCTTGCCCCATCACCAGCTCCTAGCCATTGTTCACCCAGGGCGGCAACGTTCGCATCATTGTCTAAGTAGAAGGGCAAACCAAAGGCCGCTTCAAAAGCTTCCCCGATATTCTGGCGTTTCGCCCAGTTTAAATTATAGGCGCCAATCACTGTGCGATCTTGGACATTCACTGTACCAGGTGTCCCCATGCCAATACCTAGGCAATCTGCCATATTTAAGTGCAAATCAGCCACCTGCTGGCGGATTGCAGCAATCAGATTGGGAACAATATGTGAGCCTTCATCTGATATATCAGTTGGAACAGACCACTGGGATACTATGTCGCCGCTTGGTTGAAGGATGGCCAGCTTAGCCGACGTTCCGCCTAAATCAATCGCAATAATAAATGCATTTTCCATTGGAAATCCCCTTTCATTTTTACAAGCCAAAAGCAAGGTGTACTTTCTGAATACCGATAAATACGAGTACACCACTTAATATTAGTAGCACAAGAAGCGCTAAGAACCTTTGCCGTCCTGACAATCGATGGTAATTCGGCAAACCAATTGCTATGGTAATCACCAGACCATAGACAGCTCCACCTAAGTGCCCCCAATTATCCACCCCGCCGGATAGAATACCGTTAATAAAGTTGATAGCAATCAAGACAGTATAACTCGCTGCTCTTTGCTGGAGAATGGGAACATGACTATACAGCCGCCCTAAAGCGACATAGGCTGCAAATAAGCCAAAGATAGCTGTACTCGCCCCAGCCGAAACAGTATTTGAACTAAAGGCATAGGAGAATAGATTTCCACCAATAGCAGATGCCAAATAAATGAATGCAAAGCGGCCATGACCCATAAATTGTTCTAAGTCCTGTCCAAGATAGAATAAACTAATGCCGTTCATCAATAAATGTGTAAAACCGATATGAATAAAGGCTGCTGAAATAAGGCGCCACCATTCGTTCTCTAGGACAATCAGCGGGGTATAATTAGCTCCTGTTAACAGGAGCACTTCACTGGATTGGGTCGTCCCATAACGCAGCAACATGTACCCATAAACCAAGATATTAACTGCCAGGAAAAAATATGTAACATAAGGTTTCCTTCTTACCATAGTGTCACTCCTTCAGCAGTCATCGTCAGTATTTCATCAATACGTATATCATGACTTTCTCCCTCCCAATAACCTGTCTCATATAATTGAGGCGGAAAGACAAGGGATAAAGTTTGCTGAGGACATTTGGCCAGAAAGCGGTCGTAATACCCACCACCGAAACCAATGCGCCAACCGTTCCTTTGAAAAGCCAAGCCCGGCACCAGCATCAAATCAATGTCCTCCGGCTTTACTTCAGTACAAGTTGCTTTAGGCTGCTGAATATGCTTTTGTACAGTTTCTAAATCAGCCTTCGAATTAAAATAACGAAAGGTCATTTGACGCTCCGGCTCAATTCGCGGTAAGGCAAAGTTCAAATCAGGCAAGCTTTCTTTTAAATAAGCCATTAATTGAACGGTTTCAAATTCAGGGGCAAAGCCATAATACAAGGCTAAGGTTTGCACGTTTCTACTTTGTAGAAGTTTTAATAAAGCCTCGCTCATATGCCTTTGCCAATGCGTTCGGTCCGCCGGAGAAATAGCTTGCATCTTGGCTAGACAGTCCTGGCGGATGCCTTTTTTTCGATCCATAAACATAGCTCCTCATTCATAATATAAACCAGTGTATCACATTTCTTTACAAAAAAAAATAAGGCCTGCGCTTTAGCACAGACCCTATATTATCATAAAGAAATGAACTATTTCTTAACTTCACGGTGGAGCGTCACTTTGCGCTCACGTGGGCAATATTTCTTCATTTCAATTCTATCTGGATTGTTACGACGATTTTTGTTCGTTAAATAATTGCGTTCACCGCATTCAGTACATTCCAAGTTAATATTAACGCGCATGTTATGTATCCTCCCAACTATAAATTACATTGTTTCTTACAAACACCTTAAGATTATACCATATCAAAGAGAAATTACTAGTCCAAAAATAAAAAAATATCCCCCACTCCGTCATATTTACAGAAAGAGATGCATTTGTTACATTCTTTTAATTGGCATATGTGAGTATATTTGCTAAAATTAGAAAGTAGTATAAAACTGAAAGAGGTGTTCTTATGGATATATGGATTTTAGTGATTGTTCTTTTAGCTATCGCTATTGTCTTATTAGTCGCATCCTTCTTTGCTGAGGATGATGTCGATGTTGAAGAAAGAATCAACGAATATTCTGTTCAACAATCTCAGGAATTGTATAATGTCAAAACACGCTTGGCCGAACTTGAGCAACAAACAACGTTTGCACCAGTAGCGGGCCCAACGAGCGATACTTATCCTGAAGAAGGCGAGCCTACGATTGCTTATGAAGAGGATGTGCTGGAAGTAGGCGAAGAGATAGCCGTTGAGCCTGAGGCGGTTAGTGATGAGGCTCATCAGCAAATTATTCAACTATACTCACAAGGCTATACAATGCACGAAATTAGCCAAGCCGTCAATTTAAATACAATCACGATTCAGAACGTCGTCGACGATTATATCGAGAATCGTTAAGGAGGTAAGTTCTATGAAAAAAAGCACATTGCGTAATCTAGGCATTGGCTTTCTTGCCTCAGCGGTTATTACAGGCCTTTACACAACATTTGTCCAAGGTAATGCCCCTGTCCCAGGAGTTGAATTAAATAGTATCTTTGAAAGAACAAGTGCAGAAACTGAATCTCAACTGGCTGAGCGAGAAGCAGAGGTTCAAAGTCTGGTCAGTGACCGGGAATCGCTCCTCTCCGAGCGAGAGCAACTTGATGAATCCTTCAGTGTTATTTCGAGCCTTGAGGGTGAAATTGCTTCGCTCCAGCGAGACAATGCTTCCCTGACACGCTTAACAGGGAATCAAGATGAAACGACACCGACCAATGATACTGATAATGAAGGTGATGAGTCACAGGGCCAAGAATTAACGGAAGAAGCAACCACCACGCCAGAAGCTGAACCGGATACAGTCGGAAGCTTTACTGTCGAAAGCGGCTCAACCTCGTCAGATATCGCCCAACAACTGGAAAGCCAAGGTTTTATTGCGTCAGCAAGTGAATTCCAAGAATTATTAGATGCTTGGGGATTACATGAATCAATCCAATCAGGCACCTACAATTTGAATTCTGATATGAGTATCCATGATATTGCATCTATCCTAACGAACGGTGCATATTACTATTATTAAACGCTCACTAAGAGGCCTCAAGGCCTCTTTTTTAGCTTCTCTTAAAGCTCTTATACCGCTTCAGAAGAAATAATCTACGCACAACAGAAAAGCATCCAGGCAAACCTCTATCTTAGTTGCTTGGATGCTTTTGCTGTTTATTAAATTAGTTAACTACTGATTAATTCTGCTCGGTGAAGCTTTCTTCATAACTTAAAACTTGGTCACGTGTGTCAGCTTTCAGTTCGAAATAAGCATTCATCACTTCATGGGCAATACGGATACTTTCCCGCCCCCATGAGGTTTCGTTTAAGTATGGTACGACAACAGAAATCGCAATTTCTGGATCGTCATACGGTGCAAAACCGACATAAGTTGCGTTGGTAACAGGTTGATTGGACGCATACCGGATAGGTCCTGCATAAAAGGCTTCCGTTGTCCCTGTCTTGGAACCAACAGTAATCGGATAATTCATAAAGAAGTAGCGGGCTGTTCCATCTGACGTATGAGATACTTGACGCATTCCTTCATGAATCCGTTCCATTTCACCCTTCTCCAAAGGTATGACATTCATGACGTTCGGCTGAATCATTGTCTTTATACCACCGAGATCCCCATTGGCATCTGTACCGCGAATTTCTTTGACCAAACGCGGTGAATAGCGGATTCCTCCGTTTGCCACCGTCGAAACATACTGTGCCATTTGAAGCGGGGTGTACAAGTCGAACTGTCCATAAGATAAGTCGAGGCCGTTAACGAGCTGATCACTTTCTGGGCTGAACCCTTCCGATTCATTCGGGATGTCTATGCCTGTTCTAGTACCTAGACCGAATTCAGCTAAATGTCCCCGGATAATATTAATCGTATCGTCACGAATTAATAAAGGACCATCGGGTTCATGGGATGTTTGGCCACCAATCCGCATGGCCAATTCAATCATATAAATGTTCGAGGATTTCTGCAAGGCTTCAATATCATCAATTGCCATACGCCCTGTTCGGTTAAAGGCCGAGGTCTTTTCTTGGGAAGCTTGGAATTTCAGGGGCTCATCGATAATTACATTATTATCTAAGGAGATGACATCTTCCATGTATCCGGTCGCAACCAAGGCTGGCTTAATACTGGAGCCCATCCCGTAGCTTGTGTTAATGGCACCAAGCGTATCATCGACAATATTCAACGTATCATAAGAATCCGTCGCTTCGTTATATTCGTAGCGTTTCCCGGTGATACCTAAGATATCCCCATTTTTAGGGTTCATAGCCACAATATACACGCGGTCATTCAGTCCTTGGTCTGCACCCATGCTCTGTAGTGCATTGGTGGCAATCTCATCGAGTCTCGCTTGGAATTCAGAATCAATCGTCATCATCAAGTTATCGCCTTTAGAGCCTTTGTATAATTGATGGTTCTCGACGACATCATCGGTCGTACTGGTAATAATATTGTACTGGGCTTTCGTTCCCCGCAAAGCATCTTCATATTGCTTCTCCAAGTAGCTAATTCCTACCCGATCATTCATTGCATAACCTCTTTGCAATAATTTATCGGCTTCTTCACTTGGTAGACCCCTTTGTTCTGTAGAGACTTGGCCTAGAATCGATCTCAGCATATCTCCTTGAGGATAGGTCCGTTGCCAATCAGTGCCAATACTTACCCCGGGTAACGTGGCTAAATTCTCACTTACACGAGCCACTTCGTCTTGGGTAACGTTCTGGTTTTTGACAGATACGGTCGACAGTGCATAGGCTCCGTTCATCTTGTTAAAGAGGGCGATAACTTCTTTCTCTGCATCGCTAAATTGCAAGTCATCTTCGGTAATATATTCCAGTTGTACTGCATACAATTCATTACCCGGTAACAACAGCTCTTCCTCAGTTAAGCGACTATTAACCAAACCTTCATTCTTCACCAGGAAATAATCCTTCATCTCTCGCTCAGTCAGTGAAGTGATAGGCATTGTGATGAGTGAAGCAAGTTCAGTTGCCACGTCGAGAATATCGTCGGCTGCTACTTGCGAGTCTTTCGCACGTGTATATAAGATAGCTAATTCTGGGCGATTACCGACGAGAACACGACCTTGGCTATCGTAGATCATCCCCCGCGGAACCGAACCGGTTGATAAAGTCGACTCCGTTCTTTGCACCATATTGACAAAGTTCTCTCCATTATAAAGCTGTAAGTAGCCTAAGCGGACAAATAAAGCCGCAAATAATAGAAAGCAGACGAGAAATATTAAATTCAATCGTCTTGGAATATGGGACTTTTTCGGTTTTTTTCTAAAATTTACATTTGCCATTATGTCACTCATTTCTTCCAACTAACTTTAGTAACAAACCTAGCCACAATTGTAGCAAATCTCACGTCATAACTCAAAGTTTTCTAGTGGTAAAAGCATGAAAAATTCGTGAATTCCGTGAACTTATAGGCGACATTTGCTATCATGAAGGGGTAAATGATTTTTATACTTATGTTTATTAAGGTTTGTTGGCCTATAGAAACAGGGATTTTCATACGTTTCCAGAAGGATTAACCTCATCAAGCCTTAATGGGAATAAGTATTAGAATAAGGAGTATTACTTGTAATGTGGTCTAAATTTAAACCTTATGCATATAATATGTTGCTCGTTTCGGTCATGTTTCTACTCTTGGCAATCGTCTATGAGTTCGTTCCCTTCGGTTCAGAAACCATGCTCACCGTGGACTTAGGGCAACAGTACATTGATTTCTTTAGCCTGTATAAAGAGACACTTACCCATGAACCAGGTATGTTGCTATATAGCTTCGAGAAGGCCCTTGGCGGGGAGATGATTGGCCTTTGGGCTTATTACCTACTCAGCCCCTTTAATATTATCCTGCTCTTCTTCAACGAAGGGAACTTTGATATTGCGGTAACTCTACTCACTTATTTGAAGCTTGTTGCCAGTAGCTTAAGCTTCATGTATTTCGCCCGCTCGAAATATAAACTCAACACGCCAATGGCGCTTACCTTCAGCATAAGTTATGCGATGATGAGTTACGTCATGGTCTACATGTTAAATATTATGTGGCTCGATGGCCTCGTTCTATTACCTTTAATTGCTTTAGGACTCGAGCGGAGTTTAACGCAGCATAAAAGCTTACTCTATGTTTTAAGTTTGGCCTTGATGATGGTGAGCAATTACTATATTGGTTATATGATTTGCTTATTCCTGAGCTTTTATGCACTTTTTGTCATAATTGAACAGCAAAGGAGCTTTAACTGGAAAGAAACAGCCAAGCAGTATTGCTGGTTTATCAAAGATTCTATTATAGCTTGCCTCATCGCATGCATCTCTTTGATTCCAACGATTATGTCGATTAGCAAGAATAAGGGGGAGTATTTCGAAGTTAATTTATCGGCTGAAGTCGCCCATAGCTTACAAGACATGCTATCCAAGCTCTTTATTGGCAGTTTCAATTTCGATGAAATGTCTTCCGGATCACCTAATCTATATGCAGGGATGCTCGTCTTACTCCTAGTCATTCTGTTCTTCGCCAACCGTTCGATCAAGAAATCTGAGAAAATCATGGCTGGCTTAATTTTCGGTATTTATTTCCTTTCCTTCCGCTATGAATTGCTCGACCGCCTATGGCACGGAGGACAGTTTCCAATTTGGTATCATTTCCGTTTCTCGTTCACTACGAGCTTTTTCTGTATTGTTCTGGCTATTAAAGCTTATATTCACCGCCCTGCTCAATATTCGATTAAATTATTGGTTCCAATTCTAATCGGCTTTGGTTTATTTGCATTCCATTACTTTTACAAACCAGACTATGAATTTCTCAATGACTGGAAGATTCTCTTAAGTGTCTTGTTCTTTGCAATGCTCCTGGTCGTCTTGCAATTTAATCTCATGCATGAAAATGCTAGACAATGGTTTATCTTAGCTATTGTTGCGGTTGAATTATCCATTAACAGTATCTTCATCCTCGGTGAATTGAATTACGTTAATCAAGCTAAATTCCGCGATTATACATCGGTACTAGCTGCTGCAGTTGAACCCGTTCGCCAAGAAGACCCGAACGATTTCTACCGAATTCACAAAACCTTCATGCGCACTAAGAACGAAGCCTTTTATGAACATTATGACGGCATGGATCATTTCGGTTCAACCATCGAGGCTCATATTCCGGAATTATATGGCTACTTAGGTCTCCCAGATGGTAATGGCTTTGCTGTGTATACCAATGGAACCATGTTTACGGATGACTTCTTTAATATTCGTTACTTATTAGACGTTAGTCCCGATACTGAAGCCCATACCGCTGAAGATGAGTATCTTTTATACCAAGAAGGCACCGATTTAGATATGCAAGCCCATACCCTTGTTCGGCAAGAAGATCGCTTCTGGATGTATGAGAATCCTGAACGCTTTGGCTTGGGCATGGAGGTAAGCCCTGAATTAGCAAGTGCTAGTTTCCACCGCCATCAAGCCATCCAAAACCAAGAAACCTTACTGCGGCTGCTTGATTATGATGGCACTGGCGAACCCTACTTTACCAAAGTAGCCTTCGACGAAGTGGAATACGATAAGGTTGAAGTGACCGATAAAGGAGACGGAGATTACTACACTTACCAAAATCAAGCCACGGGTGAAGACGATGCTTGGGTTCATTTCCATTATACGACGACAGATGCCCCTTATTATTTCACCTTGCCAAGTCAATTGAACAAGGATAAGGTCTACCTTAATTTAGACCATAAGCGTTACCGTTTCTACACACCTTATCGTAGACGACAAATAACCAATGCAAGTTATCAGACTCCAGGCGAACATACCCTTTCCATGCAAGTGAAGGAAGATGAACTGAAGGCTAATCTTATTTACTTGTATCGCTTCGATGAAGAGCGTTACCAAGAACTCGTTGCCAAGCGGGCCAATGCTCAATTCGAAATAGAGCATTTTCAAGCCGATGCTATTCGAGGGCGTATTCATACGCATTTGCCCCAAAGTTATGTACTCTTTACTATCCCTTATGATAAGAACTGGCAAGTGAAAGTCAACGGACAGAAAGCTGAAAGTGTTGCCGCTTTAAGCGACACCTTACTAGCTGTACCTGTTTCAGCCGGCGAGAATACGATTGAGCTAGCCTACCGCCCTAAATCCATTCTGATTGGTTCGGGTCTTTCAGTACTTGGTGTATTGCTTCTTATTGGACAAGTTATTTATCTTAAACGTCAAGACGCTAAGCAAGATAGCGAAAACTTGCAAAGCTAAAGCAAATTCTTTACAATATGAAGATAACTAAGAACAAAGGACGATGTACGTGAAATACACCCGCAACATATTAATCATGGGCTTACAAAATCCTCGGTATTACATTGAAGCCTTTAAAGTAAAAGGGAGACATATCTTGCTGCTTTCCCTTTTAGCTGTATTATTTATGACGATTGGATTATTCCGCTTATATCAAGGACCCTTAAATAGCCTGGTCCATGATATTAGCCAAGCTGAGACTTATCTGCCTGATTTTACCTATGAAGGTGGCGAGCTTAACTTAGCCGAAGGAAGTAAACCTCTGTACTATCAGTCAGATACCTTCCAACTCGTTATTGATCCAACGATTGAGGCGACCAATAGTCGCTCTGTTCCACTAACCCCAGCTCAAGAAGAGCGTATCCAAGCTAACAGCATCTTAAGTTTATACTTATTTAAGAACAATGCCTTTATGGGTAGCGGTGATATAATCCAGCCTGTGTTTGAATACGACATTCTCTTTGCTAATGACGAAGCCTTGGCCTTTCCGCTTCAAGCTTTAAATCAACATAAAGCACAATTAAGTATTGCCTTCTTTGGTTCACTTTATTTAAGTCAATATATATCGTATTGGGTCCAAATGTTTCTCATTGCGGTTATCGCAGGACTATTCAACTTAAGCATGACACGCCGAATTCCTTTGAAAAATCGTATCAAATTAAGTGTCATTATATCCTTTGTCCCAATTATCTTAATCGAACTAGTCAATTTCTTTATCCCAGGTATTTACTTATCCTATACCGTCATTTCCTTTATCACCATTCTTTTGATGTTTTTTACCTTCCGCAATCACACGCGCTTTATTCAGCAAATCATGCGGCATATGAATATCAAAGAGGTTGATTCTCTGGATCGAGAAGATTCATTAAAAGATACAGATGAGCAGAATGACGAAGATGATAGTGATGATACCCAGCATAAATAAAGCCATCTTCAAACAATGAAACTCAAAGTTCGCTAATCCGAGTAGAACTTTGAGTTTTATTTTTGATTTCAATAGACAAGGCTTTCAAAATAGGTTATAAAGGAGGTATCAATTATTTTGGAGGAGAAAAGATGAGAGCTGTTATTACCGTCATTGGTGTCGACCAAGTAGGAATTATCGCGAAGGTTAGTTCCATTTGCCAGATGCATCAAGTAAATATTGAAAATATCGATCAATCCATTGTGCAAGAATACTTTACGATGACCATGTTAGTTAATATCTCTGATTTGAGTGTGCCATTTGAAGCTTTTCAACAAGAAGTTATTGAAGCTTTACCATCATTAAGCGTCCATGTCATGAATGAAGCAATTTTTGATGCGATGCATCGCATTTAAGGAGTAAACTATGTTTGAACATCAGGAAATATTAGAAACGGTCCAAATGATCCAAGATCAAGACCTTGATATTCGCACAATTACCATGGGTATATCCCTTACGGACTGTGCAGATAGTGATATTGAGGCAAGCTGTAAGAAAGTGTATGACAAAGTAACGACCAAGGCTGGCCGATTAGTTGAAGTGGGTGAACAATTAGAACGGGAGTACGGAATCCCTATCGTTAATAAGCGGATTGCAGTCTCTCCTATCTCCCAGCTGCTTGCTGCTTCAGGCGGCGACCCTATTCGGTACGCAGAAGCATTGGATAAGGCAGCTAAGACCATAGGTGTCAATTATATTGGAGGTTATACGGCGCTCGTTCATAAGGGAAGTTCACCTGCTGAAGATGCACTCATTGACTCAATTCCTGAAGCTCTCGCTCAAACTGAGCGGGTATGTGCTTCGGTCAATATCGGTTCAACGCGAGCTGGAATTAATATGGACGCAGTTATAGAGATGGGCCAAGTGATTCGCAAGGCAGCTGAACTTACTCAAGACCGCCAATGCGTCGGTGCCTCTAAGCTTGTCGTCTTCTGTAATGCCGTGGAAGATAACCCGTTCATGGCCGGTGCTTTCCACGGAGCGGGCGAACCAGATTGTGTCATAAACGTCGGTGTCTCTGGCCCTGGAGTCGTTCGCTCAGCCGTGGGCCAGGCTCCCAAAGACGCCCCCATTAATGAGATCAGTGAAATTATCAAGAAGACTGCCTTCAAGATTACCCGTACGGGACAATTGATTGGAACTGAAGCGGCTAAACGACTGAATGTGCCTTTCGGTATTGTTGATATTTCCTTGGCGCCAACGCCAGCTGCAGGAGATTCCGTAGCCTACATTCTGGAAGAAATGGGCTTGGAAGAAGTAGGAACCCACGGCACCATTGCCACACTTGGTCTTTTAAACGATGCAGTTAAGAAAGGTGGCGTCATGGCTTCTTCGCATGTTGGCGGACTCTCTGGTGCTTTCATTCCTGTTTCAGAAGATGCCGGCATGATCGCCGCAGCAGAAAGTGGCACCCTTAAACTCAATACTCTAACGGCTATGACAGCCGTTTGTTCTGTCGGCCTAGACATGATTGTCATCCCGGGTGAAACCTCGCCTGAGACTATATCAGCTATCATCGCCGATGAAGCGATGATTGGCATGATTAACTCAAAGACAACCGCCGTCCGTCTAATTCCAGCAGTTGGTGTACCTGATGATGGTGAATTAAACTTCGGTGGTCTGTTCGGTAAAGCTCCCGTCATGCCTTTGGAAACCAAGAAAGCTGATACGTTCATCCGACGTGGTGGTCGCATCCCAGCACCCATTCAAAGTCTCAAAAATTAACCCCAATTCAAAAACCAGTCCATCCTTGTTGAACTGCCCCCTGTCAAGTAGACAGGCAAATAAACAAATTATTTTGTGCCATGCGTGAGTGTTCTCGCATGGTTTTTCTTATACTGGAATTTTGAGCCCCATAGCTAAAGTCACTCGCTCATTATTGTAGAAATCAATATAGCGTGCAATATCTGCTTCGAGTGCTTCAAAACTGTCATAAGTATTCAGTCGGTACATCTCAACCTTTATAATGCCCCAGAAGTTCTCCATCGGCCCATTATCTATACACTTTCCAACTCTTGACATACTTTGGATTAATCCATGCTCATCCACAAATTTTTTAAAGAAGTAAGAAGTATATTGGAACCCTCGATCACTATGAAACAGGGTTTCGCCAGAAATGATTTCATCCTCAATTTGGACAACTGTATCTTCGACCAACTGATTATTGTTACGCTTCGATAGCTTGTGGGCAATGATTTTGTTGTCCCCATAATCTAAGATGGCGCTCAAATAAGCCTTGCAATTTTCCCCATATTTAAATTCGGTAATATCTGTCAAAAGCACTTGTCTAGGTTCATAATCCTCATCAAATTGGCGATCCAACACATTGTCAGCCACATGTTGGGGCTTGCTTGGTTTATACTGGTATCGTTTGCATCGGATGACCGCTTGCAGTCCCAGGAGTTTCATTAAGCGATAAACACACTTATGATTGACCTTAGCGTCTTTATAATAATTAAGATAGATGGTTATCCGACGATAACCATAAATCCCATTATAGTTGTCATAGACTTCTTGGATTTGTTCCATTAGCCATTCTAGGCGCAACTGGGAGGGCGATGGTTCGCGTTTTAACCATTTATAGTATGCCGAACGGCTGACTCCCAGAGCCTCGCACAGATAGGTTATTTTATATCCTTCTTGCTTAAGTTTCTCAATCGCCTTGAATTCCGCTTGGTATTTTGTTCTTGTAACATCAACTCTCTTTCCACTTCTTGCAATTTTTTTAAGGCAGCGTTCTCCGTTTCTAAATACTCATTACGAACTTTTAAAGCAGCCATTTCTGTTCTAAGCTTCTCTTCTTCTGTTTGAATGCTTTCTGGCTTTCTTCGGCCTCTGCCATCTATCAGGCCATCTGGCCCATGTTTTTGATACTTCTGGACCCATGAATAGACATTGTTGTAGGATACGGCGTATTTCTCAGCAGTTTCTCTATAGGACATCCCGGTCTCTAGATAATCTTTGACAATCTCAATTTTTTCTTCTTGTGTTTTCTTCTGGCTTTTCATTGTATACACCTCGGGTTTAGGAACAACGTCCTTATTTTCTTCTCCTTTAGTATACTTGATAATCCAGTTTTTTACAGTGCTGTGGGAAGGTATATTGTATTTTAGAGCGAGTTGTCTGATAGGTTCTTGATGATCAAGATACTCTTCAACAACAGCTAACTTGAAGTCATGACTGTAATGATTATTGGAGGTCTTAGTTTGGATACCAGAATAGCCATGGCTTCTATATTTAGTGACGTAATTAGAAAACGTTTGCTTGGATAAAAGTAGTCCATATTCTTCTCTCAACGTTCTGTAGGATATACCGTCCTCTAAATATAAACGAATATATTTCTCTAGTTCACTATCTGAATATTTTCTGTTTGAACGCATAAAGCTCCCCCTTAAGTAGATTTACTTTTTTAAGTGTCTACTTTAGGGGGAGCATATCATGTTCGATGAACTGGTTTTTATTAACGTCCTTTATATTTTTCGCGATTTGCTTTCTTCTTAGCCCACCTTTGTTGATTTTGCTTACGACGAGCTTCTTGGCGTTTATAGCTTTGAATTTCTCGGTTTAGCTTCTTCTTATAACCTGGTTTAACTTTGCGTTTCTGATTACGTTTAATCATACCACGAATAACCGGATCATCATTTGCTTGCGCTTGCCTTTGCTTGCGGCGATGACGATGTTCTACTTCAACCAGTTCCCCTTGACGTAATTCCACCGTTTGGAATTGGATGCCCTTATCTTCTAAAGTAGAAATAACTTCATCATCATCGGGAGTAATAAAGGTAATCGCCGTTCCTTCCAGTTGATTGCGCCCAGTTCGTCCGACACGGTGAACGAAAAACTCTAATTCCTTCGGCAGTTCTGTATTAATAACCAAAGATATGCCTGGAATATCAATGCCTCGCGCAGCTAAATCCGTAGCTACGACATACTGGAATTCTAAATTACGAATTTGACGCATGAGTCGTTTCCGCTCACGTGGTGAAACATCGCCATGGATGGTAGCAACTTTCAGGCCTTGTTCTTTTAAATATTGGCTCACTTCGTCAGCATACTGCTTCGTATTGGTAAAAACTAAGGCGAGGTATGGGTTCCCCATGGTAAGCAATTGATAGGTTAAAGCTTTCCGGTCGCGACCTTTCGTATTTAATAAGTAATTAGTAATCGTATTCGAGATCACTTCTTTCGCTTCAATTTCAATTTCCATGGGTTGATTCATATACTTACGCAAGAAGACATCAACCTCTTGAGGAATGGTAGCTGAGAATGCCATCATTTGTAAATTCTCGGGCATGCGCGAAGCAATCTCATCAACGATGGATAGAAACCCTAAATCGAATGTCATATCTGCTTCATCAATAACCAACATACGCGTCGTTTGCACCCACAGCGCATTCTCACGCATCAAATCGAAAATCCGTCCCGGTGTTCCAATTACAATATGTGGTTGACCACTGCCCTGTAATCGATTAATTTGACGGGCTTTATCGGTTCCACCAATATAATTAACCACCTGAATTGGCTGGGGAGACTGCTCGGTTATTTGCCGGCAAGCTTGATACAATTGCTCGGCCAATTCTCGACTCGGAGCCGTGATAACCCCTTGAACTTCTTGAATAGACGGATCAATTCGTTCAATAAGAGGCAAAAGGAAACTATGGCTTTTCCCGGAACCTGTCTGAGATTGGACAATTAAATCACGGCCTTTTAAGGCGGCAGGAATAACGGCCTCTTGCACTTCGGTTAACTCATTAAAATTTAACGCTTGCAAACTATCTTGAATAAATGGAGCTAAGGGCAGCTCAGTAAACTTCATGGAATCACTTCCTTCCTATAATACGATACTATTATACTGGTTATTGCGTTTCTTGACAAACAAGGTTAAATGAGAATTTAGATAAGTATTTTCTAATTAAATTGTCACCTTTCCTTGATTCGTGTATAATAGTGCTTGTTATGATTGGAGGTATACAATGGAAAAACAAAGGTTAATTATAACGCTATTCGGGGCTACAGGAGACCTCGCTGCTCGTAAATTATACCCCGCAATTTATCAATTATATAAGAAAGGGCATATTTGCGAACATTTCGCTCTTATTGGAACGGCTCGTAGAGAATGGTCAAATGAATACTTCCGCCAAGTAGTCTTAGATAGTATCAACGATGCGGTAGAAGATCAAAGTCATGCGGAAGAATTTGTTTCGCACTTCTACTATCAACCACACAATGTTCACGACCAAGATCACTACGACTCCTTGCGTAAGTTAGCTACGGAATTGGAAGCGAAGTATGACACTCAGGGTAATCGCATCTTCTATATTTCCCTGTCACCAGCCCTCTTCCCCGTCATTACCCAGAATTTAAAAGAGCAAAATCTACTCACCGACCAAGGCTATAACCGACTCATTATCGAAAAGCCTTTTGGGTCGAATTCAGATTCTGCTAAGGAATTGCAAGCTAAGCTAAATCATGCCTTTGATGAAAGCCAAATTTACCGTATCGATCATTATTTAGGCAAATCTTTAGTGCACGCCCTTGCTGACGTGCGCTTTGGTAATACACCTCTTGAAGCTTTATGGAACAAGACGTATATCGATCACTTCCAAATTACCCTGGCCGAAGCGGTAGGTGTCGAAGCCCGTGGAGATTATTATGAAACGAGCGGCGTAACCAAAGATATGTTACAAAACCACATCCTACAACTACTTGCCCTAGTCGCCATGCGTAAACCTGTCGATACAACGGCTGATAGTCTGCGTGCCCATAAGATCGAAGTTTTAAGCCACTTACGACTATACGAAGATGCAGATGATATGCGGAAACATACTATTCGGGGTCAATATGGCCAAAGTGCCGATGGTGAACTCCCTGCTTACCGCTCTGAGATGAATGTTGCAGAAGATTCTTCCACTGAAACATATTTCGCTGCCCAAATCGACGTTGAGATGCCGGAATGGGAAGGTGTTCCTTTCTTCGTTCGCTCAGGTAAAAGAATGTCCCATAAATTCACAACGATTGACGTCGTATTCAAGAGCGAAGACACAGAAGAACCCAACCGCTTGCAAATTCAATTAGAGCCTAATACGGGCTACTATATCGCTATGAATACATCAGCCCATGATTTCCAAAAGAAACCCGTACAAATCCCTCTTAGCTATCAATATTCCGAAGAAGCATTAGATAATATGCCAGGTGATTACGAACGCTTAATTCATGACTGTATTCTCGGATACGCGGATTCATTCAATCACTATCAAGAAGTCGTCCACCAGTGGAAGTTCGTAGACCGAATTCATAAATTATGGGCAAACATGCCTGCCCCAAATTTCCCGAACTATCCAGCCAAAAGCTTAGGACCCGAGCATGCTGATGAACTGATTCAGCGCCACAATCCTAAAGCGTACTGGTATAGCGATTTATAGGCTAAAAACCGCACCTACAACTTGGTAGGGGCGGTTTCTTTATTATGATGAGGGAGCTTGTTCAGCCCGATAGCTTGTAGTCGCTTTGTCCATTTCTGTTAAAAGTTTAGCTAAATTCTCCCGGGAGTGGATATTTACCCCACTAGCTTTCGGATGGCCTCCGCCGCCAAATTGAGCCGCAACTGTGTTAATAATTGGGCCTTTGGAGCGTAATCGACAACGCCAAGCTTCACCTTGGGATACATTCTGCTCAATGATAATAATCCAGGCATCGATACCCTCAATCGTCCCAGGTAAGCCTGTAATCGCATTGGTCTGCTCTTCTGTTAATTGAAATTGGCTGAGAATGTCTTGGGTAATCATGACTTGACCTACCCCTGCTTGAGAAACCTGTAATTGCTCTAAGACATAAGCTTGAAACTTCGCCTGATTCAACGTCATCGTGCAGAAGTGATCACTAATTTCAAATAAATTAATGCCAGTTTGCGCAAGACGGCTAGCCACCTCAAACGTTAACGGTGTGGTCGAATCATGTAAGAAACGTCCAGTATCACCAATTAAACCAGCATAAAGTAAGCGGGCTGTATTGGCACTCATGGGTAATTCATCGGCTAAAACCCGGCTTATTTCAGCAATAATCTCACAGGTTGAGCTAGCTTCAGGGTAGACTATTTGTAAATCTCCATATTGATCAACCGGTGGGTGATGGTCTATCTTAACTAAGTGAGCGCCTTTATTGTAATGATGCCCATCGATGCGGGGTTGATTGGCTGTGTCTGTAACAATAACTAAAGCACCTTCATAATCGGCTTCCGTCACATTATCCATCTTCCCTAACCACTTCAGTCCTTGACTGGTAGAGCCAGCGGCTAATACCTTCTTGTTAGGGAAGCGTTCTTGAATTAAAGTCTTTAAGCCGAGTTGAGAACCAATAGCATCCGGATCGGGACGCTGATGCCTGTGAATAATGATTTGCGAATTTGCTTCAATCAGTTGATAAAGTTTCTCTGCATCTGCTTGCTTTAAATACATATGTTTACCTCGTTCTATTTCTGTTCAATGAGCTGGCAGGTGATAATGGCTTTAACAGAAAGACGATTTTCATGGTAAACATCGACTTCAATTAAAGCTGATCGTCTCGTTTGGTTAAATATGTCCACCGCAATTTGTAATTCATTACCAATTTGAATAAAATTGAAATAATGCAAGTCAATCTTCTCAATCATCGGGTTCATGCTCGTCATATCCGCAATTTTGCGACTGGCTGCTTGGCTAATGATTTCAGTGAGTACCCCGTAGGAGATAGTTCCCAAATTATTAATCATTTGCGGTTGTACAGTCAATTTATAGTCGTACTCTTGACGCGTTCGATGCGGATTAATTGGGAAGTCCTCTAGAAAAACCATCATCTCGTCTTCAAAGGTATTTACATTCTGTGGCTGCTGATTCACCGATTGCATGGCGCGCATCACGTCTTGGCGGGATACAACGCCCAACAAGCGATAATCTAAAGAGACGACCGGCAACATCTCGATATCTTCCCAAATCATTCGGTGCGATACGGTTGCAATACTCATATGAGGATGGACTGTAACTAATTCCTTCGTCATCACCCGCTCGATTAAGGTGTCTTCATTGTAGCCCATCAAATCTTTCGCTGTAACCACACCGACAGCCCTTTGGTTGGATTGAACCGGAAAGCGCGATAGGCCTGTGTCTTTAGCTAAGTGATGGAAGGAAGCCACCGTATCAGTCGGCTCTAGAAAAACTGTCTTCTCAATGGGCGTATAAATCTCGTCGACTGTCACAATATCCCGTTGAATTTCTTGGTTAAGGATAGAACGGTTAATCATTGTTGCAACAGCAAAAGTATCATACACCGTTGAAATAATGGGCAGTTGCTTCTCATCTGCTAAACGAATGGCCGCTTGATCGGCTCCAAAACCCCCAGTAACCAATACAGCAATATTATTCTCCAGCGCTTGCCTTTGAACGGATTGGCGATTGCCGACAATCATTAAGGTATTGGGACTTAAGTACTTCTGAATCGCATCTTCCGTCATTGCACCAATAATAAATTTGTTCAATTGACGGTCAAGGCCAGCTTCTCCACCAAGGACTTGACCATCAACCATTCGTGCCACTTCTCGGTAAGTTAGCAAGTCCGAAGCCTCTACCTTGCGTTTCTCGATTCGAATCGTCCCGACCCGGTCTATGGTCGTCACCAGGCCTTCCTCCTCAGCTGCCTTGATTCCCCGATAAGCTGTTCCATCACTCATATTCAGCTTTTGTGCTATTGATCTAACCGAAATCTTCTCTCCGATAGGTAAGGATTCAATGTAATGAATCACTTGCCTTTGTTTACTCGTCATCTCCATCATTCCTACCCTCTTATAAAGTCAACATGTCCAAAGCTGGCTAACTTTGGCAAAAGATATAAGCTCATTATAGCAAACCCTAAGCGGTTTATTAAGCTTTTAAGCCAGATTTACGAGAGATCTAGTTGAATTGGCAGAAATTCCGGGTCATCGAAATTAGACAAAGAGACGCCCAGTAAGCGGACGCTTTGCTCAAGTGACCCATGCTCGTGCCATAAGCCTTCCACTAAGGCGTAACATTGCTCAAATTGGGTTAAAGGCTGGCTCGACTGCACTTGACGGGTATAGGTTTCAAAGCTTTCGTAACGAATTTTAAGCGTGACCGTATGCGCCTGCAATTCGAGTTGCCCTAACCGTCGCACAACTTTCTCGGTTAACTTGCGCAGCTGTTCAAGAACATCTGCTTCTTGATTAAGAAAGTGGCTGAAGGTATTCTCAGCCCCCACTGATTTGCGCTCCCGGTCCACTTGTACAGGTTGGTTGTGAATGCCTCTTACTTTGAAATACAGAGAATAACCCATCTTGCCGAAATGCTTCATTAGCGTATCTAGCGACGTATGATACAAATCTTCACCCGTATAAATCCCTAAGGCATGAAAGTGCGGCAAGGACTTCTTCCCGACTCCATAGAAATCTTTAATATCCATGGCCCAAAGAAAGGCCTGAGCATCCTTTGGTTCAACAACGGTTAAACCATGAGGTTTCTGATAGTCTGAAGCCAATTTGGCAATAAACTTATTATAGGACACCCCAACCGAACTGGTTAAATGCGTCTTCTGGTAAATATCCCGCTGAATCATCTGCCCAATAATCGTGCCACTAGGAAGGTTCAAACGATTCTGTGTGACGTCCAAGTATGCTTCATCCAAGGATAGGGGCTCGACTAAGTCCGTATACTGATGGAATATTTGGCGAATTTCTTGAGATACCGCCCGGTAATGGTCGTGCCTCCCGGAAATAAATATAGCTTTAGGACAGCGCTTATAAGCTTCCTGGGCACTCATCGCCGAATGAATACCGAATTTCCGTGCTTCATAATTACACGTCGCCACAATTCCCCGCCCGCCTGTCAAACGCGGATGCTTGGCAATGACCACCGGTTTGCCTTGTAAAGCCGGATTATCCCGCACTTCAATACTGGCATAGAATGCGTCCATATCGATATGCAGAATTTTGCGTGATATATCTGGCACTGGTTCTTCAAATTTAAGCATGCCATATTCCAACTAAGCCTCTCCTTTCAAGAACATTTGTTCCTTAATTATACCAAAGAACCACCAAATAGCAAAGCTTACAGAATCCTCCGTATTCAAAAAGCCTAGGCCCTAATAATAGGCCTAAGCTCTTACTTTAATGCTTATAAGTTGTCGTCGGTTTCATCCCGAAGTTCAGCTTCGTAGTTTTCTTCAGCGATTTCATTCGCTGCTTCAATTTCTTCCTGGCGGTCGATAATATTTCCACCTTGTGTAACTGTTGCAATGGCGTTCAAATTAAAGGTTAAGTAAACACCTTCACAATCAATAACAACTGTATTGCTGCTTTGACTAACCTCATCAACGATTCCATGCAACCCACCAATGGTGATTACCGAATCACCTGGCTTCATATTATCCAACATATTCTGCTTTGCTACCGCTTGCTGCTTTTGAGGACGAATCATTAAGAAATACATAATCCCCATCATAACGATTAAAGGCAATAAACTGACAATAAATTCCACATTTCCACTCCTTATTGTTTTGATACTTGTCTAGTGTAACACGAATAAGTCAAGATTTCTATCCAAAATTAGAAAGCGCGTGCGTTCGGCTTATTATAGCCATAAGCCTCAAAGAATGCCTCCCGGAACTCAAGAAGATTATCTTCCCGAATCGCTTGACGCACTTGCCGCATCAATTCCAATAAGAAATAAACATTATGAATGGATGCTAAACGTAAACCGAAAATTTCATCCGCTTTGAAGAGATGACGCACATAAGCGCGGGTATAGTTCTGGCAAGTATAACATTGGCAATGTTCATCAATCGGTCGAAAATCTCGAGCGTATGTCGCATTCTTTACCACTAAACGACCCGAACTCGTCATACAAGTTCCGTTACGAGCAATCCGCGTTGCAAGCACACAGTCAAACATATCTACCCCGCGAATTGCGCCGTCGATTAATGAATCTGGTGACCCGACGCCCATTAAGTAACGCGGTTTATTCGCTGGCAATTCAGGCAAGAGATAGTCCATCACATCATTCATCTCTTCTTTCGACTCTCCAACCGAAAGTCCGCCAATCGAATAACCTGGGAAATCTAAGGACACCATATCGCGCGCATGTTGAAGACGTAAATCCTTATACCCAGCACCTTGCACAATACCGAAAAGTGCTTGTTGATTGGCCTTCTGATGAGCCTTAAGTCCCCGCTCAGCCCAGCGCGTAGTTCGGTGAATGGATTGCTTTACATAGTCATAAGTATGGTTAAAGTCTGGACATTCGTCGAAACTCATAATAATATCCGCACCGAGTGCATTTTGAATTTGAATTGATTTCTCAGGCGTGAGGAACAAGTCGCTTCCGTCAATATGACTCTTAAATTTAACGCCTTCTTCAGTGATTTTGCGGGTGTCACTTAAGGAAAAGACTTGAAAACCGCCCGAGTCGGTCAGAACTCCCTGATCCCAATTCATAAATTGATGTAGGCCACCGGCCTCTTCGACAATATCCTCGCCCGGTCGCAACCAGAGATGATAGGTATTACTCAAGATAACCCCGGCACCCATTGCTTTTAATTCTTCAGGTGATAAGCCCTTGACAGTCGCAAGCGTACCCACAGGCATATACATGGGCGTCTCAAAGCTTCCATGTGGGGTATGAAGGATGCCTAACCGAGCACCTGTGTGCTTCTCTTCTTTAATTAATTCGTATCGTATTGGTGCTGTTTCTGTCATGAATTCCTCTCCTCTAATTATTTGTTAACGTGACTTCTAACATTACTGGATAAAACTTCCCTGTAACATAGAAACGATCGCCTTCGATATGAGCGATTCCATTAAGACTATCCATTTGTTGACGTTCTTGCTTAGTTAATGGTAAATCCCTAAGTATTTGGGTCAAATCGTAGCGCGCAAGTATTTGGCCTGATGGGGAGATTTGAATAATTTCATTTTCATACCAACGATTCGCATATATCGAGCCATTGGCAAATTCTATTTCATTCAACTGATCCACAGCTTGCCCATCTTTCGTTTCAACAGCGATTTCTTCCAATAAAGCAAACGTCTCACTATCGCGCTTCTGAAGTAAATGGCTTCCGTCTGTCATCCAGAAAATATCTCGCTCTTCATCATAGGCCAGGCCCCACCCTTCGCCTTCATAAGTAAAGGACGTAACAGGCTGAAAATCTGCTAAGCGATAGACAAAGACTTCTTCCTCTTGCCAAGTCAACTGCCAAATTGTATCACCTTTAATCGTAATGCCCTCACCGAAGTATTCTTCTCCTAAAGATACTTTCGTTTGCAGTTTACCGCTTGCTAAATCAATATAGCCCAAATGCGACTCCCCGTAAAGCCCGGTCCCCATCAATAATTGACCTTCCGGGGTCAACTCTAAGCCCTGAGTAAAAGCTTGAGCATCACTTGGATATACTTCAAGCAGCTCAACTTCTTGGCCATAAATAATCGGTCCATGGAACAATTGTACAATCAGCGCCACTAGTGTCCATCCGTTAATAATCGCTCGCATGAGTTGCCTCCTTCTAGCAAAATTTCATCTAGAATAGATTCTATCATAAAATCCTGGTAAAATAGAGGTATATTGTTCAAACGGAGAGGAATTTATTTATGACCGCCTATGATTATCTCGTTCGAATTATACGTTTCTTTATGTATTTACTTAATGGAAAGCCTAAAGTCTATGGCACAGAGAATTTACCCCAAGACAACACGGGCATTCTAGCAATGACCCATCTTTCCAATACCGACCCCTTCTTGATTGCGATTACGATATATCCTTTAAAAGTAGCCTTTATGGCAAAGCAGGAATTATTCACCTGGAAGCCTCTAGCTTATATTCTTGGCAAGGGAAACGTCTTTCCAGTTAACCGCGAAAAGCCCTCTACTCAAACGATTCGCCACGCCGCTACTGTTGCGAGGACTGGCGAAGCTTTCCTGGGAATTTTCCCAACCGGAACACGCCACTCAACTGAAATCAAACCCGGTACGGGCTTCATTCAAGGCATGAGCAAGACAAATATCATTCCAGTCGCGATCGACCCACCCATTGGCTTCTTTCAATTCATTACCCGCAAGAAAGCCAAGATTATCTTTGGAGAGCCGATTACCTATGAGCCCGACGTTAAATACGATAAGAAGAAGCTCGCCGAAATAGATGGCGCAATCGAATCGGCCTTTACTAAACTCCGGGCAGAATTAGATAGATTATAGACGCCTCAATTGACCTCCGCCTGCAACACGAGTAGGCGGAGGTTTTCTAGTGTCGTAAATTTCCCTATTTAATACAACATAAGAAATAATAAAATAATTATTCCTGAAAATGCAGTCTTATCAACATTCAGTAATAATTATATTCATTAAGGTGTTTAACTCTAGGGGGTTAGATGGTCTCCATGTACCGTTTTTTCAGCAATAGAAAAGAAATAGCAATATAACTAAAGGCATTTAGTTACATTGCTAATGTTTATTATTTATTTTGCACCTTCATCGAGTTCATAATTTGTTGAACTTTCTTCTTCGAAGGTTTTTGACCCATTTGCGCCAACATTTGCGAAATCATTCGCTCGTCAATCGGTGGGTTTTCTTTGAAGTAATCCATCATATAACGACGGGCAATAAAGAAGCCTCCAACCAAACCAGCAATTAACGCAACAATCACAAGTAAAATCCACATCCAAGTAGCCAAAATTTGACCTCCTTTGTTTATTCAATAGTCTTATATTACACGAATGAAGCAGAAATTCCTAGTCTAAGCTTCAGGAATATCTTCATTCTCCCGTTGATGCAAGCCTTTCTCCTTTTGAATTCTCTTAACTGTATCAGGCGTGATGTCATCCCCATCACTGTTCACCACTTTAATCCCTTCAATATGCGAACGCATACCGCGCCGGAAATTCTTTAAATACTCTTGGTGTAAAGCTTCGCGCTCTTGGGCTTCTTCCGGCGTTAAGCTGTCTTCACGTTTCTTTTGAGCTAGGGTTCTAAGTCTCTTTAATTTTTCTTCGCTAAGCAAATTTTTTCTCCTTTCAACGAACACTTGTTTGTTTTTTGTTTTGGATTCTGGTATAATAAAAACAAATAAAGGAAGTGAGATGATAATATGCGCTCCATAACATCGAAACAACTGAACATTCTTACGTGCATTTACGATGCAATTGAAGCCAATGGCTATCCGCCTACCGTCCGAGAAATCGGTGCCACCGTCGGGCTAGCCTCCACTTCAACCGTTCACGGTCACTTGTCTCGCCTAGAAAAAGGTGGATATATTAGCCGAGACGCAAGTAAAACGCGCGCTATTGAACTGACACCGGCTGCCTTTGAAGTTCTAGGTATTCAATCTGATAAAATCCCCTTACTTGGTCGCGTCGCTGCTGGTGAACCAATCTTGGCCATTGAAGAAGCAACTGAATTCTATCCTGTCCCACCAAATTTAGATCACTTCGATCAGAATGACCTCTTCATGCTCGAAATTAATGGCGAAAGTATGGTGAATGCTGGTATCTTTGATGGCGACCTCATCACAGTTCGCCGTCAACCGACTGCTGTGAATGGGGAGATTGTTGTGGCAATGACTGCTGAAGATGAAGTGACGTGTAAAACTTTCTTTAAGAAGGACAATCACTTTATTTTGCGTCCCGAAAATGACACGATGGATGATATTGTTCTCGATGATGTTTCTATTATAGGAAAAGTTGTCGCACTTTACCGTGAACTTTAAGCATTTATCTTAAACAGCTTCTTGTCATAAAGCAAGAAGCTGTTTTTGTGTTTCATGCAGTTTAAAGGCAAAGCCCATCTCTGGAACTAGCTTTCAACCACCTTATCAGGTGTCTCCATGAGAAATGAACTCATTTAATAAGTCATCAACGTCTTATATTCATAACCAGCTAATTGCTCTTTACCTTTTAAATCTTCTAATTCAATAAGGAAAGCACAGCCGGCTACCACGCCACCTAAGGCTTCGATTAAATCAATCGTCGCTTTAATGGTTCCCCCTGTCGCCAACAGGTCATCAATAATTAACACCCGTTGACCAGGTTTGACAGCATCCTTATGCATCGTTAACGTATTTGAGCCATATTCTAAATCATAATTCACTTCGACCGTTTCTCTTGGCAACTTATTCGGTTTACGTACCGGAACAAAGCCAATTTCTAATGCATAAGCGACTGGGCAACCAATAATAAAGCCACGGGCCTCTGGGCCTGCAACCAAGTCGACTTTAAGCGACCGAGCGTACTCTACGATTTGTTCTGTTGCATAGTGGAAAGCCTCTCCATTTGCCATTAAAGGCGTGATGTCACGGAATGTGACCCCCTCTTCTGGATAATCTTCAACTTTAGCAATATAATCTTTTAAATTCATCTTAGTCGCTCCCTTCAAAATATTCTTGTATAACCGACAAAGGTTGATAATTCAATAGGGCTTCTATCTCCATCGCCTTTTCAAAAGCCTGGTAAGCATCAAGTTCTGTTAAATTTACTTTCGCTTCAATATCTTGTTGATAGGCCAACCAACCGTCTTTTATTATAACAAATTCTGCCTCATAAAACATTAAGATAAGTAACTTTAAGCGCGTAGATGAAATATTTAGCTGCTGACTCAGCGAAGCTAACTCCGGACGAATTTCAAATTGTGGCCGCTGTTGAATATAACGAAAGAGCTTGCTTGCATCTTGCCGGTCTGGTAAGCCAGCTAAATACTTCGACTCTTGAATGTAAACCCGCCAATGAATCTCTTGCCAATCATGTTCTAATAGTGTCCGCAAATCATCTAAGGCTTTCGGTGGTTCTACAACGACCAGGCGTGTATACTTCATATCTGATTCACTCAATTGCTCGTATAAAATTGCCTTAGAACTTGCTTTAATATATGCTTGCGCATAATTCAAGAGCTTTGTATGGGTAAATACATATAAGGCATCTGAGTATTCGAATAGGCTTGTTTCCAAACGACTTCCTCGTAAATCCAGCCACTGACTTCCCTTTAGTCCAATGTCTTCTAACTGCAATTGTGGCAGACGTTGATTATTCCATTCATTCATATCCAAGTAACCCACAAGCGAGACAGTAGTCTGCTCTTTCAGGCGATGGCACTGTTCAGCTTTTGAAAAGCCGATTACCTGCAAGCTATCAGTACCCTGGGCTACATTTAATTTAATGTGACTTTGATCTTGACCAATGGCTCGAATAGAAATAATAGTCGCATCTTCAACATAGACTAAAGGTCGAGGATTATCCATACCAAAAGGACCTAAAAGACTTAAGTGCTCAATTAACGGCTCGTCAATTTCAGCTAGGCTTACTTTCAGATCAATCGTTAACTGATTAGGAGCTTCAATGATTTCTTGGAAGGCAGTGCTAGAGGTTTCCATAGCCTCTTTAAAGGCAGTCCACTGCCGTTCATCAACCGTCAAGCCCGCAGCCTGACTATGCCCGCCAAAATACGCTATATATTCCTTCTGCTCGTTGAGCCATTCAAACAAATTGATACCTTGAATACTCCGCCCGCTCCCTTTATATACTCCTGCTTCAGTTTGGTGTTCAAAGAGCAGAACAGGTCGATGGTAGCGTTCCACCAAACGACTCGCAACTATCCCTAAAACCCCAGCTGCCCAACCAGCCTGCCCTTCTATAATAACATCAGGCAATGCAGAAGCTGTCTCTAGCTTGGCAATGATTTCCCGCTCAATACTTTGGACAATAGCTTGCCTTCGCGCATTCTCTTCGTTCATAAAGTTAAGGATTTCTTGCGCCTCTTGCTCATCATATGTCTGTAGCCATTTCAAACCAGGTGTAGGATCTCCTAAACGACCCAAGGAGTTCAGACGGGGGCCAATGACGAAGCCGATTGTATCTGTAGTAATATCACTTGCTTGAATGTTCTGCTCATCAAATAAAAGTTGTAAGCCAATACGTGGTGTATTCTTTAATAAATTGAGGCCACTTAAGACGATGGTGCGGTTCTCATCAGTTAGCGACACCATATCAGCAATCGTACCAATCGCTGCTAACTCAAGTCCTTCAACCGGGACTTCTTCGAGTAAGGCGGCCGCTAATTTTAAAGCTACACCCGCACCAGCCAAATCACCAAATGGATAGGCTCCTTCAGGATGACGGGGGTGGACAATTGCATAGGCATCCGGTAAGGTATCTTGGAGCTCATGGTGGTCGGTGACAATGACATCAACTCCTTGCTCTTTGGCATAAGCAATTGCTTCAAAGCCAGCTACCCCATTATCTACGGTGATAATCAACTCAATTCCTTGTTCAATAAATTCTCGGTACCGCTCTAAATTAGGGCCATAGCCATCTTGATGGCGATTGGGTAAATAATAAGTAACATGCGCCCCTAAACTTTCTAAGCACTCATACATAATGAGCGTGCTCGTAATACCATCCGCATCATAATCCCCATAGACGAGTATGGCCGCTTCACTCGCAATCGCCTCTTGAATCCGCTCAACAGCCCGGCTCATATCATACATTAAGAAGGGATCATGGAACACTTGCGGAGTCGGATCGGTAACTTTCCGATAGCTTTCTGGTTCAACAATGCCTCTTTGGAATAGAAAACGCAAAAAAGCGGGACTGACATCAATCCCGGCTTCTTGGAAACGTGCTTGCATTGCACCGAGCTCACCTTCTGAGGGTTCGGTATACTCCCATTGATAGCGTGCTAAATTCAATTGCAAATTTCATCTTCTCCTTACAATTGGATAACCTCATCTTGTTCATCTTTATCGTCTTCAGAGGTCTCGTCATTGGTAGCTTCTACAACAACCACTGCATCATCCGCTTCATCTGCATCAATTACCTCAACCACTTCAGCCTCTACTTCCGTTTCGCCATCGACTGTATCTGCGGCCTGGGGTGCAGTATCTGAAGCCATTGCTGACTCGCTTTCAATTGAATCATCTGTTATTTCTTCATAGTCAAGCAAGGTAGCCGTATGATCAGCTTGGTAATCTTGTTCGCGAACTTGTGCTTTTAACTCACTAATCTCTTTGTCTTTCTTAATTTGCATTTCAGTCAATTCACCGCGCAACTGATTTGCTTCCCGTTCGAAACCTTTCGCATCTTTACGGTAGCCTTGAATAGAAGCCACGGAAGTAACTAAACCAACAATAACCCCAACAAGGA
Organism: Suicoccus acidiformans; assembly: GCF_003546865.1. Classification (GTDB taxonomy): domain Bacteria; phylum Bacillota; class Bacilli; order Lactobacillales; family Aerococcaceae; genus Suicoccus; species Suicoccus acidiformans. Next base: position 1,673,453 of record NZ_CP023434.1, read on the forward strand.
CACTAAATAAAATCACTAATACCAGTGGTATTTCAACCGTCCGTACAAAGAAATCTATCGCTACAGAATTCGTATTCTGCAAAGAGAAAATAACGACGACGATTAAGATAATAATCATTAAAATAACTTTCCATTGTTCTTTCATCACTTAGCCCTCCTTGAGGTTGAAAAAATACTTGACGACAAAATCCCCAACGATCGGAAACAAACCATATAATTGGGAAGCTAACTGCAGTATCGAAGGGCGATTAAGCTCCCGGGGCTTACGTTTGCTCCCCATTGCTTGAATAATCTCCTGAGCCAGACTATCCGGCTCCAGGGCCAAAGGATACACCCGCTCTAAATACGCCTGCATGCTTGCTTCATGAGAGAAGAAAGCTGTGCGAACCGGTCCAGGATTCACCACGGTTACTTGTATGCCAGCATGGGCAACTTCCATGCGCAAACTATTTGCATAGCTTATTATACCAGATTTACTCGCAGAGTACACCCCAGACGCTGGTGTCGCAATCTTGCCCGCTGAAGATGCCACTAGCGTCAGATGGCCTGGGATACCACGCTTTAGCCATTGCTGGGTCAAAAGTTGACTTACATGCATCGCTGAAAGGGTATTAATTTGGAGCATTTGCCGCATATCCTCATAGGATAAGGCCACAGCTTCTTTAAATAAGCCATAGCCTGCGCAATGCACTGCACCATGAATAACAGGACGCTTGGCAAAAGCCCAATTAATAGCATGTTCCAAAGCATGGTTATCTGTCAGATCTACAGCAATAACTAAGACATCCACCTTATAACGGCGAAATATGTCTTGGGCAATTTCGATGAGTTTCTCTTTGCGCCGGGCAAGCAGAATTAAATGCCCACCCTCTTTAGCAAGTCCGTAGGCTACAGCCCGACCAATGCCACTACTGGCACCCGTAACAAGCCAAACTTTACCCGTTACTCTCCCCACTTAGTCCACCTCAAATTGCTGTAAATCATGGACAATCTGACTTTCGGGAAAGATACGTTTGGCTTGATTAGCCAACTGCTTAACATCAGCGGCTAAATATCTTGAACTAATATGGTTAATATATAATTGCTTCACTTGATTTCTTTCAGCGGCCTTGGCTGCATCAGCAACAGTTGAGTGGAAATAGCGATGCGCCATCTTCGCTTCATCTTGACTGTGTGTGCCTTCATGAACAAGTACGTCTGCATCCTTAGCTAGAATGTCGATATTGGCATTCGGTCGGGTATCGCCCAGAATTGTTATAACACGCCCAGCTTTAGGCTGCCCGATAAAATCCTTCCCATCCAAGACAGTCCCGTCAGCTAGTGTCACAATTTCACCCCGCTTAAGTTGACCGAAAATAGGTCCATTCGGGATATTATATTCTTGTAGCTTCCCAACAAGAAGCTCACCTTCTTTATCAGGTTCTATAATCCGATAGCCAAAGCACTCAACGCCGTGTTTCAGTGGTAAATATTCAATCAGCCAACCTTGATGGGCAATGCTCCCTCCTTGACTATCTAATTCGACTATCTTCAAAGGATACTGCAGTTTTGTCTGTGAATACCTCAAGGAGGATTCCACATAGCCTTTAATACCCTTCGGTCCATAAATGGTTAAAGGTTCATTATCTCCCCCTTGGAAAGAACGACTACTTAAAAAACCAGGTAAACCAAAGATATGGTCTCCATGTAAATGCGTAATAAATATATGAGTTACTTTCCTCGGTTTTAACGTTGTTTTCAGAATTTGATGTTGGGTAGCTTCACCACAATCAAATATCCAAATTTCATTCAATTCGTCTAATAATTTTAAGGCCAAAGAACTCACATTGCGCCCTTTTGAAGGTACGCCAGCTCCTGTGCCGAGAAATAATAATTCCATTGTCTCACATCTTTTCTAATTTCACACTTGTGTCATTATAGCGTAATTTTCAAGATATAACACGGAATCTTTAGTAGAAAACACGCTTTTCTATTCAAAATTATATTTTGCGACAGACACATCCTTGAATGAGTGCATACAAACTATAATCTAATCTTCCCCAAAATCATACACTTCAAAGAATATAAATATTGCCGAACGTTGATAAGGCTGCTTTTTTCAGGAGATATTATTTTCAGCATGGGTTGTATAAATATGCAGTGCAGCTCAGTGTTATAAAGATTTTTTGAAAGGGGAAATTTATGCTACAAAGAAAAACCGAATCATCCGCCCAAGCCGAAGCCTTTTGGCGAATAATTCGGATTTAAAAATATCTCTATATAACTTGTCTTAACGCTGTCCGTAGACTTCCTGAGCGATAAACACCGCTAGCTCTTTGGCACCTTCTTTATTCGGGTGTGCACCATCTTCATACATCCACTCCGGATGATCGTTAGCATATGTTTCCCAGTCAATAACATGAACATTCCCATATCTCTGTGCCGCGTTAAAGAGTTGACGGTTTACGTCATCATTCCACGGTCGATTTACATTCGCCGTGACGAAATAATGGTCGCGGTCGGTACCTACGGCTTGGATGTAATCATCCAATTGATTCTGGGTAAAGGTTCCGTTAGACCCAAGCATGGTCACAACTGTCGATTGCAGGAGATTACTTGTCTTAAGCTGTTCAATCGTATCGACACTCCTGTACAGTTGACGTCCTACCTCTCCCTGGATAATAGCTTTGGGGAAGACTGTTTGAATATCTTCAGCCGCAGCTAATAAGATAGAATCCCCAACGAAGGTAACATCTAAGCCACTGGCATAGAGTGTTTCTTCTTGGTCCAGACCTTCGATATTATTAATAACCTTATTTGTTTGAGTGCTCTCATCTTGCGTTTGATCAGCTAACTCCTCGTTAGAGACAATAACTGATTGCAATTCTTCAGCCGTATCAGACCGTGATTCTGGCGCTGCCAGTACCCCGATACTACCGATAATAAACACAATAGCATAAATACCTGTCAAGACCTTCACAGCCGTTAACTGTTGCGGGTGTTTCTTCAAGAAGTTAAATTGCATTTGGCTTTTCTTCAAGTTAAAGTGCTGTCCTAAAGGCAATTGGATACGTTGCTGTTCAAAGATTTGGTAAGAGAATTCAGCTACAATAATCAAGACCAGCATTTGGATAAGAGTCAGCCAGGTCATGGATTTAGCTAAATTGCCCATCACCGTCGGTAGTACTAAATATATTGCGTAATACCAGAGGTAGTAGGAGAAGCTGCGCCGGCCTAACCATGCTAAGGGCTTGAAGCTGAGTAGCTTATGCCAAATAGTATCAGGATGAATGGCGGCGATTATTAATAAGCCACTCGTCAAGGTAAACAGTGTCATCCCGAAACGATAGGCAAAAGCTTGCGTACCATACATAAAGTTAACCATCAAGAACAGCATAATAACCGCTATCAGGCCAATGCCATTCAAGACTAGTTTCGGCTTAGACGCCAAAGGCTTCGCTTCTAATTTAGCCGGAAATATAAAGCCCAGTGCCCCTCCAAACGTATAGGCAGATGCCCGGGTTAATAAATCATAATAAACCCGAGTCGGATCGCCCCCTTCGGGATACCAATAAGCCATCAAGAACGCCGAAATTAAAGACACCACCAGCAAGAAGTTAGCCGCCACCGCAGGTCTGCGGTTCCAAGAATAGAACAATTTCACCGCAATCGGGGTTAAAAGAAGCAGCTGTCCCAAAAGCGAAACATACCAAAGATGCGTAAAGGCACTTGGATTCGCTGCCTGTACGAAATAAGACTGCTCTTGAAAAATTTGATAGTAATTATTCAAGAAGACCAGACCCGACAGGGCCATATTGCGAATATTAAAGAAATACTCCCGGGCAAACAACATAATAAAGGTGGTCACCGTTACAATCATTGCCAACATCGGGAAGAATAACCGTTCAAAGCGCCTCCGGTAATAACTGCGAATTTTCGGCTGCTTGCCTTGGCTATCCGCAATATAGAAATGCCTGAAATTAAAGAAACCGGCAATCACTAAGAACAAATTAACAGCCAAATAACCCCCGGGAACAATGTGTTGAAAGAAATAGTAGCCTAGAATAAGTAGAATCGCCAAGCCTTTCAGCCCGTCGAACACATCTAAGCGTTGGGTATTGCTTTGTTTCATTCCATTCACCTACTCCATGAACTCAAATTGGAAGCCTGAAAGTTCAATGGTATCGCCATTCTTAGCACCTGCTTTACGCAAGGCATCATCAATTCCCATGCCGCGCATTTGTCTAGCAAAGCGGGCTAAACTTTCATCATGAGCCGTATTCGTCATGGCAAAAAGCTTCTCAATTTTGGCTCCGGTGATTAAGTAATAGTCTCCATCTAAGCGATGGACTTCGAAATCGGGTTCCTCTTCTTCCAAACCATAGTGTACAACGCTCTCGACTGTCTCCTCTTCCAAGGGGATAAATTCCGTCTCACGAACAATTTCTTCCGTTCGATCCAACAATGCCTGCAGTCCCTTAGCTTGCCATCCACTAATTTGAAATTGCTCGGCTTGTGTGAGTTCTGGATGCTCTTGGTAGTAAGTCGCAATCTTAGCTTGAAACTCTGGCAAATTCTCTTGGGCTTCAGCTAAGTCCATCTTATTTAAGACAAGAATCATCGGCCGTTCAAGAATTCGCTCGTGATACGTTCCCAACTCGTCCATAATCTTGACAAAGTCCTCAAAAGGATCGCGCCCATGACTGGCAGCCATATCAATCACATGCAAGATGACTTTAGTTCGTTCAATATGCTTAAGAAATTGTGTCCCTAGACCTACGCCTTGGGAAGCACCTTCAATAAGTCCAGGCGTATCAGCCACGACAAATTCGCGGTCGACGCCCATTTTGACTACACCGAGATTCGGTTCTAAGGTTGTAAATTGATAATCAGCAATCTTAGGCTTCGCATTACTAATGACGGAAAGCAAGGTAGATTTCCCGACACTCGGATAGCCTACTAGGGCTACGTCCGCCAGCAATTTCAACTCAAGTTCTAATTCAAATTCCTCACCCGGTTCACCATTTTCGGCAATGGATGGTGCCGGATTCTTATGGGTCGCAAAACGCATGTTACCGCGACCACCCCGACCACCTTTGGCTACGACTAGACGTTGGCCATGCTCAACCAAATCGCCGAGCAAGGCTCCTGTTTCGCTATTTCTAACTAGGGTACCTGGCGGGATTTTCACAATTAAATCTTCGGCTGAACGACCGTACATACCTTTGCTCATACCGTTTTGGCCGTTATCAGCTTTAAAGTGACGATTGTAGCGGAAATCTACCAAGGTTCTCAGACCTTCATCCACTTGAAAGATGACGTCGCCACCTTGCCCACCATCACCACCTGCAGGCCCCCCATCGGGTACATATTTCTCTCGACGGAAGGCAACCATTCCATCGCCGCCTTTGCCGGCTTTGACATTTACTTTAGCGAAATCTAGAAAAGTCGACATAGAGCACCCCTCCTTTCTGTTTCATTCGGCTTAAAATTTACTAATTAAGGCGCGTGCATCTACTAAATTAAGTATCCATTGACTCAAGTTCGCTAAGGTTACTTGACGATTGTGGCGGATTGTGGCATCTTCAGCATTCACCATATTATTTTCGAAATAATCACTAATCACTGGCACCAAGTCATGCAATTGTTGAAGTTGCTCAGCAATTGAACCTTCTTGGGAAAGGTCTTGAATCGCTTGAATCAGCGCTGTTTCGGATTCTGTTTCAGCTAAGTCTGGATTCATTGCGCCGGTTATTTCGACTTGGCTACCTAAGTTTAAGACGCGACTCATGGCTTCAACAAATTGACGATACGCTTCTGGAGCTTCCTTACGTTTCGCCTGAAGGTTTGTGGCAACTTGGATCGTCTCTAATACATTTAAGTGATTGGCTGAGGTCGCTCCTTGGATAATATCATGAGCAATGCCATCTTGTTGTAAATGCTGGATAATACGTGCTTGAATAAATTCAATTAATTGCTGGCGCTCTGAACTTTCTGTCATTTCTTTCTCGATAACAGCTAATAAGTCAAAGTCCCACTGCTGATCCCAAATAATTTCAACTAAGCCACTAGCTTGCCGTCTTAAGGCATATGGGTCGTTAGAACCAGTTGGAATAAGACCCGCCTGGAAGTACTGCATTAAAGTATCTAATTTATCCGCTGCTGCTAAGAGCGCACCAGCTTGAGTATCCGGTAAGGATCCGCCACTTTGGGTAGGCATATATTGGCTGCCAATCGCCTGAGCAATAGCTTTAGAAAGTCCGTAGTGTTCCCCGTACAACTCGCCAACCGTGCCTTGTAGCTCTGAGAATTCATCCACCATCAAGGTCATTAAATCATATTTATATATTTCAGCCGCTTGGCTTGCTGCTTGCCCTGCTTCAGACTCTAGTGCTCCTGTTAAATGCGGTAAGAATTGCTCTTCAATTAAAGCTTTCACACGCACTTGCTTGTCTGCTAAAGAGCCAAGTTTATAATGTTCGTTCACATGCTCCAATTTAGCAACATAAGTTTCCAATGGTAACTTCAAGTCTTCCTCATAGAAGAATAAGGCGTCTTCGAGTCGTGCCTTTAGTACTTTGAGATTCCCTTTAATAACATTCTCAATATGCTCTTCATTCCCATTGCGTACGGAAATGAAATATGGCAGCAGCTCACCCTTGGTGTCTTCCACATAGAAATAACGCTGGTGATCGCGCATCGCTGTCTTGAGTATAATACTTGGTACTTGTAAGTAATTCTCATCAAATTGCCCGTAGAAGGCGGTTGGCCATTCAACAATGGCAGTTACTTCTTCTAATAAATCAGAATCTTGGGGCACATGCCAGCCATTCTCTTGGGCAATGGCCTCAACTTGTTGACTAATAGTGTCTTGGCGCTTCTCAAAGCTTGCGATAACCTGCTCATTTCTCAAGGCACTCTCATATTCGCTCGGATGCGAAAGTTGAACATTCTTACCAATGAAGCGGTGGCCTCGTGTTTGATTACCCGCCTTCACCCCTACAAAACTTAATGGCAACACCTTTGAATTATATAAAGATATTAACCAGTGTACCGGCCGGATATAAGCTACGTCATAGTCATGCCAACGCATCGATACTGGGAAAGTCATCGCCTTGATAACTTGATCAATATCTTTCAACACTTCTTCACTAGCTAAACCTTCCACATATTTGTCAGCAAAGACATACATCGTTCCATTCACATCTTCTTCAAGCAAATCATCCACTTCAATTCCTTGACCGCGGGCAAAACCTAAAGCTGCTTTAGTCCAGGCCCCTTGGTCATCTTTAGCAATATGTAAAGCAGGACCACGATTATGCTCTTGAATGGCTTCTTGTTGCTCTGCCAAGCCATTCACACGAACGGCTAAGCGACGAGGTGTCGCAAAGCGATCGATAGAAGTATAAGATAAACGATTCTCTTCCAGAAATGCCTCAACACGCTCCGCTAATTGATCTCTTAAGGAGAGGACAAAGCGTGCTGGAATTTCTTCCATTCCAATTTCTAATAAATAATCTGCCATGGTTGACCTACCTTTCTATGCTTTACTTTCTTCTTTCAGCAATGGGAAGCCTAAAGCTTCACGACTCTCCACAAACCGTTCTGCAACACCACGGGCAAGCTTTCGAATTCTAGCTAAATACCCAGCCCGGTCGGACACTGAAATAACACCTCGGGCATCCAACAAGTTAAAGGTATGCGAGCATTTAAGAATATAGTCATAAGCCGGATGAACGAGTCCCTCAGCTAGCAAGCGTTGGGCTTCCTGTTCATAGTTCTCGAAGTGTTTATGTAACATATCTGCATCACTGATATCAAAGGAATACGTAGAATGTTCAAATTCTGGTTGCTTAAATATATCGCCGTATTTAACGCCCGGGGCCCACTGCAAATCGTAAACATCGTTTACGTCTAGAATATACATAGCCAAGCGTTCAAGCCCATAAGTCAACTCACTCATGATCGGGTCGCACTTCAAGCCGCCGACTTGTTGGAAGTAGGTAAATTGGGTAATTTCCATGCCATCAATCCATACTTCCCAACCAAGACCTGCACATCCTAAAGACGGATTCTCCCAGTTATCTTCAACAAAGCGAATATCATGTTCTAAAGGATTAATACCTAAAGCCACCAAGCTATCCAAGTATAACTCTTGAATATTTAAAGGCGAAGGCTTCATAACTACTTGAAACTGATGATGCTGATACAAACGATTTGGGTTCTGGCCATAGCGCCCATCAGCTGGGCGGCGTGATGGCTCAACATAAGCTGCGTTCCAAGGCTCTGGACCAATGGCTCTAAGGAAAGTATACGGACTCATCGTTCCCGCACCTTTCTCCGTATCATAACTTTGCAATAAAAGGCAGCCCTCTTTCGCCCAATAATTCTGTAATGTGAGAATAATATCTTGCATTGTCTGTGGCTTCATTTCTTTTCCTCCTCATAAAAAAGGCCCTATGATTAAGTCTACACTCAATCATAGGGACGATCATCTCGCGGTTCCACCCTAATTCCAACCAAGGTTGGCTCTTTTATCTTCAATTCAAACGTAGAAGCTACCATTCGACTCGCTTTGGCTCTCACTTTCCCAAAGTCGCTGGACTGTCTTCTTTCAATGCGCTCCTAACAGTGCATTTATTCTACTAACTTTCTTAAGAAAAGTCAATCTGTTCACTGATTTTTCTTCCGTTTCGCTAGTAAGGCCTGGCTCAGCGCCTCACTCTTCTTCAACTCCTCTAAGTAACGCTTACTACGCAGGCGTATCCCGACATATTCCCGGTATATCTCATCGACAATCCGCCGCATTTGGGCCAAGGTTGCTTGACTTAAATCCATCCGCTGAATCGCTCCAATCGGCCGACTTGCCAGTATTCGTAAGGCAAAGACTGCCCTGGGATCGGCATGTAAGCGATAAGCATCCTTATCGAAATGCCTTGGACAAAGCAAACCTTGCTGGCGTAAACTAATATCTAACGCTTGATCAGTTACTTGACAATAGAGACAGCCTTGCCAATTCCAATAAATTCCGAAGAATTTCAGCAAATGCAACTCCGTATGCAAGGTAATAATTGCTGGATCTAAATCCTGATTGATTGCCTCTAAGGCCCCGAGCAGTATTTGATAAACGGCGGGATTAGGCTCAGCATCCTCTAAGGCAGCATCCGTAAGTTGGGTCACATACGTTGCATAAGCCTGCCTGAGGTAATCACTTTGAATTTGCCGAAAGAAATTCAAAGTCTCCCCTTCTTGCAAAAAGGAGAGACCATCCGCATGAATTGTACCAATATAGCGATTATACGTCAGAGGAAGCAATTGACTTCGCAGCTTATGATTGGGCCGGTAAAGCCCCTTCACAAAAAACATCTTTGTCCCAAAGGGTTCGGTGAAAATCTTAACCAAGCCATCATTTTCTTTATACTTGCGCTCAAATAACACAATCCCATCGAATCGCTCTTGCATCCTCCACCTCCTTACGCCTTAGCTTGCCGTGCAGTTCATGCTTTTAACTTGGCCCAAAGTATAAGGCATGAATTGATAATCGTACCAGAAATCCCTATCAATAATCATCAGGCCGATAACCTAAGTCCATTAGCTGACTCTGGCGTTCGCGCCAATTGTTCTGAACTTTAACCCATAAATCTAAATAGACCTTATCGTCTAGCAAATGCTCAATATCACGACGAGCTAGTTGGCCAATTTTCTTAATCATCTTACCTTGCGCTCCGATAATGATACCCTTCTGGCTTTTGCGTTCAACGATAATAGTGGCTTGAATTTCAATTTTACCATCTTCGTTTCTTTGCATCCGCTCAACTTGAACGGCTACAGAATGTGGAATCTCTTCACGTGTTAAAAGCAAAATTTTCTCGCGGATAAATTCTGCTACAACGAAATATTCAGGATGATCCATAACTTGATCTGCCGGATAGTATTTTGGACCTTCTTGGAGAATCCCTTTGATTCCTTCAAGTAGTTCCGGCACATTATCACCTTCAGTCGCACTGATTGGATAAATTTCATCGAAATCATATTCCTGACGATAGGATTCAATAATCGGCAATAAATCTTCATGTGAAACGAGGTCAATCTTGTTAATTAATAGGAAGACAGGTACCTTCGTACTTGCAGCCCGTTCAATGACAAGGCGGTCTCCCGGCCCAATGGGTTCGCTGGCGTTAACTACAACTAAAACCCCATCCACACCTTGCAAGGCAGAATACGTTGTCTTCAACATAAAATCACCTAAAGCATGCTTAGGCTTATGAATACCGGGTGTATCAATAAAAACAATTTGAGCCGTTTCGTCTGTGTAAACCCCTTGAATTCTATTACGCGTCGTTTGGGCTTTATCTGACATAATAGCGATTTTCTGGCCTACGAAGCGATTCAATAGGGTTGATTTACCGACATTCGGCCGTCCGATGATCGCAATAAAGCCTGATTTAAATGTTTGTTCCTTCATAACTCCTCCATTCTAAATAAGTAATTTCATATATGGTATAAAGATTATTAAGCCTATAAGCGCCGCTGTCAAGGCCGCTAGCAGTACTGCCCCTGCTGCAATATCTTTAGCTCGTTTCGCTAAAGGTAATTCTTGCCCTTGCGCTACAAGGTCTACTACCGTTTCAATCGCACTGTTAAATAGTTCCGCCGAAAGGACCAGACCACTAGCAAGTAAGACAGCGAGCCATTCCCCTAGTGTGATTTGGAAATAGAAGCCCGCCCCTATTGTCAACAGGCCTATGCACAGTTCTATGCGTAAATTGCGCTCCGTCTGAAATGCTTGGTAAATACCACTTATTGCGAAAGAACAGCTTTTAATAAATTTCTTTAGCGAAGCTTTAACGGGAGAGGCCATAATTATCTAATACTTTCTCTTGAATACCAAACATCTCTGCTTCCTCTTGTGGCGTCTGATGGTCATAGCCATTCAAGTGTAAGAAACCATGCACCGCTAGAAATGCTAACTCCCTTGCTTGAGAATGACCATATTCCTCAGCTTGCTCCTGCATTCGTGGGTAAGAGATGACAATATCTCCTAGGTGTCTTGGCATATTTAATACCTTCAACAAGTCGCCAAAAGCTAAATCCAGCTCATCTTCCCCTTCTTCTAAGGGAAAGCTTAGGACATCGGTCGGCCGATCGACTTGGCGGTACTGTTGATTCAAAGCATGAATGGCTTCATTCGAGACGATGGACACGTCTACTTCAGCATCTTCAGGCAATTTTAAGGCCTTGCCAGCTTCAGTCAGAATATTTCTAAGCAAATCTGACTCCTGCTCATTTAAATAATTGCCTTCATCGATAATCGTTACGTTCATTTACTCACCTCAATCTTTCGGATACGAAATACGAGAGTGATACATACCCGAAATATTATTAATTAAGGACTGGCGTACCAATTTCACTTCATGGAACGTAAGTCCCGACTCTGAAAACTGGTCGTCTTTTAACTTGTCGCAAATAATGGAATCCACTAAATTCTCAATGGTTTCCAATTCATAATCTTTCAAACTACGAGACGCTGCCTCAACCGAATCTGCAATCATAATGACCGCCGCTTCTTTACTTTGTGGCTTAGGCCCTGGATAGCGGAAATCAGCCTCATCTACATTCGGATTATCCTGCTTGGCTTCATGGTAAAAGTACCCCACCCGTGTTGTACCATGGTGTTGCATGCAAATATCAATTATAATTTGCGGGAAATGGTGCTCTTCCATTATGCCTCTCCCTAAAGTTACGTGGCTAATAATAATTTCAGCACTTTCTTTAGGGGTTAATTTTTGGTGGGGGCTTACCATATGGGCCGGCACATTCTCCGTAAAAAACATCGGATGAATCGTCTTGCCAACATCATGGTAGTAACTTGCCACCCGCGCAAGCAGGGCATCCCCACCAATGGCAGTGACCGCATTGGAACTCAACGTCGCAACCATCATACTATGGTGGTAAGTTCCCGGCGCTTTCTCACTAATTTCCAGCAGTAAGGGATTATTCAAATTAGAAAGTTGATTTAAGACCAAGGTCGAGTGTTGGCCAAACCACGCTTCCCAATATGGTTGGATAAAGAAATAAGCAGCACCCGCAATGAATACATTAACAGCTGCGATGGCCAGGATAAAGGCAGTTTGCTGCATATCACTTAGGTAATTCAAGACAGACAAGATAGGCACCATGACAATGCCATGCAGCAATAAGCTCATGCCTATATGCAAGCGTTGTGTTGCTTTGCGTTTCTGAATTAAGGCTACCAAGAAACCAAGTAAGCTACTTAACAGATAAAAGAGAACAATCAAAGTTATGTCAATGATACTATTACTTGAGATAAAGAAATTCGCAAATAAATTAAAGAAGATTATCTCAAGAATCGATAATTCTTCTGACGTATAAGGCAATAGTAGAATCGGCATAATATAAATGGGACATAACAAGAGGGCATGTTCCAAGTTGTTCTGCTGCAGTAGACTTAACAGCTTCAAGACACTTAAGATTGCAACCATCGAGACACTATACACCGTTAATTGGGCATTGGCTGATAATACATCTTGCTTGCTTCCAACTAATTTCTGTCTGAAATGGACTAAAAGAGCCAAGGCTTGAATGAGCACTAAGGCATAGAAACCATAGCCAGCTGAGCGCATCGCTCGCCGGTCTAAATAACCGAACAAATCCAACTGACGCATATCGTCTTGATCAATGACATGTCCTTCTTGAACAATAATCTGTCCTTGCAGAATATAACTTGGCTGGACAGAGTTGGCCACTTGTTGACGGCGTTCCTCGGTTTCTTCCTCACTATATACCATCGTCGGGATAATCAATTGTTGCAATAAATCTTGAGTGACTTGCCGACTTTCAAAATTCAAATTCAAACCATCCAGTTGCGTACGCGCTTGGGCGATTATCTGTATAATTTCATTGGCATGAATTGGCTTCGACAAGGTAGAATCGAGTATTTGTGCGGTTGCTTGATTAATCGTCGATAAATCATTATCTGACATTTCGACCAAGGACACAATCGATTCCCTGGGTATCCGTGTCAGCAAATTAACCACGGAGTCATCATAATGGCCTGAGAAATAATATAACAAGGCAAATAATTTCTCGCTCTTCTCTAATTGACCGAAGATAACGTCCTGTTCATCTGTCCGTTCTGCATTAATTTCTAAGGCGATATAGCGTTGCATCCATTCTTCTTCCGCTTCAATCTCCTTTAAACTTTCCGTTGAATAACGCTCTTTACGTACATCACGCAAACCTTGGAACAATTGCTCCAATAAAGCCAATTGACTTTCACGAATATTCGGCTGATAAACATATACATCAGCAACACTATTACGCGCTTGTTCACGGTTACGTTCCGTCATCTCCACATCTTCAATTGTGGTTGGCGCTTGAATTGTCGTTTCAGCAACTTGATTTAATTGGAAATTATATTGCTGGGGCAGTGTCGTGCTATAGCCTAGCAAAATCACAAACAGTGACAGTATAATCAGCACAATGAAGAAATAATACTTGCCAGCTTGTGACTGCCACTGTTCTAATCTTGTCTTCACAGCAACCTCCTTGCTAATTAGTCATCATGTCGGCGATAGGCTCGAATAATATCGGCCACTACCGGATGACGGACTACGTCATATTCATCAAAGGTTACAAATTTAACCCGCGGAATTCCCTTCAAGGTCTGCTGTGCATCTACCAGACCTGAGCGTACCCCTTTGGGTAAGTCGATTTGAGTATGGTCGCCATTTACAATCATCTTCGAGCCGAAGCCTAAGCGCGTCAAGAACATCTTCATCTGTGCAATTGTCGTATTCTGCGCTTCGTCCAAGATAACAAAGGCGTCATCTAAAGTTCTCCCCCGCATATAAGCAAGCGGGGCAATCTCAATCACACCGCGTTCCATCAAACGATTCGTTTGCTCAGTCCCATAGATTGTATACAAAGCGTCATACACGGGCCTTAAATATGGGGCTACCTTCTCCTTTAAGTCTCCAGGCAGGAAGCCCAAGCTTTCGCCAGCCTCTACCGCTGGACGCGTTAGAATAATTTTCTTTACACGACCTTCACGCATAGCCTCTACGGCCAGCACAACGGCTAGGAAGGTCTTGCCTGTGCCCGCCGGACCAATCCCAAAGGTGATATCATGAGCTTCAACTGCACGCACGTACTCAAGCTGCCCGAAATTTTTCGCTCGGATAGCTTTGCCTTCATAAGTTCGACCGATTACCTTCTCATACAAGTGAGCGAAATAATCTAAAGAGCCTCTTTTCGCCATTTTAATTGCTGTTACAATGTCCGGCATCTTAACAGGGACACCCGATTCGAGTAGTTGAAGCAGGTTCAGAAAGATTTGCCGAACAAGTTCAACCTCTTCTTCCTGCCCTGAAATCGAAATAATTTCGCCACGGTTGGCAATTCGAACCGGTAATTCTTCTTCAATGAGCTGAATATGCTTATCGCGGTTACCTAGGAGAGCTACGAGCCAATCACTATTAGTAACCGTTACTTGCTTATTCACTTCGTTTAATTCGGTCAATCAACAATCTCCTTTTTATGTAATATAGTGCTATTGTATCACAGGAAAATACAAAAAACACCCTGCATCGACTCTGAATAAAGCCCCCTAAGACAAAAAAGACCTAGAACTTAATCTAGATCTTCCATGTATTAATGTAATAATTCCTTAACAATGGCATTAACCTTTGAACCATCCGCTTGACCCTTCAAGCGAGCCATGGCAGGTCCCATTACTTTACCGAAATCGCTTGGAGAACTTGCGCCCACCTCTTCGATAACATCTTGAACAACTTGACGAATTTCTTCATCAGATAATTGTTCAGGCAGATATTCTTCGACAATCACAATTTCAGCTTTTACTTCTTCGACTAAATCTTCACGTCCAGCTTGCTCAAATTCAGCTAAAGAATCCCTGCGTTGCTTCATCTCACGATTAAGAATCGTCAACTCTTGGTCTCCAGTTAAAGGCTCGTCATGATTCAACTGTTCATTCTGAAGCGCAGCTTTGATCATGCGTAAAACCTTCAAACGATCTTTATCTCTAGCTTTCATCGCCAGCTTAACGTCTTGATTGATTCGCTCTGTCAGTGACATAGTTTCACCTGATCCCTACACAATTAGTATTTACGCTTACGTGCTGCTTCAGATTTCTTCTTACGGCGAACACTTGGCTTCTCGTAATATTCACGCTTACGCGCTTCACGTAGAGTACCGGTTTTAGAAACGTTACGCTTAAAGCGACGAAGAGCGTCGTCTAATGATTCGTTGTCACGAACAACTGTTTTAGACATATAAATCCCTCCTCCCAAGCTTATGTAACCTTTCTTAGACCCAACGATAATGTAATCTAAATAAAGTTCATGGTACATTATAGCAAACTAAAGCTTGATTTCAAGTTTTTTTGCAAAAAATATGATCATTACTGACAGTCTGCGCATAAGCCAAAGACTTCAAAGCGATGAAATTCAATCTGGACCCCTTGCAGTTCATCTTCCAATAAATGCATCGGACAATGATGAATCGGAATAGATTTACCGCATTTCGTACAAATAAAGTGATGATGGTGATGGTCTCCTATGCAATGAATTTTAAAGAGTTGTTGCTGGCGGTACTCCGTTGTCTCTAATAAATCACATTCGACAAAGTCATATAAATTACGGTAGGTTGTATTGTAACTCATTGTCGGATACTTCTCTCGCAGTATTTCATGAACGTCTTGAGCTGACATATAGTGTTGCTTTTGAGCAAAGAGTTCAAGAATCTCCTTACGCTTTTGTGTTATTTTGAATTGGTTAGCTCTTAGTGTCTCTAATCCCTGTTCTACAAGCTCTTCGTTTGTCTGCTTATGCTCCATTGTATGCATTGTATTCAAAAAACCTCGACTCCCCTCAGACTTTAATGGTATTATAGTACAAATAACATCAAATGTTAAATGAGAAACATTACGATTTACCTAGGAGGATCAGCATGTCCAAGATTTTACACTATTATATTCTTTCGGATTCTGTTGGTGATACCGCTTTAAAAGTTGCCCGCTCTGCCCTTGCCCAGTTCCCTGAAGCACGCACCAAATTACATCGCCATAATTTTGTTAATGACACCGATGCCTTAAATGACATCCTACAGGAAGCGGCGGCCTTAGATGGTCTCGTCTTTATAACCATAGCCGATAATCAACTCGCTAAATATGTCGAACGCTTCTGCATTGAAACAGGCCTCATTTGCTACAATCTTATTCAACCATTTGTCCTGGAAATTCAAAGACGCTTAGAAGTTGAACCTTCTGAAATTGCCGGGGCCCAGCATGAATTGTCCGACGCCTACTTCAAGCGTATTGAAGCGATTGAATTCTGTATTCAATATGATGATGGCCGGGATCCTTCCGGGATGGATGAAGCAGAAATCATTATTATTGGAATCTCCCGCACGGGTAAAACCCCGCTCAGCATGTATCTAGGAACTCTTGGGTATAAAGTGTTAAATATACCTTTGATTCCCGAGAACGAACCGCCTGTAGAATTATTCAAAACCGACAAAAAGAAAATCATCGGCCTGACCAATGATCCTTACACCATTAACCGTCTGCGCGAAACACGTATGATTGAATACGGCATGGATAGTGGCACGCGCTATGCCTCTATCAAACGTGTTGAAGAAGAGCTCAATTTTGCAGATGAATTGTACCGTCAGTTAGATTGTCCCGTTATCAATGTCGTTGACCGAAGCATTGAGGAGTCAGCCACGATTATCTTGGATATTATGAATATGCCGGTCCGCTATAATTAAGCTATATTTCAACCGTTGAGAATAACGTACATTAGCTTTTCAGCGTAAATCCCCCCTATTTTATACTCAATCATAATTATCTTCATTGTGCTACATATTTTTGGGGGGAGTTTAGATTATGGACAATTAAATCAACTTCCAAATACCTATAAGACTTTAAAAGACTGCTTATCCACCAGGGCAAGCAGTCTTTCTTATAATGCTAATTCAGTTCGGATGTCTTCTAATAAGTTTGGATTAAATTCTCCGGCTTTCAGCATGGCAATCTCCTGTTTATAAGGCGGAAGCTTCACTTTATTTTCATCGCTGAGGCTGACCCAAGGCGTTTCAAGTATCTTGGGGATTGCCTTAAAGCGAGGATCATGAACGAATTGCTTCAAGGTAGGATAGCCAATCTGGCCCAAACCAATGTTAGCATGGCGGTCCTTATGGCTACCACAGGGATTGTATGAGTCATTAATATGCAGTACTTGAATGCGGTCCAAGCCAATGATGCGGTCAAATTCTGCTAAGACACCTTCAAAGTCTCCGGTAATATCATAACCTGCGTCATGAACATGACACGTATCAAACGTGACCGATAAGTATTCACTGCGGTCAACGCCTTCAATAATATAAGCCAACTCTTCAAAGCGCGCACCCAATTCCGTTCCTTTACCTGCCATCGTCTCCAAGGCGATTTGGACAGGGAGGTCTGGGTTAATAACTTCGTTGAGTCCATGGATAATTTGTTCTAAGCCCGCTTCAACCCCTGCGCCAACATGGGCACCTGGATGCAAGGTAACCTGCCTTGCCCCAAGGGCATGCGCACGTTTGATTTCTTCTTGAAGAAAGGCTACCGCAAATTCATGATAACCTTCCTTAGTGGTATTGGCTAGATTGACAATGTAAGGAGCGTGCACCGTTAAAGCGTGAATCCCAACTTCCTTCATATAGGCATGAGCTTCTTCAATATGAAATTCATCCAAAGATCTGCGCCTTGTATTCTGTGGCGCGCCCGTATATACCATGAAGACATTTGCCCCATAGGAGGCAGCCTCTTGGGCTGAACCTCGGAGCATCTCTTTCCCCTTCAGTGAAACGTGTGAACCGAGTAACATGGTCACACCCTATTTCTTCTCTTTGCTTTCCCGTAGACGACGAACTGTTAAGTTCAATTCTTTTAATTGAGCACGGTCTACCGTACTTGGTGCTTCCGTCATTGGATCGATACCACGACCTGTTTTCGGGAAGGCAATGACTTCACGAATATTCGGTTCGCCGGCTAGAATCATTACTAGACGGTCTAAGCCTAGCGCGATACCACCATGTGGCGGGAAGCCGTAATCAAAGGCACTCATTAAGAAGCCAAATTGTTCTTCCGCTTGTTGTGGTGTAAAGCCTAATAAATCAAACATTTCTTCTTGCATCTCACGCGTGTGAATACGGATACTACCGCCACCGATCTCATAACCATTTAAGACGATATCATAAGCCCGAGCTAAAGCCTCTGCAGGCTCTGCCTTTAAGGCAGCAACGTCATTATTTTGTGGGGAGGTGAATGGGTGGTGCATTGCTACATAGCGTCCTGCTTCTTCATCGAACTCTAGCAGTGGCCAGTCCGTAATCCAGACAAAGGCTAATTCTTCTGGATTATATAGCTGATGCGCTTTTCCAAGGTAATTACGTAACTCACCCAGAGAATCTGCAACCACTTTAGCTGAATCTGCCATAAAGAAGAGAATATCACCCGGTTCTGCTTGGCTAGGTCCTGCAATGCTATTATAAGCTGCTTCTTCCTTAAAGAATTTCGCAATTGGACCAGTGAAGCCATCTTCTGTTACCTTAGCCCATGCTAAGCCTTTAGCACCGTACGGCTTCACAACATTTAATAAATCATCTGCTGTCTTGCGCGTATATTCATCTGCAAGACCTTTTAAGTTTAAGGCTTTAACTTGGCCACCATTCTCGATCGCCCCTTTAAATACACCGAAATCCGTCCCCTTCACTGAATCAGTCAAGTCGATTAATTTCAAATCGAAACGAATATCCGGCTTATCTGAACCATATTCAGACATCGCTTGCTCATAGGTCATGCTCGGGAAGGCTTCGGTCAAGTCTAAACCACGGGCTTCTTTAACCACATGCTTTAGCATCTCTTCCGTGATAGCTTGAATATCTTCTTCTTCCAAGAAGCTTGTCTCAATATCGATTTGGGTAAATTCAGGCTGGCGATCGCCGCGCAAGTCTTCATCGCGGAAGCATCTTACGATTTGGTAATAGCGATCGATTCCTGCACCCATGAGTAATTGCTTAAAGATTTGTGGCGATTGCGGTAAAGCATAGAACTTTCCAGCTTCACGGCGTGTCGGCACGAGGAAGTCGCGGGCACCCTCAGGTGTGCTTTTGGTTAAGCTCGGTGTTTCTACGTCGATGAAATTAGTGTCATTTAAGTATTGGCGAACTGTTTGGACAACGGTATGGCGTAAACGCAAATTGTCAAACATTGGCTTGCGACGTAAATCTAGATAGCGATAACGTAAGCGAAGTTCTTCATCCGTATCAATCTCATCTTCCACGTAAATCGGTGGTGTTTGGCTTTTAGCCAGGACAACTAAGTTATTGGCCATCAATTCATAACGTCCCGTTGGAATCTTAGGATTTACTTGATCCTCATCACGAAGTACCAATTCACCTTTCACTTCAACAACAAACTCACTGCGCAAGTGATCTGCGGCTTCCATCTGCTCAGCAGGTAAATTCTCCGCATTAAAGACAACTTGAGCAATCCCTTCACGGTCACGCAAGTCAATAAAGATAACCCCACCTAGGTCACGGCGTCTTTGCACCCAACCTTTCAAGACTATCTCTTGCCCAACTAATTCTTCACCGATTAGGCCACAATATACTGTTCTTTTCGCCATATTCTTAAAATCCCCCTTTGAAAAATTCATCAATCACCGATGTATCCATCGTATGTTTGCGATAAACACTTGCAATGTCAGCTAAGACATCCGCCAATTTCTCGGTTGCTTGCTTACCAGTATCTTGGTTTTTCAGTTGTACCAGTCCGTCAGCTAATTCTTGCTCACCAACAGTCATCACCAACTTCGTATTCAGCTTACTAATTGTCTTAAACTGCGACTTCATACTACGACCTAAGTAGTCACGTTCAGCAATTAGCCCGGCCTGGCGAGCCGCTTGGACAATTTGCAAGGTAACGGTCTCAACTTCTTCGCCAAGACCCATCACATAAATATCAACTGGCTCTACTGCTGGAATCTCAATCCCTTGCTCTTCAAGTAAGATTAACAGACGTTCCATACCAATGGCAAAACCTATTCCCGATTCAGCCGGTCCACCAATCTGCTCAACCAATCCATCGTAGCGGCCTCCACCACAGACAGTTGACTGTGCACCAATGGAATCGTCTTCCACAATAATCTCAAAGATGGTATGTTGATAAT
Organism: Suicoccus acidiformans; assembly: GCF_003546865.1. Classification (GTDB taxonomy): domain Bacteria; phylum Bacillota; class Bacilli; order Lactobacillales; family Aerococcaceae; genus Suicoccus; species Suicoccus acidiformans. Next base: position 1,693,687 of record NZ_CP023434.1, read on the forward strand.
AATCCAGACCGCGTACAATCGTCGGATCAATCGTATAAGGGATATTCAACGCATCCAAATGTGCTTGAACTTGCTCGAAATGCTTCCGACTCTCATCTCCTAAGAAGTCAATAATCGCCGGCGCATCTTGGCTCAAAGCCTTATCTTCAGGCGCCTTGCTATCAATAATCCGCATCGGATTAGTTTCCAGGCGTTTCTGTGAATCTTTACTTAGCTGATCTTTCACAGGTGTGAAATATTCAATCAAAGCTTCCCGGTACACTTGTCTTTCCTCCGGTTTGCCCAGTGAATTAAGGTAAAGCTTCAAATTCTTCACTTCTAACTCTTCGAAGAAATGCCAAGCCAAAGCAATTATCTCGGCATCTGTCGCCGGGTTGACACTGCCAAATGCTTCGACGCCTATTTGATGGAACTGACGTTGGCGACCCGCTTGGGGGCGCTCATAACGAAACATTGGTCCGATATAATATAGTTTTAAAGGCTTAGCAAATTCTGGCCCATGCAACTTATGCTCCACATAAGCCCGGACCACACCTGCAGTTCCCTCTGGTCGCAGAGCAATGTGACGCTCTCCTTTATCGTAGAAATCATACATTTCCTTAGACACAATATCCGTCGTATCCCCCACCGAACGACTAAACAAATCATAAGACTCCATCATCGGCGTGCGAATTTCTTGATACAAATAACGCTCGAATAAATCTCGGGCAACATCTTCAATATATTGCCATTTATAACTATCCTTTGGCAGAATATCTTCTGCCCCTTTGATTTTCTGAATCATTCATAAACCTCCATTTTGGACAAAAAAATAGTCCATGGCCAACAGCCATAGGACGAATCAACGTGGTACCACCTATCTTCACCTAGTCAGACTAGGTCTTTACTACCGTATCGGGGTAAGCGGAATAACTTTACATTATTCATCTCCGTAGTGTCTTCGTCTTCGTTGATTCTTTCAGCCAGGGAATCAATCTCTATACTTAGACTACTTGTCTACATCTGCGATATACTTATGATATAATACTAATTTACTCATTCATTCACAGAAAGTCAAGCCCTGTTTTTATCGATGTTACATCTCAAGAATTTAGGTAAGCTGTATAAGCAAATGCATAAGAATAAAAGAGGTGGATTCTATAATCAACTTAGCCACCCAAAATAAAAAACATCAAGTGAATTTCATGCTATATTGAAGTTACCACAACTCTCAATAGATAAGGATGAATTTACGTGACGCAAATTCATGATAACACAGCTACTAAAAAAGACACATCTTTCTTATCAAGAACGTTGCCAGATTGCTATTCTTAAACAAGAAAACTATTCAAATCGAGCTATCCCAGCTAGTCTTAATCGGGCGCCCAAACCATTCATAATGAAATCAAGCGAGGGACTGTTAAACAAAAGAAAAAACAAGTCCAGAGCGGCAAAGAGTATGTTTATTACTACACTGTTTATGATGCAGATAAGGGTCAGGCGGCTCATGATAACCAGCGTTTAAATTGTGGAAGATGTCCTAAATGGGCAGATTCTGATGCGTTCATGGAATGGGCAGATGAAAAAATGCTCGAAGATCATTGGTCCCCTGATGTGGTCGTTGGTTTTGCTAAGCGACAAGAGCTATTTGACCCAAAACTGATTCCTAGCACGACTACTCTCTATAATTGGATAGATAGTGGCATTATGCGCACTAAAAATATAGACTTACTGGAGAAACTCTCTCGTAAACCTCGTCAAAAGAAACGGTCAACTAAGGAAAATAAGCGGATTTTAGGAAATTCAATTGACGAGCGACCTGAAGAAGTTAAATCTCGTGATCATTTCGGTCACTGGGAAATTGACACGGTTATCGGGCAAAAAACTAAAGAGGACGAAGTCTTATTAACCTTAGTCGAGAGAATGACTCGTTTTGAAGTCCTCCTTAAGTTGCCGGGTAAGACTTCCGAAGGTGTTTGTTTAGCAGTGTCCCATCTCAGAGAGCGCTGTGGCGATGACTACACTCGTCTATTCAAAACAGTCACCGCAGATAATAGAACCGAGTTTGCTTCCTTACAAGAAGCCCTCCAAGAGATAGTATTCGCCTACTTTACGCACCCATTTGCTTCTTACGAAAGAGGGACGAGCGAGAATCAGCATAAATACATCCGACGATTTCTACCGAAAGGTCAAAAAATATCGGAAATGAGTGATCAGCAGATTTTGCGCATTCAACAATGGATGAATCGCTACCCACGAAAGATCTTGGACTATCAAACCCCTTACGATTGCTTTTTAAAAGCTTTTCGTCAAGAAAGGGCTGCAGCTTAAAATCTGTTCGCCTTGACAACGAGCCTCCGCCGGGCTGGCTTAAAGGCTGGTGAAAGCTGGGTTAGCCAGCTTTGGCCAAGAGCCTACCATCCCGACGCTCATTGTAAAGCCGAACAACCTAGTGCAAATAATTCACATGTAGGTCTTTAGTTTTAACAAAGCGGCTAACTTAATCTTGAAATTTACGACTATCTTTTTAATTAAATGTTTAACATTTCAATATGCATACCTTTTCTAGTACTTAGCATTACTCCTTTTATGTCGATGTCGTTTCATACAGGCAATAGAAGTTTTTATAGTTTTTTAGTCAGTTCTTTCTTTTCTTTCAATAATCTTTGAAATTCATCTTCTAACTCTTGCGAAGGTTGCAAGCTCAATCTACCCAGAACGTCAGATATTTTAGTTTCAATTAGTAAAAGTTGGTCATCACTGTTAGACTTTGTTTTATTCTCCAGCCACTCTTCATATGCTTCGTACGATCCATCGAATACTGTTATCTTACCATCTTTTATATCAATTATTTTTGTAGCTATATTTTTTACTAACATTCGGTCGTGAGTAACAAATAGAATCGTTCCTTGATAACTTTTCATGAATGCTTCTAGCGCTTCTAAAGATGCAATGTCTAAAAAGTTAGTCGGCTCATCTAAAACGAGCATATTCACGTCACTTAAAAATAGTTTAGCTAACGCTAGCTTTACTTTTTCACCACCACTTAATATGCCCACCTTTTTATAGACATCTTTATCCCAAAAATGCATTCTTGCTAAAACTGTTCTTATTAATGTCTCATTCTGACTAGAGGTCGATTGTACATTTTCTATGATTGATTCCTCATCATTTAGGATGGTTAAGTGTTGAGAGAAGTAACCGATCTTAACTTTTTCTGGAATTGTAAATCCTTCGTCTTGCTTAACTATTTTTTTAAGCAAAGTTGTTTTACCTGAGCCATTTTTTCCAATGATAGCAACTTTATCGCCGCCATTTAAATATAAGCTAAAGGGATCCCAGAGCTTACTTCCGCCAATCTCTCCCTTAACATTTTCAGCACGTAACACAGATTGGTTTGTGAATTTTTCTTCATTTAACATATCCATCTTAATTTCAGGTAGCTCTTTCACTTTGTCAACCTTATCCAATTGTTCCAGTCTTGTTTCTAAAGCCTTTGCAGAACCTCTAAGCTTTTTCTGTATGTTGGCGTAGTGGGTTTTAGCACCCTTTATTCTCGCTTCAGATGAACTAAGATTCTTAGGTTTTTTTGTTGCGCGTTGAGCTCTTTCTTCTTTTTGACGTATTGCTATTTCTAATTTTTGTTTCTCACGTTCATACTTTTCAAATTCAGTTTGTTCTTGTTTTTTCAATAAGTCTTTTTGCTTTGCATATTCATCATAATTTCCTTTAAATATTTTTAACGTATTATTTTCAATTTCCCATATTTCAGTACATACATTATTTAAAAATGCCCGATCATGCGATACTACGATAGTTGCTCCTTGATAGTTTCTTATCTTTTTTTCTAACCAAGCAATTCTTTCCGTATCTAAGTGTGTTGTTGGTTCATCTAAAAGAAGCAGGCCTGGGTTCTCATTGAGAGCATTCTGTAAATATTGCTGTGTTATTTCGCCACCACTTTTCTCCAATCTTGATTCTTTAAATTGTGGCACTAATTTCACAGAGGTAAAAGAAGTAATATTACCTTCATCAGGTAATTCTTCACCTGTAATAATTTTTAATAGGCTTGTTTTTCCTGTTCCATTCCTACCTACTAAACCTATACGTTGATTATTATGCACTTGCATTAAATCAATATAAAATAGCAATCTGTCTTGTAATTGTTTTTTGATTGATGCTCCTTCAAACAATAGCATATTCCCATCTCCTTATTTTGAGGGGATATAAAAACCCCCCTAATTCCATTCAGAATAGGAGGTCAGGAAAATTTATAAGCATACACCTAAAAAAGCATTACAAAATTAGGGTAAACCACACTTCACAATTCAATCCTATTCTGAAAATGATACATAAAAAGCTCAACAAATAACCTAGCTTAAGTTATTGATTCACTTTTTTATGTTGATTTTCTTTAATAAATAGGATTAATTGTTCATTGTGATAAAGTAACACCCTTTCTCATATCATTTAATTTCATTATAAGCTATCTATATGGCCCTGTCAACATTTCGATGCTTTACTTAGTCTCGATTGTCAATTTAAGTTAGAAATTTCTACACTATATGATGAGTGATTGAACTTGGTGACACACTTGTGCTAACCACCTTAAACAGCCCCTTCATCAAACTCCTGACTGGTCAAGAGGAAAAGCGCTAGCGACTCTGGAGGAGTCAGGTTCTTGATGAAACCATATTTCTTAAGTAGTTGGCAAAATAGCCAGGTGTTTGATCCAAAAGATGGGCCAAGAAAACCTCCAGGGGAGTGTAGTCGTTAAGAGATTTACGTGGAATGATATGTCGCTTGAAGGTTACTTCCTTAAGAAAGCCTTCATCTACTTCATTAAAATCAGTACCTTTAGGCAGACCATCTCTTCTTAACTTTTTAGCGACTATGTAAGCTTTTTCGTCAATTTCGTAATAGTTTTCTATCCAAGTCAGTTCTTTCGCGGTAAGATGTGTTTAGGCCATTTGGTGTCTGCTTCTTTATTTATGAATGCTCTCATAAATAGTGTAGCACAAATGGTCTTATTTGTTTTTCTAGCTTTATTTTACAATTCAGGTAATCAAAGAACACAAGGAGATTCGCGTCAAGAGTCTCTTCGCTTCTTCTCTTGCCCCCAATCACCTTGTGTTCATTTAAGAGCCAGCGCTTCATTCCTTCAAAATGGAGTAGGAACATTGGTCTAATCAGCTTTTTAGATCGCTATTGTTACACTGGGATTTGGCTAAAAAATATGTATTTGGTTCAGAATGATTACTATTCACTTACATGTCGAAACATAATTTGAATTTCAAACGAAGCCATTATATAATTAAACCATTATTAATGAATGAAGGAGGGAAATTCCCATCGATACCCTCAAAAAACTGTGGCATAAAATTTATACCCCCCGTGTCTTCCCAGGACTTTTGACAGTACTGGTCTTAATCACTACCGCAATATCGATTTCATCGATGACAGCGGATTCAACCATTACTTTGCTAAAGGAATCGGCAGTATTAAGGCATGAGCCCAGTACCAATAGTTCCATGGACGGTACGTTAGAGCATGGTGTCGTACTGCCTGTCATTAATGAATCCGGCGGTTGGGTGCTTGTCCGGATTTCCAATACGGTCCAGGGATGGTTACCGCTTTGGTATCTTGAATCGCCTGAATTAACCAATGATCAAGAAATAGCTGCCTACTTTTCTAAAGAAACGCCGATTTACGCCCAGGAATCGGTTGATGCTGAGCAAATCGGCTTAGCAGAAAGTGATAGCTATATTCCCATTAATTATGAATCGCGTGGTTGGACGCAGATTCAATATGATGGCCAGTACGGTTATGTGGAAACTTCCGCAATTCAGATTGTCCCCCTGAGCCAAATCCCTCAAGAGGAAGAAATAGCTAGCGAAGAGATGAATGGTGCAGATATTCCCCTTGATCATATTGCGATTATGCGTCAGAGTAACCAAGCTTTCTTGTCTCAACCGAATGTCTTCTCAGATATTCTCTATACAGCTTCATACGGTCAACGTTTCGCTGTAGAAAAAATCGTCTATGACGATGCAGGCAATGAATATTACCGCGTTCTTGATGATAAGGGCACCGAAGGTTATATTGAAACACGTACGGCTCAAATGGCGAATGATTCAATTAGCCATGTCGGAAAACCTCAAGCTAAGAGCTTAAGCGAAGCAACCATCATGTTAGATGCTGGCCACGGCGGAGAAGATCCGGGTGCAATTAGTGAAGATCAGCAAACATATGAGAAAGAAATTACCCTAGCTACTGCCAACACCATTCAAAAAGCTCTAAAAGCAGCCGGTGCCACGGTTATCCAAACGAGAACCGACGATCGCTTTATTGAACTTGAAGAGCGAGCTGCCCACAGTAATGCTGCAGAAGTTGATGCCTTCATCAGTATTCACTATGATGCTTCTCCGGTACCAGACTGGCACGGCATTACGACTTATTATTTCCATGAAGCTGACGAGTCGCTGGCCCGCTTCGTCAACCAAGAACTGAGCACCCTGCCATTACCAAATAATGGCACACATTTCGGGAACTATTATGTCTTACGGGAGAATAATTACCCTTCTATTCTGTTAGAGTTGGGCTATATGAGTAATCAGCAAGACTTACCATATATTCGCTCCCAAGACTATTATAATCAAGTCGCCGATAGAATTGTAAATGCTCTGACTGCCTTCTTCCAAAGTGAAGCAGATACAGAATAATGAGCCATACAAAAGCCGAGCAGGTTCCTGACCATGCTCGGCTTTCTTATTTATAAATGTAAATTCCTTTATTTTATACAACGTATACTGAAAAATGTAGTCATATCAATATTCAGTAATGATTGTATTCATTTAGGTATATATTTTTGGATGGGACTTTAGATTATAGATCTTTCTGCTTGGAATCAATTAGAATTGTCATCGGCCCATCATTTGTAATTTCTACTTGCATGTAAGCGCCGAATTCCCCTGTTTCAACATGGAAACCTTGGTCTCGCAGTTCATTATTGAGCGCATCATATAAATTAGATGCATGATCAGGGGCGGCAGCGTTGATAAAACTTGGGCGATTGCCTTTGCGTGTATTGCCATATAGGGTGAACTGACTAATGGAAAGAATATCTCCACCGACATCCTTTAAGGCTAGGTTCGTCTTACCGTCCTCATCATCAAATAGACGCATATTGCCTACTTTACGGGCACAATAAACTACATCCTCCATCGTGTCTTCATGAGTCACACCTACTAACAAGACGAAGCCCTTGGTAATTTCTCCGCGGACTTCATCATCAATAAGTACGCGACTAGCTAAACTTTTCTGAATGATTATACGCATAATTCTCTCCTTTATGAAACTTTACGGAAGGCATCTTCAACATCTGGTATACTCTTCAGCTTGGTTAATAATTGGTCAATTTGCTGGGTATCGGAAACACCGACTTTCACCGTTACCAAAGCGCCACTATTCTCATCTTGCTTCCCTTGAACGCTGAGCAAGTTCTCAACACTATGATTGACAACGTGTAAGATATCATTAATCAGTCCGCTACGTTCGAAGCCGATAATCCGAATCTCACAGACAAAGTCTTTCTCAATCGTATCCATCGTGTCCCAATGGACATCAATTGTACGATTCTGTAAATCGGACTCACCCTTGAGGTTCGGACAATCTTTACGGTGAACAGAAATGCCTCGTCCCCGTGTAATGTAGCCGATAATTTCATCACCAGGAACCGGATTACAACAACGACTTAATCGTATCATTAAATTATCCGCTCCTTCAACCACTACGCCACTTTCATGCACAGTGCGACTTTTCGGTTTAGTGGCGGTACGATTTACTTCGGCTTCAGAAGTTTCTTTGGTAGCATCTTTCGGCTTATGAACATCAAGAAAATTCAAGACCGTCGATGGATTCAATTCCCCATAACCAATTGCCGCATAAAAATCGGTCATTTCATTAAAGTTAAAGCGTTCTTTCAAGGCATCTTCAACCTTACGCCGTTCAATGAACTTTAAGGAACGTCCTGCTTCACGCAGTTCCCGGTCCATAATTTGCTCACCTTGAGCAGCCTTTTCTTCTCTTTCCAAATGCTTAAAGTAGCGCTTAATGCGATTACGTGCTTTACTCGTATGGGTATGTTTTAACCAATCGCGGCTTGGCCCATTGGAATTGGGATTGGTGAGAATCTGAACGATATCTCCGTTCTTTAATTGATAGTCCAGTGAAACAATTTCACCATTCACTTTAGCCCCGACAGTTTTGTTGCCCACTTCTGTGTGAATGTGATAGGCGAAATCAATAGGTCCTGAGCCCACTGGAAGCTCAATGACATCGCCTTGAGGGGTAAAGATATAGACTTGATCTTTGAACAAGTCTTGCTTGACTGAATCCATAAATTCTTTGGCATCTTCAGTTTCATCTTGTAATTCTACTAAATCACGGAACCATTGAAGTTGCTTTTGGAGATTATCGTCTGGATTCACTCCATCGGTTTTGCCTTGTTTATAGGCCCAGTGGGCTGCAATCCCGTTTTCTGCAACTTCGTGCATTTCCTTAGTTCGAATTTGGATTTCAACTGGTCGCCCGTCTGAACCGATGACAGTCGTATGCAAAGATTGATACATGTTGGCCTTAGGCATGGCAATATAGTCTTTAAAGCGCCCGGGCATAGGCCGCCATTTCGTATGCACTGCCCCGACCACTGCGTAACAATCTTTAATGGATTCGGTAATGACGCGTAGAGCGAGCAAATCGTATATATCATCAAATTCTTTCTTTTGATCGGTCATCTTGCGGTAAATGGAATAAATATGTTTCGGCCGCCCGTAAACTTCTGCTTCAATGTCTAATTCCTGAAGAGAAGCCTGAATTTCTTCCGCCGTCGCTTGAATATAGGCTTCACGCTCCTCGCGCTTACTATCCATTTGGTTGACGATATTATAATAGGCGTCGGGATTAATATAGCGCAAAGAAATATCTTCAAGTTCCCATTTGATATTGCTCATCCCGATGCGATCAGCCAGTGGCGCATAAATCTCTAAGGCCTCTTCTGACTTTTCGACTTGCTTTTCAGGTTTTTGAAAGCGCATGGTGCGCATATTGTGGAGGCGGTCCGCTAATTTCACAATAATCACGCGGATATCTTTGGCCATTGCCATCAGCATTTTGCGATGATTTTCAGCAAGGGCTTCTTGCTTGCTTTGGAAGCGGAATTTCCCTAGCTTGGTTACCCCATCCACCAGAAAAGCAATCGTTTCAGAAAAGGCTGATTCAATATCTTCTAAGGTATAGTCCGTATCTTCAACCACGTCATGGAGAAAGCCTGTAGCAACCGTATCTGGATCCATCTTTAATTCTGCTAGAATTCCAGCAACTTGGATTGGATGGATAATGTAGGGTTCGCCTGACATCCGCATTTGTCCTTCATGAGCTTGGGTTGCTACATTTAATGCTTTCTCAACTTTCGCTACTCCTGTTTCATTCATATATGTTGCGCACAAATCGAGTACTTCTTGTGCGGTATAGTCGATATTCTGCGTCATCTACTCACCCACTTCTACTTGATGTTTATCGTTCTAATTATACGCTAATCTACAGGTAATAACAACCGCTTAGCTTAAGTTTTAAGGTTTAGTCTGTTTCCAACGCAACAGTTATACTGTGCGTCAAAGTTAAGCAGCACTTGAATTTCTAAAAAGAGGCTGTAAGATAAGCCAACAACAAAAACCGCCAAGAATGCTGTTAAATCAACATCCTTGGTGGTTTTGCAGTATAATATAATTAATAAAAATCTCGATTGTCAATTTAAGTTAGAAATTTCTACACTATATTATGAGTGATTGAACTTGGTGACATACTTGTGCTAACCACCTTAAACAACTCCCTTCATCAAGCTCCTGGCTGGTCAAGAGGAAAAGCGCTAGCGACTCTTGAGGAGTCAGGTGCTTGATGAAACCATATTTCTTAAGTGGTTGGCATAATATCCAGGTGTTTGATCCAAAAGATGGGCCAAGAAAACCTCCAGGGGAGTGTAGTAGTTAAGAGATTTACGTGGAATGATATTTCGCTTGAAGGTTACTTCCTTAAGAAAGTCTTCATCTACTTCATTAAAATCAGTACCTTTAGGCAGACCATCTCTTCTTAACAATCCGTTAGTATGCTCATTCAGTCCTCTTTGAGATGGGCATCCTGGGTCTGCAAAGAAGATATCGATATCAAATTCATTGCTTAAGTCTTTCCAGTTAGAAAACTCTTTGCCATTGTCCAAAGTCAGAGATTTAACCAGACGGTAAGGGACTTTAAGGAAGAAACGCCTCAATGAATCCGTTACTTGACATGCTTTACGACCTTCTGTCTTCAGGGTAATCGCTAATTTACTTATTCGTTCAACTAGTGTAATGGCCGCACTTTGGTGGTTCTTACCCACGATAGTATCCCCTTCAAAATGACCAAATTCCTCATTGTACTCAGGATAAGCCTCTTGACGCTGTTCTAGTCTTCTACGGTCATTTAGACGGCCCCTCGTTTCAACATGATGATTCGCTTTTCGTTTACCTTGCATGGGTAAATCTCTGACATCAAAAGCAGGGTCATCTTGGAAGCGACGGTAAAGTGTTTTTGCACAACAATTCAAGTCAATTTCCTGGCGTCCAATAATCACGTCCGGTGACCACCCTTGTGACACTCGGTCATTGATATAGGTGATTTGATCTTCTGTGAACTGCTTCTTCTTAGAGCCACACTTAGATTTGTTAGCTTTGTAGCCTTCATAATAGTCGATGATAGTTCCACCATCGTCTAAATAATGATAGACATTATAGATGGTTTGAGCAGATCTTCTTAACTTTTTAGCGACTATGTAAGCTTTTTCGCCAATTTCGTAGTAGTTTTCTATCCAAGTCAGTTCTTTCGTGGTAAGATGTGTATAGGCCATTTTGTGTCTACTCCCTTATTTATGATTGGACTCATAAATAGTGTAGCACAAATGGTCTTATTTGTTTTTTTCTAGCTTAATTTTACAATTCAGGAAATGAAAAACCAGAGGGTAGGAGCCCTCTGTCGCAGATAATCCAGCAAGGACTACCCAAAATGCATACTCATTATACATAAATCAGATGACATTGGAACTATCCACTCAATATACACCGAAAGAAGGCCATATCGTGTACTGCCCCCTAAAGTTGGACCAAGAAATCTAACTTTAGGGGGGCAGTACAAGTAAAATTCTGGGTCTTTTTGAGGACTTATCTTACAACCTCTCAACGATTATTCTTCTGACACAATTTGAATCCCTTTGGAAGCTCCAATCCGGGTAGCTCCAGCTTCAATCATTGCCAGGGCTTCTTTGGCATTAGAGACACCGCCACTGGCTTTAACCCCCATATCGGGGCCGACGGTTTGGCGCATGAGAGCAACATCTTCAACGGTGGCTCCGCCTGTTGAAAAGCCGGTTGAGGTCTTTACATAATCGGCACCCGCCGCTTGGGCTGCTTGGCAGGCTTGGACTTTCTCGTCATCGGTGAGTAAGCACGTTTCAATGATTACTTTCACTAATGCGTCCTCACCGGCAGCGTCCACTACCGCTTGGATATCTGCTTGGACTGCGTCCCAGTTGCCCGCCTTTGCTTCGCCAATATTAATGACCATATCCACTTCCTGGGCACCGTCTTGGATAGCTTGGTGAGTCTCATCAGCTTTCACCGCGCTCGTATTCGCTCCCAATGGAAAACCAATCACCGTACACACTTTAACGGTGCTCTCTTCAAGTAATTCCTTGGCTAGCTTTACCCAAGTGGGATTAATACAAACAGACATAAAATCATATTCCCTAGCTTCCAGGCATAATTCTGTGACCATTGCTTCTGTTGCTTCGGGCTTGAGTAAGGTATGGTCGATGTATTTCGCTAATTTCATTAGGCATCCTTCTTTCCTGTCATTTCTGTTACAAAAGATATACAACTAAGTAAATATAGGGGCGCTGTTTCTGTCCGTAAAATCCGCGGACCTAAGGTAATGGTCTCAAAGCCATGCTCTTTTAATTGGCTTACTTCGTCCTCGGTTAACCCACCTTCTGAGCCAAAGACGCAGAGTACCGAATCCCCAGACGTAAAATTATGCAAGGCCTGATTGAGATACTCATGTTGACCGGCTTTCGCAACCTCTTCATAAGCTACAAGACAATGAGTATAGGCTGCACTAGCTGCAAGGACTTCCTTAAAAGAGTGCAAGAGATGAACTTGAGGAATACGTTGGCGATGGCTTTGTTCGGCTGCCTCTTTGGCAATTTTCTGAAGGCGTTCTTGGCGTTGGCTTATCTTCTGGCCAGTCCACTTTACAACATCTCTTTGCAGGGTAATGGGCATAAAGGCAAACATGCCGAGCTCCGTTCCTTTCTGAACCACCCAGTCCAGTTTGTCATGCTTGGATAGACCGGTGGCAATTGTTACTTGAACCGATAGTTCAGTAGACTGGCCCTCTATTTGTTCTATCAATTGCAGAGTGGCTATTTTGCCCTCAATTTGGTTAAGCTTAGCACGGAAAACTTGCTGCTTTGAATCAACTAAGGTCACTTCCTCGCCTACCTTGGCCCGCATGACGCGAAGTAAATGATGGGCATCATCCTTGGCCAATTCTACATAAGCCCCCAGCTGACCAACTTGTTCAATAAAGTATTGTTGCATTAAGTGTCCTCCTCGACTTTCCGGAGAATAATCCCTACCCATTCACCTAAATAATGCCTTTGGACTACTTCGAAAGGATGCGCTTGGAGGGCTTCCAGAATGAAGGCTTCCTTCTCAATAAGGATGCCACCGATAATTAAGTAGCCATCTTTCGTTAGTAGTTTCCCAGCATCTTCAAATAAATGAATGAGAATATTCGGGACGATATTGGCAACAATAACATCTGCGGGGGTATCTACCCCTTGGAGCAAATCATTCACAGTGAAGCTTATCTTTTCGGCTGCGATCATCTCTTGGAGCACTTCATCAGATTGTAAGGCCAAATTTTTGTTGGCTGCTTCAATGGCTTGCGGATCAAGGTCAAAGCCTACTACTTGAACTGCACCGAAAATCCCTGCGACAAAAGATAAAATCCCGGAACCTGTTCCCACATCTAGAACACGCTCGCCCCCTCGCATGACGATTTCTAAGGCTTGTGCACTCAACTGGGTCGTTGGATGATTACCTGTTCCGAAAGCAATACCTGGATCCAAGCGCACTAACCGCTCTTCAGATCTTGCTTGATAGCCTTGCCATACCGGGACAATTGTCAAATAGCGACTAATTGCTTCAGGCTCATAATACTCCATCCAGTTTGCTTGCCAATTTTCATTGGGGACAGTTTCTGCACGAATGCTTACAGCTATCTCTGGAAGCATCTGAGTAAACACAGCTTCTATTTGAGCTATGTCAGGCTGCTCAGGGAAATAGCCAGTAATCTCTGTAGGATGCTCCAAGTAAGCTTGAGACAAAGGCTCAGCAACTTCCCCGAATAAATTAGGACGATTCTCTAAGTAACCTTGAGCGTAATTGACCTGAGTCCCTTGGGCTCCCAACTCAAACAAAATATCGCTTATTTGATCCAATACAATCGGTTCAAGACTTGACGTAGCAACTATCACTTTGGTCCATTGAATCTCTTCTGTCATTTGACCCTCCTTAAAATCTGCGAAAAGGCATAAATACACTCGTCTCACTATAACGGTGGCGTTCAATAAGAACTGAACGCATTTCTTGAAACTCTACTTCATTCCATTCTAAACTTAAGCCGACTTGTTGATCATCTTCAAGGAAGTTCCGCCAGCGTAAGCGCATCGAACTCGTAATCCGTTTCAAATAGCGAATAATCGCCACCACCTCACCAAATGGAATGCCTGTATAGGAATCCACAGGTATTGTCTTTAAATAGCGCTCCTCACTTGGCTCCATAATTTCACGATTATAAAAGATAACAGATGTCTCAAACGGAATAGACGAATCGCTCACCGTCCGCTCTCCCCCGTCAGTAACAGGAATATTACGCTCATTGGGAAGCTTCCACTGAAAGTTTATCCGTATATAATCATCACGCTCGCTCCAGTCCAAATACCATTCACAGTGAAAATTTGACTCTTCCAGCAAGGTATGAAGTACCTCGAGTAAATTTGTGATTTCCATGCATTCACCTACTTTTCTCCTATTATGGATGATTTGCCTGTTTTTTTCAATTCGAAACTTCAGGAGACACGCTTCCCATCAAATCCTTAGAAACCAACTGAAGATTCTGCTTGATTCATGGTATAATATGAAGTACTATTAGGCTATTGTATAAATTAGTTTTTGAACTTTGCCGAAATAAATAGTACACTAGTACATGAACTGCTAAGAAAAATAGCTAAAATATGAGGTGATGAAATGGCTGAGAAGAACTTAACAGCAAAAGATATTTTGCAAAAAGAATTTACCAAATCCATGCGAGGTTATAACACAGCAGAAGTAGATGAATACTTAGACAGCATTATTCGCGACTACGATTCTTACCAGAAAGACGTTGTCTACTTAAAGAATGAGAATGAACGCTTAATCAGCAAAGTAGATGAACTTACCAAGCAACTAGCCTTGACGAAGAAGAATACATCCACCGGCACGCCTGGTAGCGGTGTGACGAACTTTGATATTCTTAAGCGACTATCCAACTTGGAGAAACACGTCTTCGGTTCTAAGATTGAGCAAACCGATAATACCATCGATTACTCTCAATCAACCCGCTTTTAAACATAATAGCTTACAGTAAACTTCAGGTAATCGCGGCTGGTTACCAGCTGAGGAAAGTCCATGCTCGCACAGGCTGAGATGCCTGTAGTGTTCGTGCTTAGCGAAACAATAAGCTAAGGTAATAGCAATATTAACGGCGAAGAAACGGCCTACGGTTGAACTATGGCCAAGTACTTCTTAAAGTGCCACAGAGACGATACTTTGAGGAAACTCAAAGTGTGGAACGTTGGTAAACCCCTCGAGCGAGCAACCCAAACTTTGGTCGGGGCACCTTTCCTATGGAATTCAACAGATGGAAGAGGACACATAGTGTAGATAGATGGTTACCCATGCGGATATTTGACCTATAAGTAACCGCATGACAGAACATGGCTTATCGAAGTTTACTATTTATAGGTATAGACTCTGTTTAGGCAGAGTCTTTTTTTACGAATAAAAGTACCCCCACTTTCCAATTTATAAGGAGCGGTCTTATAACACTGGCTTTTCAAGAAAGCTTTTAAACAATAGATAATAAATTTAGGAGGATTTATGACTGAATATCAATTAGTTGCAACAGCTGCTGCTGGGATTGAAGGCCTAGTCAACCGTGAACTCAAGGCACTAGGCTATGAAACACAAGCAGACAATGGACGTGTATACTTTAAAGGCAATGCACGCGATATTGCTTATACCAATCTCTGGCTGAGAACCGCTGACCGAGTGAAACTCATCGTTGGCGAATTTCACGCCAAGACATTCGAACAACTCTTCGACCAAACTTACACTTTACCTTGGGAAAATTTCATCCCGATGGATGGAGCCTTCCCCGTGAGTGGGCGATCGATTAAATCACAGCTTCATCACGTCCCCAGCGTCCAAAGTATTGTCAAGAAAGCCATCAGTAAACGTCTCATGGATTACTACCATCGCCCTGGACGCATGCCTGAAATTGGCGCTACTTACCCGATAGAAGTCGCCATCCGCAAGAATAAAGTTGAACTCACGCTAGATACATCCGGTTCCAGTTTATTCAAACGAGGCTACCGAGAACATAAAGGACAGGCTCCACTCAAGGAGAATATGGCCGCGGCCTTAGTCATGCTAACAACCTGGCATCCTGACCGTCCCCTATATGATCCAACTTGTGGCTCAGGTACAATTCTTATTGAAGCTGCCCTCATGGGGCACAATATCGCCCCAGGCTTACAGCGTTCCTTTGTTGCTGAAGCATGGCGCTTCTTCGAACCAGAAAACTGGGACATACTCCGCCAAGAAGCACGCGAAGCGATTAAGTCGGATATCCAATTAGATATTCTAGGGACGGATATTGACCACCGCATGATTGAAATCGCCCAAGAAAATGCAGCGAAAGCCGGTGTGGCGGACAGTATTACCTTCAAACAAATGCAATTGGCAGATTATACCCCTTCGAAAGAATACGGCATTCTCATTTCTAACCCACCCTACGGTGACCGGATGTTATCAGAAGAAGCCGTTCACGAAATTTACCGCCAGATGGGCGAAATTTACGAAGCTATGCCAACGTGGAGCAAGTATATCCTCTCCAGTGATGACAACTTCGAAACCTATTACGGTGCCAAAGCAACCAAGAAGCGCAAACTCTATAACGGTGCGATTAAAGTAAACTACTACCAATTCTGGAGCAAGCAATAGCGTTTAGTCCAGTTACCCCCACAAACAGCAATTTGTGGGGGTCTTTCAATCAGAAATCAGATAAAATCTCATATTGCCCCTGTCGCCTTAAGGCTTGCCGGGCTAATTGATCAGCGCCTCGATTCTGGCCATCTGCGAGCCAATTGACGAAATATAAGGGGTATTCCTCCAATTCCGCAAGAATTTCTGTGAGATGAACTCGATAGACTGAAGATTTAACATAAGCTTTCTCAATCGAGTCGACAAGCACCTTACTATCCGAATAGATTAGCAAGGTTTCTTTGGGTTGCTTAGCCAGAAGGGTTAACGCTTGTCGAAGGGCCATAAATTCGATAACATGATTATCAAACGCATGCGCAATATAATATTTGTATGATGTCTGCTCTTTATCAGCGATTACTTGAATCCCAATCCCCGCTTGCTTTGTTTGGGGATCAAAGGCGCCATCTGTATAGACTTTAAGCATACGCATCCTACTTTCTACACTAAGGAGGTTTTATCATGAGCGATATTCTAGAAATGCCTACCAACGATGAAAACTACTACCGCAAAGCCAGGAATTATCTAGAAAAGCAAGACTATAAACAGGCGATTCCGCTCTTAAAAGAAAGCTTTCACCTTTCCCCTGACGCAACGGTCTTAGCCGATTTAGTCGATGCTTATATTATGACAGAACAGTATGAGGAATTAAAGCAATTCTGGGCCTCATACAACCCTAGTTTCGATGAAATCTGGCAGAATCCCATACTTTCCCAGCAATATATCTTGGTCTTAAACCATACTCTTTCTGGTGACGCTCGCCTCCTTGCACTTTACGACGCCAAGGACGCCATGCAAAAGCGAAACTTAGATACTCGTTCCATCGATTCACAAATCCAACATTTGAAAAAACAACAAGTATTCCTTTCGAAATTAGCAGCCATTTCCAATGAAGATAGCATGCAGGATTTAATCACATCCCTCATGCGCGTAGAATATCTACCCACCGAACAACAATCACTTCTGAACTTCATCGAAGTGAGTTTCCAGTTATCTTTTAACGAAGTGGAGCTGTTCTACCGCTGCATCGTTGAGCGCTCAGACATTCCGAATTATTTCAAGACCCAAATCCTACATCACCTGCTTAAAGATCAAGTGGCTACACAATTTGAAGAATACTGTTGGTTCGATGAGACGCATAAGGTGGCCACCGCCTCTCTTAAAGCTTATCAAGACACCGATACCTACCAAGCCGTTAAAGCAGATATTCTTGAATATACAGCCTCACAAGATCCGCATTTGGCAGAGGATTTGCTCTTACAGTGGGAATTACAAGCCCAGATTCTTTATCCTTTTCTTGAGCTAGCAATACCCAACCCTAAGACGTGGCTTAAAGATATCTTCCGGCTATTTAATCAAGACAACACCCAAGAGACAGCTCCTTATTTAACTCGAGCTTTAATTGAGATGAGTCAACTCACACGATATTAAAGCAGTGATTTAAATGCAATAAGCTTGCCATAGATACCCTTAAGAATAAAAGACCTTTGGGCATACATGAACTGCCCTCTGTCAAGTAGACAGGGGGCAGTTCAGCACGCTCAAAGGTCTTTTATTTATTCGTCTATCGCATCGAAATCTGAAATATCTGAAACAATCGGTTGCGGATCAATCACCACATACTCATCCTCTTCCTGAGGCGGTAAACTTACAAAACTTTCGATATCTTTAAAGTTCACAATCGTTCGATCCTCGCAAATTCCCCGCATCATTTCATCCGACTCATCCCAGTAAATTTCAACCACTGCACTATTGGTCAATAATTTCGTGATAATCCCAGTCATATTGCAGTCACGAAATTTAAATGTAATTTGTTGACCGACTTCCGGGCGAACTGATGACTTCACTGAATCAATCATCTCTAGTGCGTCTTCATACTCAACGTCTAACAAAGTAGCAATACGTGACTTGCTGGTACCTCGACGCAACTCTTTCTCAATGAGTCCACGCTCTTGTTCCGTTACTTTTGATTTGGCCACGCTTTTCCCTCTTTCTTTTAGTTAACACAACGTCCTAATTCCTATTATATCATACTCAAAAAAGAAGTTCTTAAAATAACCTCGCCGCTTACCCTAGAATTCGTCTACGATTACGAGGGACATATATTTCAAGCGCTTGATGTAAGACCTGTAAATCTAAAGGTAAAGCCGGCCCTGGATCACCGTCCACATTGGTTGGTACATCTTGGCTTTCTTGGGTTGTGATCTGGAATTGGCTGCTTTCCATCAGTAAAAGCCGCTCCTTATCCGTTTCAAAGATCCCCCCTTCTAGTACACCGCGAATCGTGTCCATCGGGTTATGGCCGCGAATAGCCGCTAAGTACATTAAGCCATCATTATATTTGGCTTCTGGATTCATAATTTCAATCCCACCGATACTATTCGTCAAACCAATGAGCAGTAAGTTGCTGACGATGTCAGTTTCAACACCATCGGCATCTACGATATGTAAATCATACCCTTTCTCAGAGAAGAAAGCTGTAAAACCATCTATCACATAAGCAAAAGCACCGAGGCGATTTTTATCATCGGAGTCTGTCTGCATCACCGATTCTGGAATAGGTCCCACCGCAACAACATTAATAAAATACTGGTCATTAATTTGTCCGATGTCTAAGGTATCAATTTCCACATCCTTCATGCGTTCAATCGCTTTTTGCGGATTCATGGAATAACCTAAAGCTCGCGCTAAATCGTTCACAGTCCCTAAAGGGATAAAAGCAAAGCGCGGTCTCTCTTTATTCTGCAAAAGACCCGCAACCGTTTGGGAAACCGTCCCGTCGCCCCCTAAGCATAGCACACTTTCAAACCCTTCATCTATCGCCTGCTTGCTCCATTCGAAGGCATCATCGTCCCCTTCGGTCACTTTGATTGTACACTCATTCTGGTAGGTTTCTTCGAGTACAGTACGTAAGGCTTGTGCGTATTCCTGCCCTTCTCCTTTACCAGCAACAGGATTGGCAATAATTAGCGTTCTGCCAAACATATGTATCCCCCCTTTATATAGTTCGTATCCTTAGTTTAACATATTTACATAAATTTCACGATATCTTCAAATCATTCTGGATACTATTAAGAAACGATGAAATCTGCCTCATGAGTTGTTAGAAGCCAAGCTTTTGAGTATAATAAGGACTTAGAATGGAATGTAGCTTGCAACTACAAGGAGGAATTATTATGCCGAAAAAATACCGCGTTCTGCTTTATTACAAGTATCAAGCGATTGAAGATCCAGAACAATTTACCAAAGAGCATTTAGCTTTCTGTAAATCAATCGGCTTAAAAGGCCGGGTACTCGTTGGTTCCGAAGGAATTAACGGCACCGTTTCAGGAACGATTGAACAGACCGATCAATATATGGCCTATGTTCACCAATTAGAAGGCTTTGAAGATGTCTGGTTCAAAATGGATGAAGCAGATGACTATGCCCATAAGAAAATGTATGTACGTCCAAGAGAAGAAATTGTTGCGTTAAATTTAAGTGACGATATCGATCCTTTGGAAACGACTGGCGAATACCTTGAACCTACCCAGTTCCGGGACGCTTTATTAGACGAAGATACGATTGTCCTAGACACACGCAATGATTACGAATATGATTTAGGTCATTTCAAAGGGGCCATCCGCCCAGATATTCGCAATTTCCGCGAACTACCTCAATGGGTGATTGACAATAAAGAACAGTTCATGGACAAGAAAGTAGTTGTCTACTGTACTGGTGGTATCCGTTGCGAGAAATTCTCCGGTTGGATGGTTCGTGAAGGTATCGGTGAGTCTGTTGGACAACTTCACGGCGGAATCGATACCTATGGTAAAGACCCTGAAGTTCAAGGGGATTTATGGGAAGGAAAGATGTATGTCTTTGATGAACGGATTGCGGTGCCGATTAACCATGTTGACCCAAGTATCGTCGGTAAGGATTATTTCGACGGGACACCATGTGAACGATATGTAAACTGTGGTAACCCCTTCTGTAATCAACAAATTCTCTGTTCAGAAGAGAATGAACATAAATACTTACGCGGCTGTTCCGCTGAATGTCGTAAGCACCCACGAAATCGCTATGTTGAAGAGCATCAACTGAGCACAGAAGAATGGGAAGCTAGATTAAATGCAATCGGTGAAAGCTTAAAAGATACTGAAACTGCTTAAAATCATAATTATGAAAAGAGGGATTTCTTTGAGTGATGCCCATAAGCATTCTAATAAAAATGAAAAGCAGGTGCATAAGTCCTCAACACATTCATCTCATTCGAATAAACCAACCGGTAATAAACCCAATCAAACATATATTATCGATCGCTCTCTAAGACGAGCAAACCAACTTTTTGAAGCCTTTGAGAATGAAGAAGCTAACCAAAAACAAGCCCCTCCCAATCATACCAATCCTTCTCAAGAGGAACCACGCACGTCAAGAGAGCGTACCGAAATCACACGTGCAATGCTTAGTCGAGAGCGCCTTCGACGCAAACGCGCTGAAAGTGAAGGCGTCATTTGGGATGAGCCTTCAAGGAAAGGCTCCACTCAAGAACGTCCTCCTTTGCATAAAGCTCAAGGTTCACGCTCAACTTCTACAAATCAAGCTAGAAAACAGCAACCGCAAGAGGACCTAGCTTCTATATCAGACCCAGCTAAAGCTCACAAACCTGCGCTTAATCCAGAGCACAGCAAGACGGTTACGGGTCCGAAACCATCTGAACTCGGCCAAGATGCGCTTGAACATAAGGCGAAACCGTTGCCTCGAGTGCCTTTAACTACTTCTGGCTCTTCTAAGCAGGCGCAGGAAGAGGGCCTTAAAGAGACTCGCCGGAATGAAACTACTCAGCAGATAGACAAGCCGAGTGAAAGTGTTCCGCCGTATTCAGAGGAAAGACCTGCCCACTCGAAGGGTCTTATCATGCCTCAGTCGGGGGAAACATTTAGTGAAGAGAATGCAAATACTGAAGCTGGAACTCCACTTCTAGGAGCGAGCCCTGGGCAAACCAATGAAGCTGAGCAACTTCATGGCCAAAAGAGACGGTCAAAGAAGCAGATTTTACCCAAGTCACTCTTTTTCCGTAGGAAAAAACCGAAACGAGATCAAGCTCAGCAAGCGAACAATCCCTATGCCTTAGATGAATTGGAACCGAAAGAGAAAGTCATCTTTGGGATTAATGTATCCATGAATGTTATCGGACGTTTCATCTTATACGGATTACTCCTTCTGATTCTATTAGGTGGTATTGCTGGCGGGGCTGGCATCGGCTATTTCGCTTATTTGGTTTCAAATACGGAGCCGCCATCCCAAGCGGAAATGGCAGCTCAAATTAACCGCCTAGAACAGCAAAGTACGCTTTATTATGCGAGCGGGGAGCCAATCGCCAATGTACAATCAGATGTCGTGCGCTCGGTAACAGAATTAGACGAAATCTCAGGGTATATTATCGACGGACTGATTGCAACAGAAGATGAGTACTTCTATGAGCATCCGGGTGTGGTTCCCAAAGCCATTATTCGAGCCGCCTTAGAGAACATATTGAAAGGTTCTGGAACAGGGGGGTCGACGCTCACCCAGCAATTAGTCAAGCAACAAATGCTCACCAATGAGGTAACCTTTGACCGTAAAGCCAATGAAATTCTACTGGCCTTGCGCTTAGAGAATTATTTCTCTAAAGATGAAATTCTCACTGCTTACTTAAATGTTTCCCCATTTGGCCGCAATAATCGCGGTGAGAATATTGCGGGAATTCAAGCAGCTTCCGTGGGAATTTTCGGCAAGCAGCCGGATGAAGTGAATCTTAATCAAGCTGCCTTCCTTGTTGGCTTACCGCAAGACCCCTATATATACACCCCCTATGATCAGAATGGGGAAATTGTAGATATTGAAGCGGGTATCGAGCGGATGAAAGAAGTGCTGTACCGGATGTATCGTAATCAGGTCATCAGCCGGGATGAATACGAGCAAGCGATTCAATATGATATTGCTGCCGATTTCCTACCTAGTGAACCGCCTCAAGAAGAGCGACAGTCTTATCTCTATCAAGCCGTGATGAATGGTGCGATTGAACAACTCATGCATTTAAATATTCGCGATGATGGCTATACACTGGAACAGGTCTACCAAGATGATGCCTGGTACAATGATTACTATTTCGAAGCGGCTGAGCAGCTCCGTACGGGCGGCTACCGCGTATACTCCACAATTGACCAAGCAATCTATGACCAATTACAGGTATCAGCGCAAGCCTATAATGATGAACTGGGTGTGACCTATGATGGCGTTTATACAGACCCTGAAACTGGCGAAGAAACTTACTACGTCGAATCTGTACAAACTGGGATGGTGGTTATCGACAATCCTACTGGACGGGTTCTAGGCTTCGTAGCCGGTACAGATTATGAGAATAATCAGATCGATCACGCCTTCCAAATGCGCCGCTCGCCAGGCTCAACAATTAAACCAATGGCCGTCTATGGCCCTGCTATTGAGCATAATTTAATCTCACCCGCAACAATTATTCCTGATACAGCCTTTGTTCAAGAATATGAAGACGGTTCAACTTGGGCACCAACGAACTATGGTAATGCGGTCAGCGGTGAATTTATGAGCGCACGCCGGGCACTGCTACGTTCAGACAATCTCCCAGCTGTTAGAGTCTATGAAGAACTCCTCGAACAAGGGGTGCCTGTCATTGATTACCTTGAGAAGATGGGCTTCAACCCAGTCGATTCTTATACGGAAGAAGACACCCAAAATCTCGCCTTCTCGCTTGGAGGGGTTACTACTGGGCCAACTGTCTTTGAGGAAACCCGAGGATTTACTACCTTCGCGAACGGTGGCCAATACATTGATGGGTATTATATTGATCGCATCGAAGATGCTTTCGGAAATGTTGTCTACCAACATCAAGCTGAGCCAGTCCGCGTCTTCGCAGAAGATACAAATTACCTTATGGTCGATATGTTACGTGACACCATGACCGAAGGAACGGGTCGTACGGCTAACGAGTACATGAATGTTCCCGGTGACTGGATCGCCAAAACCGGAATCAGCGAGAACTCCAAAGATATTTGGGTTATCGCTTCCACCCCACAAATCACCATTGGCTCTTGGATTGGCTATGATAGCCGTTACCATGACTATACGATTGATGTCAACGACGGCTTTGGCCTAGAAAGTGTTCGTAGTCAAATATACTGGTCACGTATTGTCAATGACTTATACGAGAAACAACCAGAGATTTTCGGTACTGAACGTCGCTTCGAACAACCTGCTTCAGTACAAAGGCAAACGATTCTCGAGCAAACTGGTACCTTGCCAGGACGTACGACTGTCAATGGACAAGCAATCGAATTAACGGGACCAACCCGGGAAGATCTCTTTAAAGTATCTAATCCGGCTCCACCCCTAACCGAAAACTTCCTCTTCAATGCTACACCTGAAGAAGTAGCAAGTTTCTGGAACAGTGTCATTGCTAGCCAGCAAAGCCGTCAACGCCAACGAAACAATTCAAATAATCAACAGAATTCGAATGAAGACGAGAACGAGGATGAAGCAAATAACGATAATCCAGATGGAGATACCAATGAACCCGGTGAGCAAAATCCAGCTGGCCCAATGCCGGAAGGCAACACGAATCAAGAAGCCGGAGCAGCAGGACTAAACTCAGTCGTAGCATCACCAGGACCATAGTGCCGTAACTCCTTAAGAAATATTAAATAAACACGCCTATTAACGCTAAATTAAGCATTAGTAGGCGTGTTTTTATGAGCTTACCTTAATTCTCTTGGATCAATCGCTTGAAAGACGTTCAATATTGAATCTTCGAAATGAATCGCATGAGGGTGCTGGGTTTTAAGTGGGGTCTTGTTAACAATGACTAAATGCTCAGCCCCGAAGTATTGGACTAGACCAGCCGCTGGGTATACAACCAAGGAGGTTCCCGCAATGATTAACATATCCGCTTGGCGAATCGCATCAACGGCTTGGCCAATCGTTGCCTGATTCAAACCTTCTTCATATAACACGACATTCGGCCGGACAATTCCGCCATCTTTTGGACAACGCGGAATGCCCTGCTCATCCAGATGTAAGGCGTCATTAGTATAATGCTGGCCACACGTCTCACAGTAGTTATCTAAAGTTGTCCCATGCAATTCATATACCTTGTGCGACCCTGCTTTCTGATGAAGGCCATCAATATTCTGGGTCACAATGCTAACGTCTTTGCCTATATCCTCAAGTTCCTTCAGCCAGGTATGGCCAATCGTCGGTTCTGCCTCAGGGTACACTAATTTGTCAAAGTAGAATTCAAAGAAAATTTCAGGATATTTCTTATAGAAACTATTTGAAATGACTTCCTCAGGACTGAACTGATAGCCCGTCTCCTCCATAAATATACCGTCAGCTGAGCGAAAGTCAGGGATACCACTTTCCGTTGAGACCCCTGCTCCACCAAAGAATACAATACGTTGGCTATCCATAAGTGCCTCTTTAAATCGCTGAATATCTTTATTTACTTCGATTTTCCTCACCTCTAAATCCAGTATAATACAAATTCACCCTCAGCTCAAAAAACTCCCCTTATTCAAAGCAACACGCAACATTAAATCCAAGCCTTTAGCTAAAGCAGCTTCATCCACAGTAAACTTAGGATGGTGCAAGGGATACACAGCACCACAGATCTCATTATAAATTCCCAACCAGACGAAACAAGCCGGCACTCTCCGACTCATATAAGCAAAATCTTCCCCAACCATGGATGGTGGACGCTCCACAACCTGTTCTTGGGTAAAAACTTCTTGAGCTAACGCTCTTACATAGTTCGTTACCTCTGGGTCATTCATAACCGATGGACAGTCATAAATAATATTTAGCTGATGCGACATCTGCCTTGCCTGACACACGCCCTTCACCAAAAGCTCAAGTGCATCAATTACTTGCTGGGTAACCTGATCTTCAAAAGTCCGAATGCTGCCAGCTAAATAAGCTATTTGGGGAATAATATTGGGCGCTTGCAAGTCGCCCATTTGCACAACTGTATTCGTGATCACGGCGACTTCTTGAGGTGGGATATGATTGGCTGCAATAGCCTGAATTCCTTGGCAAATTGCTAAGACACTTGTTAATGGATGGTTCGCCTCATGTGGCTTAGCTGCGTGCCCTCCTTGACCTTCAATTTCGATAGTATAAGTATAAGTATTCGTAGTATTGGCGCCAGCTTTAATATCAATCTGGCCTGATGGTAAAGTTGGGTCTACATGCATAGCATAAAGTATATCTAACCCATCCAACACCCCGGCTTCAACTAAGGCTTTCCCACCACCTTGTGCCACTTCTTCCGCATGTTGAAAAATACAGCGTATCTCCCCTTCAATATCAGCGAAATGCTCACTCAAATACCGACAGCAAGCCAGTAAGGTCGCTGCGTGAACATCATGACCACAAGCATGCATCTGACCCGGATGTTGTGACTTAAACCCTTGATCTCTGGCTAATTCCTGAATAGGCAAACCATCAATATCAGCACGAAGCCCTATTCTAAGTCCAGGCTTGGCGGATTTAAAGTCAACCACCAGACTAGTGGGGGTCGGTTGGCTAATCTCTGCATGAGCTAAGGACTGCACTTCCTTAAGAATGTGTGCATGCGTCTTAAATTCTTGAAAAGCAAGTTCCGGGATTTGATGCAAGAATCGCCTTTGTTCGATTAAATAATCATAATACTGTTCCATTCTTCTCCTCCTAAGGCAGAAGACCAATGGCCGTAAGTCCTGTCTCTTCGGGCAGATTGAACATAACATTCATATTCTGAACCGCTTG
Organism: Suicoccus acidiformans; assembly: GCF_003546865.1. Taxonomy (GTDB): domain Bacteria; phylum Bacillota; class Bacilli; order Lactobacillales; family Aerococcaceae; genus Suicoccus; species Suicoccus acidiformans. Next base: position 1,719,918 of record NZ_CP023434.1, read on the forward strand.
TCCTGCTGCGCCTTTAATTAAGTTATCAATGACGACAAAGATATAAATAAGGCCCGTGCGCTCATTAACTTGTACTTGAATATCCACATAGTTAGAACCAGTAACAGCTTTCATTTGCGGATAGATCCCTTCCTTTAGAATACGAATAAAACTAGCTCCCTTATAGAAGGTTTGGTACATTTCTCGCAGCTCATCCTCCGTTATCGGCTCTTGCGCTTGAACGTACAGACTGGCTAGAATACCCCTTTGGGTTGGGACCAAATGTGGTATAAAATTCACTTGCGTCTGGACACTTCCTTGAAGTCGGTGCAATTGTTCTTCTACTTCAGGAGTATGGCGGTGAACACCGGCTGCATATGGATTGACATTCTCATTCACCTCAGTAAATAGTAGATGACCCTGTAAATTGCGCCCCGCCCCGGATAAACCCGATTTACAATCGGCAATAATAGACGGCACCCCGTCCAGTAAACCTGCTTGGGTTAAAGGAGCAAGGCCCAATAACATCGCTGTTGGGAAACACCCCGGATTAGCAATAATCGCTGCCTTTTCAATGGCTTGACGATGTAATTCAATTAAACCATATACGGCCTCGGCTAATAACTTAGGATACGCATGTTTCGTGTTATACCATCCTTCATAAGTCTTTGGCGATTTCAAGCGGTAATCTGCCGAGAAATCAATCACCCGTACACCGGCTTGATAAGCCTGAGCTACCGCTGCTTGTGATTGGCCATGGGGTAAGCAACTGAAGAGTAAGTCCAAACCATTGAAAGTCTTTGGGTCCTGTAAATCTACCACTTCATAATCTTGGATGAGTCTTTGGTATATATTAGGATATAAATCACTCACGGCGGAGCCGGCTTGACGATTCGCACCGAGAAAATTCAATTGCACATCCTCACGTTGCACTAGCAAGCGGACGAGTTCACTCCCAGCATAGCCTGAAGCACCAAGAATCCCTACTTCAATCATATACTCGCCTCCCTAAGCTAAATCAGGAATAAATAAATTCCCATTCGTTACAGCCATCACCGCCTTAATCGTATGCAGGCGATTTTCTGCCTGCTGAAATTGATACGCTTCGGGACTTTCAAATACGTCATCCATCACTTCCATCGCTTCCAAACCATATTTATGCTTAATTTCAGCCCCAATTTGCGTTGAACTATCATGAAAAGCTGGCAAACAGTGCAAGAAGATATATGGCTTTTGACAGTGTTGAACAAGTTCTTGGTTAACTTGGTAAGGCATTAATTGTTGAATCCGCTCCTGGAATTGTGCTTCCTCACCCATCGAAACCCATACGTCTGTATAAAGCACACTGGCATCTGCCACCGCTTCCAAAGGATTTTCAAGGTGGCGAATCTTTGCACCCGTGGCTTGTGCCAAAACCTGCGCTTCGGCAAGGACTTCAGAAGCAGGAGCTAAAGCTTCGGGCGAGGCGATTGTAACAGATACGCCCATGATAGCACCCATAATCATTAAACTATGGGCAACATTATTACGTCCATCCCCTAAATAGACAAGGCTTTGCTCTGCTAAACTGCCATAGACTTCTTTAATCGTCATAAAGTCTGCCAGCATTTGCGTAGGATGCCAGTCATTCGTCATGCCATTCCAAATTGGGACACCGGCATACTCGCAAAAGGTATCTACCGTTTCTTGTTTGGATACGCGCAATTGAATGCCATCGAACATGGAACCAAAGACGATTGCCGAATCTTTGTCCGACTCTTTCTTACCAAATTGAACATCCCCTGCCCCCATAAACTCAGCATGGGCCCCTAAATCTTGCGCTGCTACTGTAAAAGCTGAGCGTGTTCTCGTCGACGTTTTGTCAAAGAGGAGGGCGATTGTTTGCCCTTCTAAGTAATGATGAGGAATACGCTTTTGCTTCAACTGCTTTAAATGGATCGCAAAATCAATTAAATAATTTAACTCTGCTTGGGTAAAGTCTTGAATTACATTAAAATTCCGTCCTTGAAAAGTCATTCGATTTCCTTCTTTCTTACCAATAATTGTTTATGTCGCTTCACTAACGATTACTTAAGTTTATCGCCACTGTGGGCCTACTTCATAATGCGATATATACTGATAAATTCACCTATTCAGTGTGGCTACCCTGCCCAGAGATCTTAGCCATCACTTCACTTAAAGCCGCTAACATCGCATCAATTTCAGCTTCCCTAATGATAAGCGGGGGCAGAAAGCGCAGTACATTGCCTTGGGTGCAATTGATAATAAAGCCACGCTCTAACATGGCCTGAACAATAGCAGCCCCAGCTTGCTTAAGTTCAACACCAATTAATAAGCCCTTTCCGCGAATCTCTTGAATCAAAGGCTGATCTTGGGCCAGACGCTGCAAGCCTGTGCGTAAATAATCGCCACGTTTAGCAGCAAGGGCTGGAATATCCTCATTTAGCATCACTTCCATAACAGATACTGCCGCCGACGTTGCCAGCGGATTACCCCCAAAGGTAGTTCCATGAGAGCCCGGTGTTAATACTTCTGCATAGTCACTCTTAGCAAGTATCGCTCCGATAGGCACACCATTAGCTAAGGCCTTAGCTAAGGTCATAATATCCGGTTCAATTCCCCAATGTTCATAAGCAAAGAGTTTGCCCGTACGCCCCATGCTCGTTTGAACCTCGTCAAAAATTAACGCCGCATCGAAACGCTGGGTCAATTCCCGCAAGGCAACCATGAAATCATCGTGAGCTACATGCACGCCCCCTTCACCTTGAATTGGCTCAAGGATGACCGCAGCAGTCCGTTCACTTATGCTTTCGCTGAATGCCTTCACATCATTATAGGGAACAAAGGTAAAGCCCTCAGGATGCGGGCCATAACCCTCCCGATAAGACGCATTATCTGTCATGTTCATCGTAGCCAACGTTCGGCCATGAAAAGCATGCGTAAAGGCAATTACTTCATTCTTCTGGGGACCGTATTGTTGATACGCTTTACGCCTTGCAATCTTTAATGCTCCTTCATTCGCCTCAGCCCCCGAATTACTAAAGAATACTTTGTCTGCAAAAGACTGCTCCACAAGTAATTGAGCAGCTTTCACCTGAGAGGGAATATAGAAATAATTTGACGTATGGATTAAGTGGTCCACGGCTGAATGCAAAGCTTTTTGGACATGTTTATTACTATAGCCAAGATTATTCACCGAAATGCCTGCTAAGAAATCAATATATACTGAGCCGTCTTCTGTATAAAGCCTTGACTCAATGCCTTTATTGGGCAACAAGGGTAAAGGTTGATACGTATTCATCAAATACTTCTGGGCGTCTTGTATGAGTTGGTTGATATATGCCATCGATAGACCTCCTTATGTTTTAGAGTGACTGCTTGACCATCGTTCCTATGCCTTGTTCGGTAAATAACTCAAAAATTAATGCATGCTGAATCGTTCCATTGATAATGTGGCAACGTTCTACGCCACCTTGAACGGCTTGAGTACACGCCAGTAATTTAGGAATCATACCACCCCGAATAATGCCTGCCTCAATTAACTCATCAATCCTTGCAACATCTACTTGAGGTATTAAGGTTGAAGGCTCATGTTGATCTGCCATCACCCCATCCACATCGGTCACAAGAATCAGCTTAGAGGCATTAAGCGCTTTGGCAATTTGCCATGCCGCTTCATCCGAGTTGATATTCAAACTCTGACCATTCGGGCCGAAAGCAATCGGCGACACAACCGGTACATAATCGTCAGCAAGTAAATTTAATAAATAATCTGGTTGAATATGGGTAATATTACCAACCAAGCCTAATTTCTCATCCAGGTAGTCAGCTTGCATCATTTGTGCATCTTTCCCTGAAATAGACACTGCCTTAACATCAAAGGCATTCAAATCCGCTGTAATCTGCGGTGCAATTTGCCCGGTCAAAGCCATCTCCACCACTTCCATGCTTGCTTGGTCTGTAATGCGCAAACCTTGATAAAATTCACTTTGAATCCCCTTTAAAAGCAAAAGCTCATTAATCGCTGGTCCCCCTCCGTGGACGATCACCGGAAACATCCCCACATACTTTAACAAGGCAATATCTTGAATAATTGTCTTCTTCGCCTCTTCATCAACCATCGCATGTCCCCCATATTTAATGACGACAATCTTACGATGGAATTTCTTAATATACTGTAAACTCTCAATTAAAATTTCAGCTTTCTGTTGCAATGCTATCTCTTCCATATTCCCCTCCAAAATAAAAAACGCCCCTATATTTACATATAGAGACGAATTGAACGCGGTACCACTCTAAGTTAATTAGCTATCTTGACTAATTCCCTCATACAAAATAACGCTTGCTGGCGAAATTGGCTACTCACTTCACCAATTTTTCTCTGAAGTGCGCTTCACTTATACTTGCATAATAGGCTCCCAGCAACCCTATCTCGCTTGAAATTCGGTATAAGCTACTCTCTTCTTCTAAGAATTTTGTGATTGCTAGTATATTATCAGCGAATTTTCATTTTGTCAATTATTTTTAATCTTATTTTAATTATTTAACGCAAAGAATTGACGCTCAATAAAAAAAGAGCGCCTAATTAAAAGCACCCTTTCCAGATTTATGCTCTTATTTCTTTACAAAATCCGCTACTTCAATCGCTGATTGGTAATCCGGCTCATCAGCCACTTCTAGAACAAATTCTTCATAGCGGATTACCCCAGCTTCATCAATCACAAAGACTGCACGGGTTAGTAATTCATCCCCACCTAGATTGATATTCAAGCCGTAAGCATCGCCAAATTCACCATTCACATCGCTTAACGTCACAACATTCAAATCGTTATCTTGATTCCATTGATTAAACTCTTCAACAGTATTACGTCCTACAGTAATAAATTGATAGTCTTTCTCTGCGGTTTCATCAGCAAAGGCTTTTGTCTGCAGTTCACATGTACGTGTAAGAACATTGGGGATCACACTTAATATCGTGACTTGCCCATTTAGATAATCTTTTAATTGCACGGCATTCCCTTCGCTATCTTGTAAAGCTGCGTTAGGAGCCAAATCGCCTGTGACAGGTTGCGTACCCTTAACCTCTAGGGGTTCGCCTTTAAATGTAACTTGCATCGTCATCATCCTTTCGATTTCAGTAAATCAAGTATACGTCGAATCGAACCCATCAGCAAAGAAAACGCTCTTTCTATAATAAGCTTTCGAAACGTGCTTGATCTTTCCTTAAATAACTCTCATCAATTGTTTCCAAAGTAATTCCAGCCAGCGCTTCTTGAACAAGTTGCTCAATATCTAACTTAGCTTCCATTGCTTCAATTTGCTGAAGTTTGGGCTTGGTATGCGGAGAAGTTGGCGCAAAAACCGTACAACAATCTTCATAAGGTTCGTTGGAAATATCATACGTCCCGATTTCTTCCGCCAATTCAATGATTTCATTCTTATCCGTAGCAATCAAAGGACGTAATACGGGGGATGAAGTCACATCATTAATCACACGCATACTTGTTAAGGTTTGCGAAGCTACTTGACCGAGTGATTCCCCATTAACAATGGCTTGGGCCTTACGTTCACTTAAGAGCTGATCCATAATCCGAAGCATCATCCGACGCATAACGGTCATTGATTCATTGTCTGGTATATTGGCCTTAATCTCTTCTTGAATTTTGGCAAAAGGCACATTGATAAATTGCATCGCCAGACCATAATGACTTAAGCGAGCCGTTAATTTCTTGGCTTTCTCTAAGGCTTGTGGACTAGTATAAGGCGGAGAACTAAAGTGAACAGCTTCCAGCTCCATGCCACGCTTCATCATCAAATAACCGGCTATCGGTGAGTCAAATCCACCCGAAAGCATTAATAGACCGCGTCCGCTTGAACCGTATGGCAGACCTTGCATACCAGTATAGGAGGATAAACTTAAATAAGCTTTGTCCTTTTGATGAATGCTGACCGTCAATTTGTGCGTAGGGCGCTTCATTTCAACCGTCATTTCTGGATAGGCATAGCCAATAACTGAACCGACTTCTCTTTGTATATCATAGGTTTCATAGGGGAAATTCTTATCTGAGCGCTTGGCAACCACCTTAAAGCTATCCCCAGCTTCAATGTGAATGTCCGCAAAAAGTTCTAAAGCCTTAGCCTTAATTGCTTCTAAATCCTTGTCAACTTCATAGCTAGGAGCAAAACGTGCAATACCAGGAACATCTTTGAGTATCTCGATCATCTCCTCATAAGACGCCTGCTCAAATCTGACATACATAAAATCATGTTGGGGACTTACCTTTAATGACACATCCAGTGGGCTTGCTTTGGCACGAATTTGTTGGGCTAAGGCTGCTTGGAACATCTTCCGATTGCGCCCTTTTGTTGAAAGTTCTCCGTAGTGAACAACGATTTGCTTCATAGAATCATCCTTTCCCTTTCATTTGTGTAACCTTAGGTAACGCTTGAATAAAGGCCGTTATATCTGCTTGCGTCGTTGTATGCGATAAACTGAGCCGAATAGCAGAATTAGATATATTACTAGACACCCTCATGGCATTAAGGGTTGCATGGGGATTATGACTACGACTGCTACACGCACTAGTCGTTGATACAAATATCCCCATCCTTTCAAAAGCGTGTAGCAACACCTCGCCAGGAATCGGCGGTAAGGCTGCACATACAATGTGGGTGCTGGTATAAGCCCCACCGAAAATTTGCCAACCTGCTTCTTCCAAGGCGGTTACAAGTTGTACTCGGAAGTCATGCAAGCGTCTTCGTGCCTCTGCCTGAGCATCATCCGCCAAACGGAGGGCTTTCGCCGAGGCAACAATCGCAGGTAAATTCTCAGTAGAGCTGCGTTGGCCTGCTTCTTGACCCCCACCGTAAAGGAGTGGGTAACTTGCCACTCGTTCTTTCTTAACCAGAACTCCGACCCCACGAAGTCCGTGAAATTTATGCGCAGATAAGGTAAGTAAATCGATGCGTTTATTCCTCAATAATTCCAACTCAGTCGTTACAGCTTGTACCCCATCTACATGCCAAATAAGTTGAGGGTAGTCAGCAATTATCTCGGCAATCGCAGCCAGGGGTTGCACTGTCCCAACCTCATTATTTACCGCCATGGTAGATAATAAGAGAACATGTTCATCGAGCATATCTCTTAACTTATCTGTATCCAGCCTTCCCCATTGGTCCACCGGTACTAAGTCCACATCATAACCCTTCCTTTGCAAAAGTTCTATTTGCTGCAAAGAAGCGGGATGTTCAATCGCTGATAGCAGAACTCGCTTGCGGTCTGTATTCTTACTATGTAAAGCATCAACAATCCCTTGCAGAACCCAATTATTTGCTTCAGTCCCACTAGCTGTAAAGTAGACTTCATCCGCTCTAACCTTTAAGATTTGCGCTATTTGTTGGCGCGCTTGCTTTAGTAACGCACTAGCTTCTTCACCGAGCTGATGAGCACTTGATGGATTGGCGAAATATCTCTCAGCTACGGTTCCAGCCGTTTCAATTACTTCAGGATACGGCTTGGTCGTTGCACTATTATCTAAGTAAATCATATCATCATCCTTTACGAAAATTCTGTTCCATTATACCTTAACCCCTTCAATGATGACAACACCTTGATTCAAGTCACCCTCGGCCAAAAGCTTGAACAGGTATTTGTCCCACACCTTGCACTCCGGCTCAATACATGCTATGATAGCTTTAGTTTCATAAACGGGAATGAGGTTCTCCCGAAGTTAGATATAACTTAAACCGCTGATAAGCTGATGACTTCTGTGATTATATCGCACAGAAAATCGGCTTTTTTTGTGCTTAAGGAGGAAAAATATGTTATTAAGTGTTGCTTTAATATTGTTAGGTGGAATTGTGTTAGGCGCCTTATTTCGGCGAAGCAACCTACCAGAACTCATTGGTATGATGTTAGCCGGGATTATCTTAGGGCCCTATGTGTTAAATTGGTTGGATATAAACATTCTCGAGATTTCTGCAGAGCTTAGAAGTATGGCCTTAGTTATTATTCTTACCCGGGCAGGTTTAGGATTGAATATTTCTCAATTGAAGAGCCTGGGACGCCCTGCTGTATTGATGTGCTTTCTGCCTGCCTTCTTTGAAATTGCAGGAATTACGCTATTTGGTCCCCATTTATTACGCTTATCTTTCTTAGAGTCAGCCCTACTTGGCTCCGTCTTAGCAGCAGTCTCGCCTGCAGTGGTCGTACCTCGTATGGTCAATTTAATGGAGAAAGGCTACGGCGAAGCGAAGGGTATCCCCCAATTAGTCTTAGCTGGGGCTTCCGTTGACGATGTTGTGGTGATGGTCCTCTTCTCAACATTTCTGGCCATGATGCAAGGGCAAGGGGTTTCTATTATAAGTTTCGTCAACGTTCCCTTCTCCATTCTAGCCGGTGCTCTCATGGGTATGTTGCTAGGGCTAGTATTATCTAAGTGGGTCCATGGAAGCACCCCTCAAAGCGTGTATGCTTTCTTGATTCTTTTAAGCCTATCTTTTATGCTAGTCGCTACGGAAAATTCACTAAATACGTCACTAACTTTCTCAGCCTACATTGCGATTATATTTCTTGGCGTCGCCATCCAACGCTATGCCCCTGATTGGAGCGTTGAATTATCTCAAATTTATAATAACCTTTGGATACCCGGACAGATTTTCCTTTTTGCCCTTTTAGGCTCAAGTGTAGATATTAATTACCTACCTCAGGTTGGCTGGCAGGCCCTTCTTTTAATTGCTGTTGGTTTGGCCTTTAGAATGGTTGGCGTGCTGATTTGCCTGCTTCAAACGAATTTCACACAGAAAGAGAAACTATTTACCATGATTGCCTACACCCCTAAAGCAACCGTCCAAGCAGCTATTGGTGGCATTCCTTTGAGTTTAGGTCTTGCATCAGGAGAAACGATCTTGGCTGTCGCTGTTCTCTCAATCATTGTCACGGCTCCCCTTGGCGCCTTTGCGATTGATTCAACATATTCTAAACTTTTAGAAAAGCCTAATCACTAATACTTTCTCCACTTCGAACCCCGTCAAAAGAAAAGACTTTCGCAACCTGATAAAAGGTACGAAAGTCTTTCTTTGTTAATTACTTTAATAGTATCCGCGTTGCTTCTCTTGATGATACATCCGGCGAACTTGGGTCGGTCCGTCTTGATCTACACGACGAAGGGCCCGTTCAATAACGTTCAATGACTCTTCATATTGATATTCATCATAGAATAAATACTCAGCTTCGCGAATCGCTTCATCCATCTCTGGATATTCAAAGCGGAAACGATTACTATGCTGAATCATATATTCAGTTAAAGTCGCACTATCAACAATCGTTTCAGTCATGGTCTCTAATTTCGCAAGATTCTCTTCTAACTGGCGTTCGAGTTGCTCAATTTCAAGCATATCTACCCGAACACGATTCAACTGTTGAGATAAGTGCTCAATTTGATCAGTCACTTGGTAGAACTTGGCATAATAACCTTCGGTCAAGCCAGGTAGATGATGTTTTTCAATATCGCGTTTTAAGTTGCGTAATTCTAATTCAAATAAATCAAGATTTACTTTTGCTTCTTTCTCGCGACTTGTTAATTTAGATAAGCGATCAATAATCACTTGTTGTTCCTTATCTATTTCATCAAGTCGTTTGTCTATTTTACGAAGTTGATCAGATACCTTTGTATAGACTGCTTCTTTAGCATCTAATTCATGGGCAATAGCTTGGAAACGCTCAAGTTCTTTATGTAATTGTTGGCTTAAATTAGCTACTTGTTCTACTTCATTCTCATGAAGGATATAGCTTTGTTCAATCCGATCCACTTCAATACTAGCATAGCGCAGATGTTCTTGAACATCTTCAAATTTCTGCTTCAGCTGATTAATGTGCGAATTAACAAATTCCTTAGCAGCTATTTCTGCTTCCATAAAATCATACAGGGAATCAATTTCACGGTCGGCCTTATCCATTTCGGTCTGGGCATCGGCTAAGTCTGCCTGTTTTATTTGCTGCTTAGCTTCATTTAAGCGTTCTTGAATTTGTTCAATTTCTTCAAGAATATCCATCCCTTCGAAATTGTAAGAACTATCTACCATCCGTTGATAACCTGTCCGCAAATCTTCAAGCGAATCTTCATAGTCATTCTTAATCGTATCATACATCTTCGGAATCTTCACAAGAATATCTTCAAGACTAGATAAGTCCGCTTCGATTGTATCGAGCATCCCTTCTGCTTCAAGATAATCTCCTTCAGACGTAAGTTCATTATAGCGTGTGAAGTTCAGTTCTAAGTATTGTAAATTCTTCTCAAGAATTTCAATGGCTGGTCCATAATCAAAGCTGTGATTATTAATACTCTTACGTGCTTCATTGTAACGCTCTAAGTAGGCTTCATGCCGTTCACGGTTAGCTTCAGGAACTTCTAATAAGGCTTCAACGCCTGTTTCAAGATTAGCAACTTGGGCTTCGACTTCTTCAAGAATTTCACGTGCTTCATCAATTGCGCTTTTAGCCTTAACTAGATTCATCTGCTCCGTATACTGGTCGGCACCGACTAAGGTCGCATCAATTTCCGCCATTTGGAAATTAGTTACCGTCTGCCAGCTCGCATTCAAGCTCTCATACTGCCGTTTCGTTTGTCCTGATAAATCCATATTCTTGAGAGTGAATAGGTGATCCGGCACTGAGGTATCCATTAAGATGGCCTTACGATCGTCTAATTCGTTTATCTCCTTATTCCGCTGTGTCTTAAAGTAATAAACCACACCTAACACAACGACAAAAAGGATTACGATAATAAATAATATATCTGTAAATGTCATATGTTCGCTCCTCTTCTGTCGATTTCGCCACCTTATTGTGCGATAAATGTTTACTGTCACCCCACATTATAGCATTCAAATAGGGATAATTAAAGGGCTTACCTCCAAAAAGATAAATTCCTCTTTTGACAAAGTAAAACAGGTAAGAACCGACAGATTCTTACCTGTTTCGAACTGACGAAAAGGATTGCTTAAGCTAATTTGTTGTAGTACTCAACAACTAGCGACTCATCGATTTCAGCATTCAATTCACTACGCTCAGGTAGGCGAGTCATTTTGCCTTCTTTAGCGTTCTCATCGTAAGAGATGAATTCTAAGCGTGATACAACGCCTTCTAAGTTATCTTTAACGATTGCTAAGTTTTCAGATTTCTCACGTAAACCGATAACTTGTTCGGGCTCAACTAAGTAAGATGGAATATCAACACGTTTGCCATCCACAGTAATATGACCATGGTTTACTAATTGACGCGCTTGACGGCGTGTTGAAGCGAAACCTAAGCGGTAAACTAAGTTATCCAAACGTGTTTCAAGAAGGATCATGAAGTTCTCACCATGTTTCCCTTCCATCTTCCCTGCTCTCTTGAACAAGGTTGCGAATTGACGTTCGTTTAAACCATACATGAAGCGTAATTTTTGCTTTTCTTGTAATTGTAGACCGTATTCAGATAAGCTGCCACGACGGCCATTACCATGTTGTCCTGGTGGGAATGGACGTTTTTGAAGCTCCTTACCTGATTCTGTTAATGAAATACCTAAACGACGAGATTGTTTCCAAGATGGTCCTGTATATCTAGACATATTCTTCCTCCATATTCAATGTATTGGAGTAAAATAAAGGTTAGAAAGTCGAATGCGTGCAGTCTGCTCTATGCTTTCGCTTGTTGCAGCCGCAGTTACTCACACCCCATACTGGGTTTAGACTGTTGACGCGCTTTCTCTTTCTATGCTGCCTTATTTTACACAAGGAGTATTATAACAAATACACCTAGGGTTTGGCAAGTAGAATTTGAACCTGTTGTCTAGGCTTTAAATTCCTCTGAACGCACAACGCGGACTTCTTCCATAAGACTCACCAAGCCTGTATCATGGGTGATAATCAGAATCTTCATCCCATTCTTAGCAAGTGACTTAATTAGTTCTGCCACTTTCTCAACAGTATTCTCATCAAGAGCAGACGTCGGTTCGTCAAAGCAAAGCATACTTGGTTCCATCATCATCGCTCGCGCAATCGCAACCCTTTGTTTTTGGCCACCGGAAAGCTGGGATGGCTTCGATGTTTGTTTATCTGGTACGCCCATTTGCTTTAAGAGTTGATCTGCTTTAGACGCTAATTCTTCACGAGTCCCGAAACCGTTCGATAAGGGTGCTAACATTAGATTTTCTTCGACCGTCAAGTTGCTGAATAAATTATAGTCTTGAAATACTAAGCCCATCTTGTGTTGGTAGTCTTGAATAGCAGCTGTACTTTGATATTCACCGTCAATGACCAAGCTAGCGCCGTCTAAAGTGATTGAACCAGTGTCTACGGTTTCTAAGTTATTAATCATGCGTAGCAAGGTTGTCTTACCACTACCTGATTCGCCTAAGACAATGACAATCTCGCCCGAGTCAATCGACAGACTGTAGTTTTGGATGACTTCTTGTTCACCAAAGCTCTTGGATACATTTGTTAATTGAAAAGCCATGAAATACCTCCTAAATTTAACAATGATGACTTATATACAGGCAGAAGCTCTCACGTAAACTAACCCACTGTAAGTGGTTGCGCTTCTGTAATAGTAGAAAGGCCTAATTACATAAGTCACCCTAACTGATACCTAATCTTGAATGCGTCGTTCGATATAACGTAAGCATAAGGTTACAATTCCGGTAAAGACTAAGTAAATAATTCCAACGTTTAAGTAAGGCACAAGACTTGCATATTGAGTTGATAAAGCGCGCCCTGCTTTGAGTAATTCGTTTAAGCCTAAGATATATACTAGGGATGTATCCTTAACTAAGCTAATGACCTCATTCCCAACGGAAGGCATCACAATCTTCCACAATTGTGGAATGATAACGCGTCTAAGCCCGGTCCAGCGGTCAATGGAGAGAACTCGTAAAGCTTCATATTGTCCTTCTGGAATAGAATTCAAGCCCCCGCGGAATATTTCTACCAAGTAAGCTGCATAATTAATTACCATTGTGAATAAAGCAGACTCAACACGGTCCGGGGTAAAGCCGATAAAAGGCAAACCAAAGTAAATAATCATCAGTTGCAAGAGAAGCGGTGAACCCCTAAAGATATAGACATAGACTTGTACTACAGCTTTAAACCAACGCGGTCCACTTTGTTCCAGAAGCGCAATCAAAAGCCCCAAGGGAATACTCAAGACTAACGTAACAACAAAGAAGAAGATGGTCGTCTTCAACCCTTCGAAAAGTGGCCCCCAATAATCACGACTTTGACTTTCAGATGAATCGCCGCCAATTTCAGCAAACCATCTATTATAACTTTCATCATAAGCATCTGAAGCCATGACCTTGTCTAAAGCTGCATCGAACTCTTCTACAAAGGCTGTGTCCGACTTGCGGAAGCCAACCGCTGTTTCGGTCACACCGAAATCTTCCTCAAGCATTCGGTAATGTTCGCCTTGGCCATTCTGGGTGAAATAATAGCGGGTCACAAGCTCTGCGATGACAATTGCATCCGCCCGACCAGATTCTAATTCTGCTAATACTTCGTTGAAAGAAGAAAAGGTCACCAGTTCCCCAATACTCTCAATGAAAGCTTCGTCAGCTTGAATCGCCTCTAATTGAGAGGAACCTTCCTGTGTTGCAACAACTTTGCCAGCCAGATCTGCCTTTGTTCGAATATCACTATCTTCACGGACGAGTATACCGACTCTTCCTTCAATATAAGGCTTGGAGAAGGCGACTTGCTGTTTACGCTCGGGACTCACAGAGTACCCATTCCAAATCATATCGATATTGCCATTATATAACTCCTGCTCTTTCATTCCCCAATCAATCGGTTGGAACTTATACTCCATACCCATTTCATCGAAGACTTCAGCAGCAATTTCAATATCGAAGCCCTTCATCTCACCATTCTCTTCATAGCCATAGGGAGCGAATGTCGGATCTAAACCAATAATCAAGGGTTCAGCCGGATTAATCACAACTTCCTCTTGAGCACTCACCCACCCTGGTGCACTTAAACCCAAAAGCATACACAATACTAATACCCATCTACGCCATTTCATGAAAATCCTCCTTTGACCAAGAAAAAAACGCCCTTCAATCCATATGGATTTAAAGGACGCCTTAACGTGGTTCCACCTTTATTCGCAGGGATTTCACAATCCTCTGCCTCAGTAAGTTTATAAACTTAAGCCGTTAACGGGGCCAGCGACTGAATTACGACTATCCGGCTGTGTCTTCAAATCATCATGTGCTCTGCTTCTCAGCTACCGCAGATTCTCTATCACACCAGAGGATATCTCTTCGTCCGAAAGAATTCAGTTTAAGAATTAAAATCATCATAAACTAAACCTCATAAAAGGTCAAGTTTTTAATTTAGTTTTAATCTCAAGCGAGCTCAATCGTTCGGAAAACGATATCACTAGTGACTTTGCCGACCATTAGAATAAACTCATCAAAAGTCATGGGGGCATCCCCATCCGCCTGGTCAGAAATCGCTCGAATAATTACAAATGGTAAGCCCAGCTGATGACAAGCTTGAGCGATTGCAGTCGACTCCATCTCACAAGCCCGTGCCTTAGGAAACGAAGCTTGAATACGCTGGATTTCCTCCTGGCTGTCGATAAACTGGTCCCCACTGACAATTAAGCCAAGAATAGGCTCCACACCTGCTTGACGGCAAGCTGCTTGAGCTGTTCGCATCAATTCGGTATCAGAATAATATGCTTCTGGCATACCGGCCATTTGCCCCAATTGATAGCCAAAACCTGTAACGTCCACGTCATGATAGGATAAGGAGTGAGCAATCACAATGTCCCCCACCTTCAAACCAGCATCAATTGCCCCAGCTGACCCCGAATTAATAATTGCATCAACATTGAAATGTTCTTTCAATAAGGTAACGCTAATGGTAGCATTGACTTTCCCAATACCAGATTCAACTAAGACAACTTCATGCTCACCAATACGACCAACATAATGGTCAATATTCTGGTAGCGAACAATGTCCACATCATGAATCCGTGTCTTTAAGACCCGGATTTCCTCTTCCATCGCGCCAATAATGCCAATTTTCATCCCATCACTCCTCGTCTACTCTTTCTAATAAGCCCTATCTATGCCTTCACTTACACTAGAAAGGCAATCAATAGCACAATAATCAATAAGATGCCCACCACAATTATCCCATTATTCAAGAAACGGTCCATCCCGGCATGGTATTTCGACCGCATTGGCTCTTTGCTACTTGCGATGTGCCTAATCTGGGCAAGGTTTTGGCCAATTCGATCTGAGTGACGTGTTCTAACTTCCTCTTCTATAGGTGCCTGCACCCAAGCATCTTCTTGGTCGAACGCTTCAGAAGTCTCCCAAGATTCTCGGTAGTATACTTGTGTCTCCTCTTCAATTTGCTTAGGAGTTGCAGGACTATCAAAAGGTTCCGGACGCTTTTTCTTTCGAAATCTCATTTGCTTACTCCTTCTGATTAATCCAATACTGTAGCGCTAAGACCGTCTTCATATCTTTAATGTCATTCGCTTCCAACATGGCCAACACCGCTTCACGCTCATACCAAGCAGCAGTAACGTTCTCATCGTCATCTTGACTTAATGGCTCAGCTACTTCACTTAATTGCTCGGCCTGATAGAAGAGTATACGCTCATCGTTATAACCAGGGGTCACATAATACTCGCCTAAATAACGCCAACGTTCCGCCTGATAACCTGTCTCCTCTTCCAATTCACGTCGGGCAGCCAGCTCCGCTTGCTCCAATTGCCCCGCTTCAAAATCGATAATGCCTGCTGGAATTTCTAGCATCTTTGTCGCAGTAGCTGCGCGATGTTGTTCGACTAACAATACTTGATTTCCTTGACTTGCCAAAATTCCCACCGCAGGCAGGTGATGGATTAACTCTCGTTGAACTACTTGACCTGTTTCGAGCTCTAATTCATTGACATACAATTGCAGAATAGCTCCATCATACACCTGGCGACTTGCTTTGAGTAAAGAGTCTTGCATGAAGGGAATAAATGCTTGATCTGTTTCCATAAATATCGGCTCCTCTCTGCCTTCAAATTGTAACGGCTAAATTCGTTAAATGCAAGCAGAAGTCTTTACTTTAGAACTTCGGTCCTAAGACTGATGCGAGAAGGACGTAATATGATATGATATTTTTGAGACTTAGATTTATTTAAGGAGGTTTTACATATGGGACTTATTATTTATGGTTTCCTATTCATCTTACTTGCATGTTTTCTATTTAGATGGCATACCCTTTCCCGGAATATTCAGCCTAGCTATTCATTGAAATCCCCCCTTGTATTCGTGCCACTTACCTTCATGATTATGGCTATCATTACAAGATTTATTCTCGGTAGCTATATAGCCATACCTGCTGCTGGTATGCTAGCATTCATGTTAATCACCTTTGCTTTGATGGACCGGCTCACTACTTGGTATATTTCCAAGATAGCCTCAAGCCACACACTTATATCCCCTCAAACCTTACATAAGATAGGGCTTATTCTATTCAGTTTATCTATTGCCCTTCTCTTCTTTTCAGATTTATGGGTGGTCCTCATGGAGTACGATTACATAGAATACGGTTTGGTAAATTTAATCGGTAGTTTCTTCCTATACGTTCCTTGGCTCCTTATCTATGCTGTTGTTAACGGCTTCCATAATCTTATCCTTAACAAAAAACAAACGCCCTTCCAACAGAAGGCGACAAGGACTAGGCCAACGACTCAACTCACACAGCATTACCGTGAGCAAGGAATGAGTGACGAGGAAATTGCCTATTTCCGCAAGCAAATGGAAGATGCACGTACGCATATCTATGCCTTAGAAGACGCCTTCCCGCAAACTGCTAAATTGCGCACAATCGAAAAAAGGCATAATACTATTGAAGTTTGCCAAAGCTACTTCAAGCATATCGTAGAGCGCCCTCAAAGTATTTCGCAAGCGGGTGACTTTCTTTATAAATACTTACCTAATTTACATGATTTAGCGGATAAATATAATGAAATTAGCCAACATGTGGCCAAAAATAAACAGACTTACCAAATCCTTGATCGCAGCGCTCAAGTGATTGAAGAACTTTGCGAAGAAATACATGATGACTATATTGCCTTCCACAAAGAAACCTATGACAACTTGGAAGATGAAATCCGCTTTGCTGAGAAAAATCTAAATAAAGGAGACGATTTCCATGTATGAGCAAGATAATTTACAAACAGATCCTTTAAAGAATTCAGCCATCGATGACCTCCTGGCAGATCCTTTCGGTACCCAAAGTCAGCCACAAGCTAACAGCATCCATGAATCTTTGCAAGATGCAACTATTCTCTCACAAAAGAATTTCACTAGCGAAAAACTCATCGAACGCTTGCCAGAGCATCGCAAAGAACAAGCCCACAATTTAGCCAAGCAAATCGATGAGACAAACTCTCAAGCAATTATTGCCTATGGATCGAACGCCCAAAAGAAACTGAGTGAGTTCTCACATAGCATGCTGAATGAAATACGCATCAAAGATACGGGCGAAATTGGTGATACCCTGACTGGTTTAATGAAGCACTTAGAAGACAATCGACCAGAAGACCTCCAAGGAAATCAGAATTTCATCCAACGTATCTTCAACCGAGGTAAGCGCTCCATTACAGAAATTCAATTGCAATATCAGCAACTCGGCGCACAACTCGATAAGGTGAGTATTCGCTTAGAGCGCGAGAAAGATCAATTACTCAACGATAATCTAATGCTCGAACAGTTCTATGAGAAGAACAAAGACTATTTCGAGGCCCTCAATGTCTATATCGCAGCAGCGGAAGTTAAGATGGAAGAATTACAAACTGAAACGATTCCAGAAGCTATCGAAACGGCTAAGGCAAGCCAAAGTCAAATGGACGTCCAGAAAGTTAATGATTTGAATCAATTTCTTGATCGATTAGATAAGCGCACCCATGACTTACGTTTGACGCGACAAATGACCATCCAACAAGCGCCTCAAATTCGTATGATTCAGAATACTAATCAAGCCTTGGCTGAGAAAATCCAAGTATCTGTCCATACCGCCATTCCCCTCTGGGAGAATCAAATTATGATTGCCCTTTC
This sequence comes from Suicoccus acidiformans, assembly GCF_003546865.1. Taxonomy (GTDB): domain Bacteria; phylum Bacillota; class Bacilli; order Lactobacillales; family Aerococcaceae; genus Suicoccus; species Suicoccus acidiformans. The sequence goes on from NZ_CP023434.1 coordinate 1,738,004, forward strand.
TCTCCTACGCCAAGAGAAAGCCGCAACCACCCAGAAGGCAGTTACCGATACAACCAATGATTTACTGCTGAAAAATTCTGAAATGCTCAAGCAAGGCAGCTTAGATGTTGCAAGAGAAGCCGAAAGAGGTATCATTGACATAGAAACCCTTAAACAAACCCAAAATAATCTACTTACAACACTCCAAGAAACGATGGACATTCAAGCAGAAGGCCGTGCTCAAAGACGCCAAGCTGAAATAGAATTGAGCCAAATGGAAGATGAACTACGTGATACCTTGCTTGAAATCGCCAACGAACAAAAGGCCCAACAAATGCGAGAAAGCGAATAAGTATTGAACTTAAGGACGAAACCAAAAGGTCTCGTCTTTTTTTGATATTTATGTTTATAAACACGGACAGTAGACTAAGTAAAAATACCTTAACGCTAGTTTTTGAAATGAATGATTTCCGGCGGGCTTTGTTTAAGGAAAACGGCGCTTAAAGGAATATTCTTCACTTGCCCAAGAAACAGAGCCTACAGTATGCTTTATAAAACTGTAGGCTCTGTTTTTTATTCAGTTGTATCTGGATCGGCTTGGTAATCCGCCAGAAGCTCTTGCCAGTATCTTTCTTCCGTTTCCGTAATTGTTCGAATAACTCGGGCTGGATTTCCAGCAGCAATTGAGTGACTAGGTATGTCACGCGTAACAACGGAACCGGAACCGATAACTACATTGTTACCAATCGTCACCCTGGGTTTAATCACCGTATTGCCACCTAGCCACACGTCATTCCCGATGGTAACGGGTGCAGCTTTCTCATAGCCTTGTCGTCTAACGGGGCATCAATGGGATGATTAACCGTGTAGATGGATACCGTGGTCCCATGAAGACATAATCCCCCCACTGTGATTCCATCGAAATCCAACATAATTAAACCCGTATTGGCGTAGAAGTTGTGGCCGATATGAATTTGAAAACCTTTATCACAATGGAAAGGCGGGCGAATAATTGCATCTTCAGGCAAGCTTCCAAAGATACTTCTTAACTGAGTCATGGCAAGGGCATGCTCTTTTATTAGGGGTCGCATTAAAAGCTTCTAAGATTGCCCGGCTTTTCTCCCAATGACGGTCTTTCATTTCATAAGGATGGAATAACTCCCCTGCTAGCACACGGTCATAATCATTCATTATAGCACCTACTCTCATTTTAGCTTGAGTATATCATAACTACGAGGAATTTAATCCTTAAAAAAAGCCAAAGAGTTTTACACTCTTTGACTTTGCAACGCACTGCTCTGCTATAAAATGAGCAGCGTCGATTAAATTGTTTTTATGCTTCTTCCTGCTCCGTTAAGTAGGCTGGATAATTTTCTTTGACGATGGTATAACAACGTTCACATAATTCCGGTGCTTCTTCAATCTTTCCAACTTCTGGGCGTACAGCACGGCAACGGTCACACGTATGGCCTTCAGCTGGTTCTACCAGTACAGAGACGCTATCTAAATCTAAAGCATGGTCTGCTTTTTCGGCAGGGTCTAGTAAGTTAAACTGCGAAACGATTAACAATTGTGCTAAATCATCACTTAAGTTATGTAAAGCTTCGCGTACCTCAGCTTCAGCATAGACTGTCACTTGGGCTTCGAAAGATTTTTTGATTGGGCGGACTTCATCGTTCTTAGCTTCTTCGAGTGCCTTTTGGACATCGTGGCGAACTTTGAAGAAAATATCCCACTCCGCAATTCGTGCCTGATCTTGGCTAATATCGGTTATTTGCGGTAGTTCTTTCAATTGCACAAAACCATCAGAGCCTGGAAGTTCTTTCCATGCTTCTTCCATGGTATGAACTAAGATTGGTGTAAGTAGACGAAGCATGCCTTCAAGAATTACGTACATCACTGTTTGCATGGCTCGGCGTGGGTAAGCATCCTCTGCTTCAATATACACAACATCTTTGGCAAAGTCCATATAGAATGCCGATAAATCGTTGGAGACAAAGTTATTCACTAACTTGAAGATATCTGAGAATTCATAATTATCGTAAGCTTGCATAACGTCATGGGCAAAGATTCGGTAAGTCGATAACATATATTGATCTACTTTGCGTAAATCTTCTTCAGCTACCATGTCCTCACTTGGATTAAAGCCGTTTAAGTTACCTAACATGAAGCGAATGGTGTTACGAATCTTCCGGTAAGCTTCAGAAATTTGCTTGAGAATATCTTTGGAGATGCGCACATCGTTTTCATAGTCGACACTGCTTACCCATAGGCGAATAATATCCGCGCCAAGTTCTTGTGTAATCTCTTCGGGTGTAATAACGTTCCCTAAGGATTTACTCATCTTTTGGCCATTGCCGTCCATAACAAAGCCTTGAGATAGAACGGATTTATATGGTGGCATATCACACGCAGCAATCGAGGTAGTGAAACTTGAGTTAAACCAACCACGATACTGGTCAGAGCCTTCAAGATACATATCTGCTGGATAAGTTAAATAGTCACGCTGTTGAAGGACACCGGCATAAGAAGTCCCCGAGTCGAACCATACATCCATGATATCCATTTCCTTAGTGAATTCACCGTTAGGGCTTCCCGGGTGTTCAAAGCCTTCAGGCAATAAGTCTTTAGCATCCCAATCGAACCAAGCATTGGAGCCATGTTCTTCAATGATATCCGCTACATGATTGATGACATCGATGTCAAGAATCGCTTCGCCATTCTCAGCGTAGAAAATCGGCAAAGGCACGCCCCAAACTCGTTGACGGGAAATAACCCAATCGCCTCGGTCACGAATCATGTTGTACATCCGCCGTTGCCCAGATGGATGATACCATACTACGTCTTCTTCCACTGCTTTTAGGAGTTGGTCTCTAAATTTATCAATCGAGGCAAACCATTGCGGTGTCGCCCGGTAAATTACTGGCTTTTTCGTCCGCCAATCATGCGGGTAACTATGGACAATGGTGTCTTGGGCTAATAACTTACCATTCTCTTCAAGCCAAGTTAAGACTTGTTTCTGGCCTTTCAAATAGAACATACCTTCAAGACCAGGCGCTTCATCTGTGAAATGACCACGATTGTCGACAGGTGAAAGTACATCCAAGCCATACGCTTGCCCAATAATATAGTCATCTTCCCCGTGTCCAGGTGCTGTATGAACTAAGCCGGTACCCGTTTCAAGGGTTACATGATCACCAAGCATTACAAGTACTTCACGGTCATAGAATGGGTGCTTAGCTTTGGACCGGTCTAAGATTTCACCTTTAAAGCGTTGTTCAACGTTAACGTCTGTCCAACCACATGCTTCAGCAACTGCTTCGAGTAAGTCATTGGCTACAATAAACTTACGGTCAGCTACAGCCACTTGTACGTATTCTGCATCTTTGGCCACTGAAATACCTAAGTTAGCAGGTAAAGTCCACGGTGTCGTTGTCCAAATAACAAACTCTGCTGCGGGGTCAATGACTTCATTGGCAGCAACCACTTCAAAAGCGACATAAATTGATGGTGACGTTACGTCATGGTATTCCACTTCTGCTTCAGCTAAAGAAGACTCACTTGAAGGAGACCAATAAATAGGTTTCAAACCTTTATAAATATAGCCACGCTCGGCCATTTTGCCAAAGATACGAATTTGTTGCGCTTCATATTCTGGCTTGAGGGTCAAGTATGGATTATCCCATTCCCCTGCCACACCTAGGCGCATAAAGTCTGTGCGTTGGCTATCAACTTGCTCCAAGGCATACTGCTCGCATAAATTTCTAAACTCTGACACGCTCATAGACTTGCGGTCCACACCGTCTTGCTTAATCAAAGCGGACTCAATTGGCAATCCATGCGTATCCCAACCAGGAACATAAGGCACGCGGAAGCCATTCATCGATTTATAGCGATTAATAATGTCCTTTGTTACCTTATTCATCGCATGTCCCATATGCACCTTCCCATTAGCATACGGCGGGCCATCGTGTAGGACAAAGCTTGGCTTATCTTCATTTAATGCCAGTCTTTCCTCATAAATATTCGCTTCAGCCCACTCTTCTTGTAAGGCAACTTCCTTGGTCGGAAGGTTGGCTCGCATTGCGAAATCTGTCTTTCCTAAATTCAACGTATCTTTTAATTTCATTTCAATCTCCTTCATACAAAAAATCCCCGCATATTCACACTTGAATACACAGGGACGTATTTTTTACGCGGTACCACCCATATTAGCTACATTACGTAACTCACTTTCCATGCTAACGCTCTTGAAGCGGCTTCCACTACTTAATTTCATAGAAGCAATTTGATTAGAGGATCCTCTTACTTGAAGTGATTTCTGAGCTTCCACCCACCTCAGATCGCTGGGAATATTCAAGCAAAATACTGTTCTAATCTTCGTCAATTGGTAAATCAATGCGAATAGTTTGGCCTAAGAAGCTTTCACTTTGAACCTTGCTTTCGTCAGGCACATCGATTGATCTTTCCTTTAAATCAAAGCTCTCACCTGGTGAATCCTCATCCAAGGTGAAAATCGGCTCGTCTGCCGGTTCAGCCGTCATATCAGCTGAGTCCATTGGATTGGAATCCAAGGCTAAATCCGGTTGATAGGTTAAATCTGGTTGAGTGTCAGCCTTAGGTTGCGTCAAAGTATCTGAATCAACATTGTACTGGAATACTTGTGTTTGATCTAAATCAACCTCTGGTTCAATTTGCGGTTGGGGAACACCTTGATTGGTAGGGTCTACCATATCTTTCGCTGATTGAAAGGCATCTGCTTGGGCGTCTTCAAGAACTTGAGCCCGTTCTGCTGCCCGAGTCCCTGCTTCCTTAAAGTCTTCCGGATTTAAGCTTGTCTCCAGCTCTTTATCGAATAAAGCAACATACTCTTCACTTGTAACGACGTCCAATTGGCGACGGATTGTCGCTTCCAATTGCGCACGGTAATCTTTACTGCGACGTCTTAAATTATCGGATTCTATAACAATCGTACGAGCATTATCTGAAGCTTCACCAATTAAACGGTCAGCTTCTTGTTCAGCTTCATAGAGTATCAGTTCTGCCTCTTTACGTGCATTCTGTTTCAAGCGCTCAGCCGCTTCTTGGGCAACAAGAATTGAACTATTCAGCGATTCTTGCAATTGAGCGAAATACTCATTCTTCTCCGTTGCAATCTGCAAATCTTGTGACAGACGTTCGTTCTGAGTAATTAATTCTTCCATACGGGCTACTACGCGGTCAAGGAAATCATTAACTTCTTCTTGGTCATAGCCTCTAAATTTCGTATTAAATTCTTTTGTAACAATATCATTAGGGGTTAAAGTCATTCATCCCACGTCCTTTCAAAGAGCTTATTTATCTTTCTAAGACACTGACATTTAAACGATAGTTATCTTTCTTGGTTACGCCTTCAACCTCTTCAATCCAGAAGCGCCCGAATTTACGCAGTGAAACAATATCACTGACGCCAATTTCTATATCTGGGCGGTCTACTTCAGCAAAGTTCACTTTCACTAGACCCGAAGATACGGCGTCTTTTGCCCTCTGTCTAGAGAAATTATAGACGTTGCTTAATAAGGTGTCAAGTCGAAGTGAGCTAGCAATCACTGTGCGCTGCTCCCAAGTCTCGTTCGACTCGAGCAGTGCTTCGGCGCTAATTTCTTCCAATTGTACACCGACATTGGCAATTTTGCGGACATTCTGTTGCAAATAGGCGCCAATTGAATCGTCCACAATGATATGCCAAGATTCTCCATCCGTGATAATGTCCCCGATGCGCTCACGATCAATACCTGTGGAAAGGAGCGTGCCAAGGATTCGGCCATGCGTTAATTCACCAAATTTCGTTGGAAAATTAATATTATAGTAGGCAAGCTGATAGTCTTGTGCCCCTGGCTCATAATACGGTGGGAAAATCACAGCTCGTTGACGTTCCGCACCGACGTAGCCGCCGGAGAAACTAGCCGTCAACTCTTCAGAACTGCGAACGAGTTGATCTACAATCATCGCTTCACGAGGTGTGAGAAACACAGTCGTATAAGGCGCGTAGCGATTTGAGACTTGTTGCATCCAATCAAAGACTAAATCAATAAAGACGCCTTCATCGCTACGGTAATGTTGGTAAATATCTGTGTTCATAAATACACCTCCTTCATAAAGCATCACATGAACAACGTTAAAAACCAGACCAAGCCTCGTTGAATCAATTGCAATACCATTAAACCAATTATCACACTGAAGCTAATGCCCCCGAATGAAGGTATCACTTGATCAAAGAAATTCAAATAAGGACGGGCAAGCCGTTGGATAAGCTGACCAAAAGAACTATCGCGGGCTCCTGGTAGCCAGGACATAACAGCATAAATGACAAGAACCCAACTATATAGCGTAAAGAGGGTCATAATCAAACGGATTAAATTATACACAACGTCACTCCATTTCTTAACGGTTTCCTTACCATTCTACTATAAATTACGAAGAAATGCTCGAAAAATCCACGAATATTCTCGCGAATTTCAGCAAAAAAATGCGCTTTTGCCAGGCTTATTAAGCTGACACAAGCGCAGGAATAATCGACTCGAGCGATTAATTGCGATGACGTTTGCGGAAGAATGGTGGTGTGTCCAACTCTTCTTCGGTTGCATCGTTTTGGTTAGAAATTGATTCAGGACGTCCTTGACGTTCTTGTCTTTGGCTTCGTGCATTTTCGACATCTTCAATTTCGCGAGTATTTTGCTCACGGTTAATGTCCCAGTTGCTGAACAAGTCTTGTTGGGCAGGTTCACGTCTTTGTGGTGCTTCTGGACGAGCTTCTGGGTTGGCTGCCGTCGCTTCACTTGAACGTTGCATGTCGCGGTCACTGCTAGCAGCAAAGTTGCGTCGTGTTTGTCCACCCATCGGATTTTGTGGACGTTCGTTGCGGTCATTATGAATACCTGTTGCAATAACGGTAACTTTCACTTCATCGCCAAGGTCTTCATCAATTGAAGTACCGAAGATGATATTCACATCACTGCTTGATGCATTCGCCACGATTTCACTCGCATCTTGGGCTTCAAATAAGCTCAAGTCTGCTCCACCAGTAATATTTAAGAGAATTTGCTCCGCACCGTCAATTGAAACTTCAAGGAGTGGTGAAGAGATAGCTTTCTTGGTCGCTTCAGCTGTACGATTCTCACCAGATGCTTGACCAATACCCATAAGGGCTGTCCCTTGATTTTTCATTACGGTTTGAACATCCGCGAAGTCAAGGTTAACATATCCTGGTGAGGTAATTAAGTCTGAAATACCTTGAACCCCTTGACGTAATACATTATCCGCTTCACTGAAGGCTTCAAGCATCGGTGTTTTACGGTCAACGATTTCAAGAAGGCGGTTATTTGAAATAACAACTAAGGTGTCGACGTTATCTTTTAAATTCTTCAAGCCTTCGGCAGCCTGGCGTCCGCGCTTAGGCCCTTCAAAGGTAAATGGACGTGTAACAACACCGACGGTTAAAGCGCCCGATTCTTTAGCAATCTTTGCAACAACGGGAGCGGCTCCAGTACCCGTTCCGCCACCCATCCCTGCTGTTACAAACACTAAGTCTGCCCCATCAAGGATTTCACGAATTTGTTCTTCACTTTCTTCAGCTGCCTTCAAACCAATTTCTGGCAATGAGCCAGCACCTAGTCCCTTCGTTACTTTCGGTCCTAATTGGATTTTCGTATCGGCTTGTGACCCGTCTAAAGCTTGAGTATCTGTATTGGCAACAATAAACTCCACGCCTTTAACTTCTTCATGGATCATGCGGTTGACTGCGTTGCCCCCAGCACCTCCAACACCAATAACTTTAATGACTGCTCCAGTTTTGTTCTCTGTCGTATCAAACGATAGTTCCATTAAATGTTACCTCCTTATATGTGCAATTACTTATTCGTAAAACGATTGGAAAAATGATCGAATCTTATCTGTTAAGTTTCCGCCACTAGCTTCCGTTTCCCGCGGAGCTTCTTGGTCAGAATACGTCTCGTAGTAATCTTCCTCTTCAAAACTTTGGTTATATGCTTCATAAGCATCGTAATCCGATTCGTCCCTAGCAGGTCTACTTGGCCGATATGATTCAGGAGTAGGCCCTTGATTATTATCCGGCACGTCTCTTGGTGGATAGTAATCATCTTGGTAGTAATCCGGTCTTTGTCTAGGAGTTTCCTGCTGACGGTATTGCACATCTTGGCGGTAATCCATCGACGGCTGTGAAGTTTGTGGCATTTTCATACGATACGTTCCGTGCGCAATTCGGTGAATATCATCCAATTCGGAGACATAATTAATCAAGCCCATGCTTGTCGTATAGATTGGGTTACGCATCCCCATCTCTTCAGGTACATATAATCTTACTCGACTACCGAAATAGCGTTTCGCTAAGTCTAAAACCCCAGGCAAGGCCGAGCCTCCACCCGTGAGGACAAAACCACCCGGTAAATCTAAAGCATCCACACGCTCTAAATCCTCGTAAATTGTCTCAAAAATTTGAGCCAAACGCGCTTCAATAATCTCTGCTAAATAATACTCATCAACGCGGACAGGTTCTTTCTTGCCGACTGTTTCTACAGGGAAGTATTCATCTTCAGATGTTTGACTGGCAATCGCGTAACCATACTCCCGTTTAATCCTTTCGGCATTGTCTAAGGACGTATTCAATATCACGGAAATATCTTTCGTTACAAAGTCGCCCCCTTCTTGGTCGACAAAAGAGTAGCGCAATTGATTATCGTATAAGATTGAAGCACTCGTCTGACCGCCACCCATATCAATTACGACGGTGCCAAATTCACGCTCATCTTGACTTAAAGCAACCGCTGCAATAGCTTGAGGCTGCAGTATCATTTCATTAATTTTGAGCCCAGATTTTTGGACACAGCGTTTAATGTTATGAATAATTGTCTTCGGTCCGGTAATTAAGTGGGCATATAATTCTAAGCGAACCCCAATCATCCCTCGTGGATCGCGGATGCCATTGAAGCCATCGACGATAAATTCATCTGGAATAATTGAGATGATTTCACGCTCAGGTGGTACTGAGCGAACTTTAGCCGCTGAGATAACATTATCCACATCTCGACTGGTAATTTCACGGTTTTCACTGGCAACAGCAATCATGCCATGGCAATCTTCAATTTGTAATTGGTTGCTAGGTATGCCTACAACGACCTCATTGATTTTAACATTTGCTTTCTGTTCTGCTTGTGCGATGGCCCGTTGAATCGAGTAAACAGTCTCATCAATATCTACAATCACACCTCGGCTTAACCCTCGTGATTTCTCGTTTCCTACACCGATGATATTCACTCTGCCATTAATATACTCGGCGACCACCACTTTAATGGAGGTTGTCCCAATGTCTAAGCTGACAAAGATTTCTTGGTTTCTCATGTAGGCGGTTCCCTCCTCTAACTATAATTTTTCGTTTTTACATTCATTGTATATATTAGCATAAACCCTATCTTTAGAGAAGAAAAACCAAAAAGTTTTTACCTTTTTTCCTGAATTTATCTTAATTAGTAAAAGTTTTGTCTCTTTTAAGCGGCTTTATGTAAGTCATTACCTCAGGTGCCTCGTCACTAAACGGAACTACTCACCCGAGCAGCGGTTATCCTTGTGTTAGTAATAATCTACTAGGCACAGACTAATTTTAACTGGGGCGAGCAAACGTCTAACGTGTCTTAACTCCTGATAAATCTGTCGTAAAATACGCCCCAACTTCCAAATTAATGACCCCCTTTTGGCCATCGAGTTGCTCAAGCATATTCGGATAGTATTGCATCTTCTGGGCAAAGGTATTAATAATTGCTTGGACGATATTACCGTCTTTCATATGAACTTCAATGGCATTAGGATTTTCGGCTGTTTCGGTTAAATAAATGCCTTCCATTTGAGCTAAAAGTTCCGGTTCAATATTGCGCAAGGCATTATTCGCTAGCTCCATCACTTTGCCCTGACTCTCAAACTGGTACAAATTAGGTAGTTCATCTTCAATTTCAGCAATATTTAAGGTTTGAGGAATTGAATCAATCATCGTCCCATTGGCTAAGACCAGATTCATTTGCCCGTTTCGTTCGACTTGGGCTACAGCCTCCATCTCATTGACAATAATTTGTGTCTCTTGCCAATCATCCTTACGAAAAGAAACCGATTCAATGAGAGGAATGTCTAGTTTCATCTTATCCACCACCGCTTGTTTCTGTGCATACAGACGGTCCACTTCGTCAAAAGGCAGTAAATTAGTTGCCTCAATGACGACCTGATCTTGGACATAATTATTCCCTTCCACTGTCATCTGATTAATGCGTTTTAAAGGAGATACTTGATAAGCCGTAATTAAACTGATTACTAGTAAGGCCATGTATACGGCTAAGAGTTTTGTTTTACCTTTAGGTAGAGCGGCGATATCTTTCTGTAAGGCTCCTTGGAAATTCGCATGCTTTTGAGGTGCTGAATCTTTACGACTAAAGGTTCGACCCGTAGAAGGTTGCGCCAGCGGAGCTTCTCTTTGATAATAATTGCCTTGGTTTCTTTGAGCTTGCCTAGAGCTAGGTGGCGCAGTTGATCTGGAGCGCTCTTGCCACCTTCTCTGGCCTTGACGATATTGATCTAAATGATAGACCCGTTGCGGGGCGCTTCTTTGAGGTTGGGAGTGCTTGGGATGCGTGAAGTAATCTTGATCACTCATCCGGCGTCTATTTAAGTCTGCTTCGTTATATTGAGGGATAATCGGCTGCCCTTGGGCATCTAAGCGGTAGTTCCCTCGTGGTACTGGTGTGCCACTTGTATCTTGGTTACTTCTTTGCCCCATAATTTCTCTTCTATTACTTCGACGCAATGCTCTTCCCTCCTCACATGGTTCATTTGCTCATTCGAAAGTACGCTTTATAGCAATGCTTTCCTATGAAAACTGAAGCAAGCTTGTCTATTATTCACGTATTTAAATAGTGCTAATAAGCGGTTTTCTCGACAACTTATGGTTTTTTCATTAAATTGAAATTTTGCGGATATTTCCAGCGACCTTAATGAAGCGGTGACCATTATTCAGCAATTTCATTCAACACTTCAATAATCCGATCCGTCGCATCAACAATTCCTAGCGTCTTCGCTTGTTGACCCATTTGGGCAATTGCTTCAGGCTGACTCATTAAGCGATTTACTTGCTCCAACAGTTTCTCTGCTGATAAATCGGCTTCTTCAATCAACACAGCTGCCCCTTTATCTACCAAAGCCATCGCATTGTGGTATTGGTGATTGCTCGTTACATAAGGACTTGGCACGAGAATGCTGGCTAGGCCTAATGCGGTTAATTCGGTTAATGTAGTCGCGCCACTGCGGCAGACAACTAAATCCAAGGCACCAAATACCGCGGGCATATTCTCAATATACGGCAAAATACGCACATTGTCTGGTATTTCCCGGTGCTTTTGCTTCAATTCTAGCATAATATCATCATAGTGGACATTACCCGTACCGATGATAACCTGGTAAGGTGCCCCTTGCAAGTTTTCGATTATCTGGATAGCTGCTTGATTAATTGCAGGCGCACCACGACTGCCACCAAATATTAAAACTGTCGGCAAGCTGTCGGATAAGCCATATTGCTTAGATAAAATCTCTGAATCCATTGGGTAATTCACTACCTCTTGTCCCCTTGGATTGCCTGTTAAGCGAACTTTATGGCTCACCTTCTCAAAGCCGGAAGCAGCCTCTTGAAAGCAAATGCCAATGCGGTCAACGTAACGACTTAAGAACTTATTCGTCAAACCGGGAATGCTATTCTGTTCGTGAATCAAAGTTGGATAGCCACTTTGGGCTGCCGCATAGAGCACCGGTGCACAAACATAGCCACCCGTTCCAACTACTACGTCCGGCTGAAACTCACGAATTAGACGCTTAACCTTGCGCGTACTAGAGTTCATATACCAAATGGCCTTGAGATTTTCCAAACTTAAAGAACGTTTTAGCCCTTGAATTTGAATCGCTTCAAAGGGAATATTCGCCTTGGTCACAATATCTGCTTCCAAGCCCGTTTGACTACCAATATATAAACATTCTAATTGCGGATTTAATTCTTTAAGACGATGATAGATGGAAAGAGCTGGATAAATATGGCCTCCTGTTCCCCCACCTGAGAGGATAATGCGTTGAATCATGCCTTAAACCTCCTTTGGTTCATAAGGTTCTTCTTGGATAAGTTGCTCAAGAATGGCCACGAAATGCTCGCCACGAACTTCGAAATTATCAAACTGATCCCAACTTGCGCAACTTGGTGAGAATAACACCACATCGCCTGCTGCTGCTTTTCGGTAAGCTGCCTTAGTAGCTTCGTCTAAGGTTTCAAAGCAAGAAATCTCTGGAACAGCTGCTTTGGTGAAGCTTTCTTTTAATTTAGCTTGTGTTTCTCCGTAAACATAAGCCGCCTTCACATTGGATAGATAAGGTATTAAATCATCAAAACCATTGCCCCGATCTAAGCCACCACCAATGTAAATGATTGGTTCAGTGAAACTCTTTAGCGCTGTAATTGTCGCTGTCGTATTTGTTGCCTTCGAATCATTAATGAACCGTCTGCCACTTACTTGGGTAACCGGTTGGATACGGTGAGGCATTCCGCCATATTCTGCGAGAACACGACCGATCGCCTCATTACTTACCCCTAATTGCTTCGCTACTGCTATCGCAGCCAAGGCATTGCTGACGTTATGTTTACCAGGTATTTGTAAGTCTTTCGCTGCAAAGATTGCTTCGCCTTCATACATCATCTGGTCACCTAATAAATAAGCGCCTGCTTCTATATCAGCGTCCATACTAAACGGAAGTTTCACCGAGGAGTAGTCTTGAAGTAAATGGGCAAGCTCTTCTTGATCAGCGTTATATACAATGGTTTCTTCGCTTCCCATATTCTCAATCAGCTTTAATTTCGCTTCAATATAAGCCTCCCGACTGCCATGATAATCTAGGTGAGCCGAGTAAATATTTACAATGACAGCAATGTTCGGTTTGAAATAACGGGTACCTGCCAATTGAAAACTGGAAACTTCCATAACAATCCGGTCTCCTGCTTGAGCTTTTTGAACGACATCCATCGTAGGAATGCCAATATTTCCCGCTAAATACGTTTCACCTTCGGGTAATTCCTTAAGTAATTCGTAGATTAGGGAAGTTGTCGTCGACTTGCCATTGCTACCTGTTACAGCAATAATATCTGCCTCAGTCACCCAGGAAGCCAGTTCAATATCAGTATAGATAGGGATTTGACGTTTCGTTGCTTCTTTTAAGAAAGGAATATCATAGGGAATGCCTGGATTCTTGACAATAAAGGCGAAATCTTGGTCTAGTAGTTCAATGGGATGGCCTCCCGTTACAAAAGAGACACCTTGGGCTTCAAGTGCCTCAACAGAGGGGTCATCCGTGAGCTGACCGCCATCATTAACCGTCACAATTGCCCCTTCTTTACTAAGAAAGTTTGCGACACTTCGTCCAGTCATGGCATAGCCTAAGACAAGAATTCGTTTATCTTTGAAATCTTTAGTCATTTATCTCACTCTTTCTTTACCAGGCCCAGACTAGATAGAGAGCCGTTGCTACTAACCCAACCAACCAGAATACACTTACAACTTTCGTCTCAGACCAACCTGATAGTTCGAAGTGATGATGGATGGGACTCATTTTGAAGATGCGTTTGCCAGTTAACTTAAAAGATAGAACTTGCAGAATAACACTGGCCGTCTCGACCACGAAGACAAGTCCGATGACAAGCAAGCTCCATGGATTCCCGGTTAATAGCGAGAGCACTGCTAAACTCGCACCCAGTGCCAATGAGCCTACATCCCCCATGAAGATTTTGGCTGGTTTCTTGTTAAACATTAAGAAAGCTAGCAGACACACAACAGCTACCGCACATACCATCGCCAAACTCGCTTGGCCTTGGCGGTAGGCAATGATGCCATAAGCTGCAAAAGCTATGATAGACAAGCCGGTTGCTAATCCGTCTAAACCATCGGTTAGATTGACGGCATTGGAAAAACCAGTGATCCAAAAGAAGGTAAACAGTGCCACAAGAATACCGGATTGAATTTGATAACCAAAGAATGGAACCATGTAGCCAATCCCACCTTGAAAGGCTACAAAACTAACAAATATCGAGAAGACGACTTGTAAGATGAATTTCTGCTTAGCTGTTAAACCTTCATTACGTCCTTGAAAGACACTGATAAAGTCATCAACGAAACCAATTCCGCCAAATAGCAGGAAGGTTAAGCTAAGTATCCATACTGCAGGGTCTAAGTTGCCTGTTAGCCAAGTAGTAATGACAGACATGAAGGCTATTACTAGGACAAAGATCGTGCCACCCATGGTTGGGGTACCTGTTTTGACTTCATGCCATAGGGGGCCTTCTTCACGGGTAATTTGGCCAATTTCTCTTTGCTTCATGTAACGGATAAAGCCCTGAACGCCGACTAACGTTAAGACAAAGCTCACGAGCAATAATAGAATATACGTCATCTTAGTTCTCCTTTAAATTTCGATAATAGTCTTTGACGACATCAACGTCATCGTAAGGAATTTTATCATCCCCAATAATTTGGTAACCTTCCCCACCTTTGCCAGCTAAAAGGATAATATCCTCTGGCTCAGCTATTTGTAAGGCTCTGTGCACGGCTTCTATTCGGTCGACCACAACCTCATAGGAAGCATCCGTATGGGTTCCAACAATTTCCTTGGCAATCTTTTCGACCGATTCGAAACGTGGATTATCTGCAGTCAGCACTACATGATCAGAATATTTAAATAAGATATCCCCAATTCCAGGTCGGGCCGCACTGTCGCGGTTGCCCCCGCTGTGGCCGGTAACTGTAATTAAACGACGATGGGGACGCTTGGCCAAATCTGCCAAGACATTCTCCAAGGCATCTTGTGTATGAGCGAAATCAACGACAACCGTAAAAGCTTGTCCAGCTTCAACTTGTTCCATACGCCCGCTGACCCCTTTAAAGTGGGCGGTTGCTTCAAGAATTTCTGCGGTTGAGAATTGATAATAAAACTTCAAGCACAGAAAAGCTGCCAAATAATTGGCAATATTAAATTGCCCTTGCATCGGTAAGGTCACAGCATAAGTACCTTCTCCATCATTTAATTGAAAAGAAACGCCCTCAGTCGCTGCAGCAATGTCTGTTGCATAAACGGTTGCTTCTGGCTTGTTTAGACTGTAAGTCAGAATTTCCGCTGCGGTAGCTTGCGCCATCTGGCTCCAATATGGATCGTCCATATTTAAGATAGCCAAGCGTGGTTTACCTTCATAAAAGCGTTGACCTAATTGGCTGAAGAGGAGACTCTTCGCTGTAGCATAGGCATCCATCGTTTGATGGTAGTCCAAGTGCTCCCGCGTAAGGTTGGTGAATATAGCACAATCCACATCTGTATACCACAAACGTCCTAGGGCAAGTGCGTGTGATGATGCTTCAATAATCGCATCTTGACAAGAAGCGTCAAGCATCTCCCGGAATAAGCGCTGTAATTCTAGCGCATTGGGGGTCGTATTGACAGCAGGATAGTAAGTTTGATCGACTTTATAGTGCATGGTCCCAATAAGACCTGTAGGACGATTAAGATGATTTAATAGAGAGCTAATCATATTTGTTGTCGTAGTCTTGCCATTTGTGCCGGTGACTGCAATAACATTTAGGTCTTTCGTGGGTTCCTTATAGAAGGCATTGGCGAGCATCGCCTGCGCTCTAAAGGTACTTGCCACCTTTACAAAACTAACCCCTGGATATTCTTGGTAAGCTGTCAATTCTTCTACAATTATAATCTTCGCTCCAGCTGCTACAACTTCATCAATGGCATCGTGCCCATCGAAGCGTTCACCAACTATCGCAATGAAACATGCACCTGGGATAACCTTACGGCTATCATTTACAACAGCCGTGACGTCTTGATCTTTGCTTAATTGAGCCCCATAAACTCGTGCATTAACTAAAGGTCGTATCAACTCCGTTTGCTTCACGTGCGCTCCTCCTATTCAAACATCATTTGATTAACAATACCGTGAAATATTTCGGCAATAATTTGTGAACCGATTAAACCGTGATTTACTTTCGGCCGCTTCATCGCAATGTAGACCATATATTGTGGGTCTTGGGCCGGCAAGAACGTCACAACCGAATGGTAATAATCATTCGGTCCGGTCAAATAACCTGAACCATTGGGGTCAGCAATTTGTGCTGTACCTGTTTTGGCGGCGACAGACATATCATTTCTGCGGAAAGATTGGGCCGTTCCATATGGAGCTTCTACGGTGTTGACCATTAAGGCTAGCACCTTATCTGCAGCTTCTTGGCTAATAGGCTGCCCTAGAACCTGACCTTGTGCAGCCTCCGTCTGGCTTGTATCTTGGATATATTGTACCTTGAGCATCTCACCCTTATTTCCAATACTAGAATAGGCTTGCAGTAATTGAATGGGACTTGTCAAAAGCCCTTGTCCGAAAGCCGACATTGTCGCATTCACTGGATTATCGAAATCGACTGTCCCAGCAACTTCATTAGGTAAACCAGAATTAGTTGTCTGGCCAAAACCAAACATTTCTAAATACTTCGTCCATTCTTCCAAGCCTAAACGATTAACTAAGTGCACCATTGCAACATTACTTGACCGGGCAAAGCCTTCTTCAAAGGGAATTTGTCCCCAACCTGTAAGGTTATAGTCGTGAACTTTCTGGTCATAGACATCAATCGTTCCTGATAGAAACGTTTCATTCGTTTGATAAAGTTGGTTATCAATGGCCACGGCTTGTGTCAAGACTTTCATCGTAGATCCCGGTTCGAGCGATTCTTCCACCAGAAGATTCCGCCACTCTTCTTCGATTCCTTCAAGCGTGTTTAAATTAAAGCTCGGTCTTTGAGCTGCAACACACAAGTCTCCCGTTCTTGCATCAACGATAAAGGCCATTACGTTCTCTGGTTGATACTTCTCATAAGCCTTCTGCATAATATCTTCGACTTGATTTTGTAAGCGGCTATCCAATGTTAAGGTGATATCCTCTCCAATTAATCGGCCATCCACGATTTGACCATTCTCTTGGCCACTCAACTTTTGGTCATAAGCTAATTCTACGCCCATTTGACCTTCAAGTAAATTAGTCACCGCCAATTCATCGGCAGATTCTAATACACTGGCATAACCAATTAAATGTGAAGCGAAATAAGGATTCACATACTTGCGCTTTGTCTTAGCAGTGAAATAAATGCCCGGTAAATCGGTCTCTTCAATGGCTTCTTTCGTCTCCAAGGATAAATTCGCTCCTGCTTGACCAAATTCAGCTTGAGCCACATCCTCTTGTAATAGAATGTCTAAAATTTCATCGCGTGAAAGATCAATATATTCACTCAATATTTGGGCAGTACGGTCCGGATCTGCTATAACATCTTCTGTCCAATTGGCATTTAATAAGGCGTACATTGAATAAGAAGTAGTATCAAGCGCAATCGGTTGACCTTTGCGGTCATAAATACTTCCCCGTTTTGCTTCTGAAATACTACTTCTTTCGGTCGGTGCTGCAGTATATTCTACTAAATCGACGCCATCACTTTCCTTCTTGAGCATCAGGCTCCCTGTCCTGAACATAAGTAAAGCAAAGATGCCAATCGCAAAAATAAGCAAGCACAATATATTTAATTTGTTCGAATTGCTTCGACTAAAGCGGCTCATTCTCCAACATTCCTCACTCTAGATTCATCCACATAAAGCCCTTCAGCTTCAGCGGCTTCCTTGATAGCTTCAAAATTATACTGTTCTGTAATTTGATCCATTAATTGAGTGGTTTGTAAATTCAAATCAGCAATTTGCTGCTCATAGACTTGAGTAGCACGAATCATTTCAGCATCTCTATACTGTATCACTAAATTACACACTGTCAAGATTAAGGTAATACACATACATACACCTAAAGCTATCCATGTCCCTTTGCCGAGAGCTTTTGCTCTTTTCTTAGCTTGTAGATCCGTTGTATCAGTATCGATATTCCTTACTGCTTCATGAGACGTTCCCACATAGGAATTACGCGCGTAATTATCTGTGCTTAAGTATTCACTTGGGCTATGTACAATTTCACTACGTCTTTCCATGGATTAATCCTCTCAATTAATGACTATCGTTAAATCTTTTTCTTTCAATAATTCTAAGTTTTGCACTTCTTGAGCGATGATTATCTGTAAGTTCATCATCACTGGCTAAAATCGGCTTACGAGTAATGCGTTCAAATTCTGGCTGAACTCGATCTGGCATTACTGGTAAATTAGGCGGCAACTCTGGCTGAGCACTGACTTGATTAAACATTTGCTTGACGAGTCTATCTTCTAAGGAATGGAAAGAGATGACAGAGACTCGACCGCCTACTTTCAACATACTTAAGGCATCTTCTAGAGACTCCTCCAAGGCACCTAGTTCATCATTTACAGCAATCCGTATCGCTTGGAAAGTCCTCTTTGCAGGGTGCGGCCCTGTGCGCCTTGTAGCCGCGGGAATCGCTTCTTTAATCAGCTCTGAAAGTTCGATTGTGCTTTCAATAGGTGTTTCACTACGTTTCTGTTCAATAGCACGGGCAATCCGTTTGGCGAAACGCTCTTCGCCATAGCGATGAATAATCCGCACTAAGTCCTCATAAGGCCACTCATTGACTACATCATAAGCTGTCAACGCTTGGCTTTGATTCATTCGCATATCCAAGCGCGCTTCTTTGTTATAACTGAACCCTCGCTCAGCTTGATCTAACTGAGGGGAAGATACACCAAGGTCATAGTAGACCCCATCCACATATTTCACCCCTAATTCGCTGAGAGCTGGCTTCAACTCGCGGAAATTCCGATGAACAAAGGTTACCTGACCCGCTTGAATATATTGAGCTAAACGTTCCTGGGCATTCTCAATCGCCGTAATATCCTGATCGAATGCATAAAGGTGTCCCCTGTTCGTTAATTTACTCAACAAGTATTCCGCATGCCCTGCACCCCCAAGGGTACAATCCACGTAGATCCCATTTGGGTTGACCTCCAGACCATCAATGGTCTCCTTTAATAAGACCGTCTCGTGTTGGAAAGACATACTGACACCCCCTTTAATTAAAAGCCAAAATCAATCATATCTTCCGCAATATCTTCGAAATTCTCTTCAGCCACATCCGCAAACGCATCCCAACTCGCCTTGCTCCAAATTTCGATTCGATCAGACACACCAATTACTTGGCATTCCTTCTCAATCTTGGCGTAGGATAATAAGTTCTGTGGCAAATTGATACGCCCTTGCTTGTCGATTTCTACTTCAGTGGCAGCTGAATAGAAAAAACGGGTAAACGCTCGCGCATCTTTCTTAGCCAATGGTAACTGGGTTAATTTCTCCTGAATGACTTCCCAACTTTCCATTGGGAAACCAAATAAACAACCATCTAAACCTCTAGTCACTATAAAACTCGACCCTAAATCAGGTCGAAACTTAGCAGGCATGATAAGTCGGCCTTTTGTGTCAATATTATGTTGATATTCACCAATCAGCACGACCCCATACTCCTTTCATTCTAAGTATATTTAGTCTACCACAATTCTCCACTTTCTACCACCACTTTCCCCAAACCCACAAAAAAACCTCTGATTCTTCTGAATCAGAGGTTAATGATTGTTGATGTTATCGTATTTGTAAGCAGGTGGGAGGAAAGTGGGTGACTTTCCCACTTAAGCTAGCAGAGATATCATACGTAAAATTCCTAAAGCAATCGCGAGACTTCCCCACGTAATAAAAAGAAGCCGACGCGATCGTTCAAAGTAGTCTAACAACTTAAACTCGGTAATCTTTGGAACATATTCATATAAATCTAGCCCCAATAACAAAGCGCTCATCAGCAATGTATAAGGAATGAGTGAATAACTAAAAATAAGCACACTAAAGCAATGAATCATCACAAGCAGCAAAGGAAGTAGGGCTATACTCAGTTTTATGCGACGTCCATTCGTCCACTGTGGCAACAGAACTTTACCAGCATAAATCACCAGAACTGGCGCGAAATATAAAAGCACCTCTCCCCATACAAACGAACTTGTCATCACCGCATCATCCTTACTAATAAGTCAGCTTTACGCTACTTTCAGACTTCTTTCTTAACGGATAAAATCATAAATATGCTGCCAGGTATCTCGATTAAATACTTCCCAGAAATTTCCATCACCTATCATAGTGTAGCCGATATATAAACCTAATACAACACATATCACAAAGACAAGCACAAAGAGAATAACTTGTAACAATGTCTTTAAGCCCCGTTTCACTACAGAAGCTCTCAGTACTTCTTCTGCCATTTATATGCCTCCTTAGTAGCCAATCACACGGCGTCGCCATTTGAGTAAGCGTTTCTTCACTCTTTGGCCGAAGGTTAACTGCGCCCCGGCTAAACGACCGGTTTGAATCCAGTCAATCATGAGTCCCGTACCTAATACAACAGTATTCATCGGTTGCTCAGCCAGAATAACACTTACCTTTAAGTAATTACTCAAGAAACGATCAAAATTCGGAATCATCGCCCCTCCCCCGGTTAGGGTAATACCCTTCTCGATTATATCTGCAATCATCTCGGGTTCCGCTTCTTCTAACACCTTCTGTGCTTCACGAGCAATCTCGATAAAAGCTTGACGCAAGGCAGCAAATATCTGATTAGAATGAATGTTCAGCGCTTTAGGTAAGCCGTCTTGCAAATTGCGGCCACTAACTTCTGCGAAGGTTAAAGACTCTTTCGGCAAAGGTAGCGCTGTCGCAACTGCTTTCTTTAAGTTCTCAGCACTTCTTTGTCCGACAAGTAAGAGATGCTCATCTTGCAAATATTGGATAATCAGTTGATCGAAATCATCTCCGGCAAGTTTAAGGGAACTGCTATGGATGACTTCTCCTTGAGAAATAATTGCAATATCACTCGTTCCACCACCAATATCAATAACCATACTTGCTGCCGGATCATCCAAGTCAATGCCTGAACCTACCCCCGAAACTTTCGCTTCCTCTTCAATATATATTCTACCACGCGTAACTCGTTCGACAGCTTCAATTAAAGCCTCTCGTTCGACTTCACTCACATTAGACGGTGCACCAATCAGTATATTCGCTCTTACAAACCACTTCGGTCGATACACTCGTTCGATCATATGTTGCAGTAACTTCTCAGTCATATCAAAATCGGCAATGACCCCACCCTTGAGTGGATATATCACTTCAATTCCTTCGGGAGTCCTGCCTAACATATCATAAGCAGGCCTGCCATAGGCAATAATTTCCGAAGAATTTGTGTCAATAGCAACAACAGAGGGCTCGTTCAAAACGATCCCTCTACCCTTCAGATGAATGAGAACATTTGCCGTCCCTAAATCTATCCCAATATCTATGGCCATTTCATGCTCACTCCATCTACTACACTATTTACCTTTAAGAATGAACTGCTTGTCTCGATTTACTTTGGACTGGCTTAATTTCGACGCGTTCAATATTCGCACCTAAACTTGCTAATTTCTCATGGAATTGGTAATAACCGCGGTCTAAATGTTTCAATTCAGAGACACGTGTTAATCCCTTAGCAACCAAGCCAGCAATAATTAAGGCAGCAGCAGAGCGTAAGTCAGTCGCCTTGACACTTGCCCCACTCAATTCATTGGGTCCATACATAATAGCCGTCTGGCGGTCAACTTTAATATTAGCGCCCATCCGTCTTAATTCCTCGAAATGCATAAAGCGATTCTCGAAAACTGTCTCATTTAAAGCACTTGTCCCATCAGCTAACAATTGAGCAATAGACATCTGCGATTGCATATCGGTTGGAAAGCCCGGATATGGCATTGTCTTAATATCGGTTGGCCGTAAAATTTCAGGGCCTTGTACACGCACGCCCGTTTGATACTCTTCAATGCTTGCGCCCATCTCGCTTAATTTGCTAATTAATGGACGGTTATGATCAGTGATTGCACCCTCAATAAAAATATCACCTTTCGTAACAGCTGCAGCTACCATAAAGGTCCCCGCTTCAATCCGGTCTGGAATCACCGCATGCTCTGCGCCGTGCATCTTTTCAACGCCTTCAATGCGGATTGTTTCAGTCCCGGCACCGACGATATTAGCTCCCATCTTATTTAAGAAGTTTGCTAAATCGACGATTTCCGGTTCACGCGCAACGTTTTCGATAACAGTCTGCCCTTCAGCTAAGGTTGCAGCCATCATAATATTCTCCGTTGCACCCACACTTGGGAAATCCAGATAAATATTGGCACCAACGAGTTTTTCAGCACGCGCTTCCACGTAACCGGCATGACTATGTATCTCTGCGCCTAAAGCTTCAAAGCCTTTTAAATGCAAATCAATCGGACGCGTTCCAATCGCACAGCCCCCCGGCATCGCAACCTTTGCATGACCAAAGCGTGCAAGTAGCGGCCCCATTACAACCGTTGAAGCGCGCATCTTGCTCACAAAGTCGTAATCAGCGATGGATAAAACATCCCCACTTGCATCTAAAGTAACAGTATTAGATGCTTGATCAAATGTGTTAGTGACATTCAAGTTTGTCAAAAGCTCATTCATCGTAAAGACATCCGATAAGACAGGTACATTCGTAAGTTGGCTTGTCCCGGTTTCTCCTAGAATTGTTGCAGCTAAAATCGGTAACACTGCATTCTTTGCGCCTTCAACTTTAACAACACCTTCTAAAGGTGTGCCACCTTGCACAATAATTTCTTCCATTTGTTAATTCTCCTTTGTGTTTCAAGCGCATCACTTGGAGCGAATGATGCACCTTCTCTCTATGGTAAAAATAAACTCATTAAAATTCGCTGTAAAAGCTCTATCATTTCGATAGCAAATGAACCGACAAGGTGACCAATCGCTACACTGATTAACAGGCAAGCATAAGCTGCCATATGATAATTGCGATTACTAAACCACTTGCGCCAATCCATGCTCTTGAAAATAACATAGCTCAACACAACAAAGGTCATACGCACCACTAGTACTGCCATACCATTTATGATTGACATATTCCCAATCTCACCTTTCATGTTCAGAATCATGATAGCATATCTTCTAGAAAAATAAAATACATTTGAGTGATTATTTTATGAATCCGCTTAGAGACCGTCATTAAATTAGATAAGCCGAAAACATCATCTTTATCCCTATTTTATTATTCAATAAATCAAAAAAAGACAAGCTAAAACTTGTCTTTTTCGGTATGTCTGCTCAATGATCGAACTAATTATATCCATATCGCCGGCGATGCTTATCAATCTCAGCCAAATAGTAGCCCTTAGGCTGTTGGCTAGAGCTTTCGTTTTGCCACACCCCAGTCTCAGGAAGGGTATCTTGGTAAATTTCTTCATAGGTAGCTACGGAAATGGCCTGACGCTGCTCAAATTGTTGGAGCGTCTTATCACGAATGGCTTGCGTAAATGCTCCTTCGTGTAAAGTCCCCGTCAGAAATTCTCCCACAGCTCCTGAACCATAACTAAAGAGACCAACGTGGTCGCCCGCTTGTAGTTTCTCATCATAGACGAGGCCCGATAGGAAACTCAAGTATAAAGACCCAGTATAAATATTACCCACGCGTCGACCTAACTTAGCAGAGGATTCGTAATGAGCCAAGAGTGATGCATAGCGTTCCTCATCAAGTAAGCCTTTGGCTAGAAGACGGTCCAAGGCCTTCTTGCCCATCTTGGTAAATGGTAAATGAAAGTATAAAGCGTCGATTTGCTCCCAGACATTCGGCCGTTGCGCTTGCACTTCTTGAACAACATGTTCAAATAAGTCTAAATACAATTCTGTTGAATAGTGCCCCTCTACTAAAGCAACCTTAGAATATTGAGGCCGCCAAAAATCAAAGGACTGGAAGCTCAATGAGGTGCTTTCTAAGTCAATAGCTAAGACTTTCGGCTCCGCACTTACTAAAACCGCCACCGCACCAGCCCCTTGGGTTGGTTCGCCGCCCGTATTCAAACCGTACTTAGAAATATCAGACATAACAACAAGTACTTTCCGGTTCGGTCTTAAACGTACATAGTCACAGGCCATTTGAATACCTGCTGTACCGCCGTAGCACGCTTGCTTAATTTCAAAAACCTTGGCAAAGGGTTGAATACCCAACATTTCATGCAAGTAAGTGGCCCCTGCCTTTGAATAATCGAAACTTGACTCAGTCGCAAAGATAACTTGATCAATCAGCTGCTTATCTGCTTCATCAATAATCTGCTCACAAGCGTTAGCGGCCATTGCAACAATGTCCATATCAATGGTAGGGACTGCCATCTCTGCTTGACCAATGCCAATTAGAAATTTGTTAGGATCAATCCCTCTTGCATCCGCTAGGTCTTCCATCGAAACATATTGCTCCGGCGTATAAAAGCCAATTTTTTCAATACCTACTTCAATCAATTATATTCAGTCCTCTCCTTGCACCTTTCTTACAATATCATTTGCAGCACTAAGATTCATGAGGGGTGCTTGCATTAACGCTTCAACAACTTCACTCACATTGTCAGTCCTTGCCCCTGCTTGCATTGCCAAAGACCGAGCTTGCATCCGCATGTGCCCCTTTTGAATACCCGTGGTCACTAAGGCACGCACAGCTGAGAAATTCTGTATCAAGCCAACAGCGGCTATGATTTCAGATAACCCATCCCCGCTTGGTCTACCAAGTAAATCAAGTGCCCATTGTGCCGTTGGATGATTGCTCAATGAACCACCGACTGTTGCTAAATATAACGGCAGTGATAATTCCCCGTGCAAAGCTGTTTGATCATCGTTAAGCCACCAGCGGCTCAAGCCACGATATTGACCAGCTTGTACTGCATAGGCATGTACACCCGCTTCCACTGCCCGCCAATCATTCCCGGTTGCAATTAATACTGCGTCGATGCCGTTCATAATACCTTTGTTATGGGTGGCAGCCCGGTAGGGATCGAGTTGTGCATAAGATGAGGCCGCTGCAATTCGCTCAGCCATTTGAAGCGCCTCATCTGCTTCAGCTGATAATCGCGTCAGTGGTACCTTTACCTTAGCGGTAACATTCGCTTCTGTGGAATAATTAGATAGAATCCCCATTAGCACCTTGCCTTGCGTTAACGTTTCTACGCTTGGCACCAGATGTTCAAGAATCGTATTCATTAAGTTTGCGCCCATTGAGTCGCAAGAATCTAGCGATAAGTATAACGTTAGGAAATCTTCTACGACTTCAACCCAGATTTTGCGAGGGCCGCCTCCTCTTTGGATCATACTTTGGGATACTTCAGCGGCTTTGTGTAAGAGTTTATCCGTCTGCGCTTCAAGCATCTGCTTAGCTTCTTGCAAATTTGCTAAGTCTTGAATTATGATTTGCCCTATTAATTCTCGGTTATAGGCTTTACTGTCAATGTTGCCAAGAATTTTGCCACCATTGGCTACTGCGGCAATTACAGATGGTTCTTCAATGGCCATAGGCACGGCATAGGCTTGTCCATTTACTTGTACATTCACTGCTAGGCCCATCGGAAGTTGATAAGAGCCGACGAAATTCTCAATCATTTGATTGGCAATATCTTTGGGTAAGGAAGGAACTTCACTTTGGCCTACAAAACCTGCCTCTTGAACAATGGCTAGGCGTTCTTCAGGTGTTCTTTTGTAGAAACCACTAAATATCTCTGTCAAGTTGAATCCGCCTTTCTATAAAATAAGCTAAGGAGTCTCCCCCTTAGCTTGTCGACCTCTCTTATTTCGTTCCAAAAATTCGGTCACCGGCGTCACCTAAGCCTGGAACAATATAGCCATGATCATTTAATTTTTCATCCAAGGCAGCTGTATAAATATCAACATTCGGATGGCTTGCTTGAAGTGCTTTAACGCCTTCAGGAGCTGCCACCAAGCAAACAAAGGTGATATGCTCTTCAGAAACATTATATTTATCCACTAATTGATCAAGCGCAGCAATAGCCGAAGCCCCGGTTGCTAACATCGGATCCACAACAAAGACTTGTCGCTCTTGGATATCTGATGGAAATTTAGCGAAATATTCTACAGCTTCAAGTGTCTCTGGATCCCGGTACATACCAATATGACCCACACGAGCTGCTGGGATTAAATCAATAATTCCATCTACCATACCTAAACCTGCCCGCAAGATAGGGACGATTGCTAATTTCTTCCCTGACAATTGCTTTTGCGTAGTTTTCGTGATAGGGGTTTCAATCTCTACATCTTCTAAGGGTAAATCGCGTGTAATTTCGTAAGCCATCAACATACCGATTTCATTCGTCACTTCTCGAAATACTTTAGTTGATGCATCTTTGTCGCGAATTAGCGTCAATTTATGTTGAATTAAGGGATGGTCTACTACTGTGAATTTAGCCATAATGAACCTCCTATGAACTTTTCTTTAATTTCTTCGTTTATTATATCACACGATAAGAGGCTTTGGCGAGTCGATTCTCATATGCTTGATAGGCCTCTTCAAAAGGCATGCCTTGGGCAAGAATAAGGGTAATCGGTTGCTCCTCCAAGGCCCTTAAGCCAGCATATAGTCTCTGACTCGCTTGTGAAGGTGAGTTAGCCGCTCCTAAGGAGTAGCAAGCTTTGATGCCAGCTTGACTAGCTAGTTGTTCAATAATGATATCATCTGCTAATAAGCCAATGACTTCTCCTTTTGCTTGAAGTTCAGCAATAATTTCGCACCAGTCATCGAGAGTATGCTGGGCAGCCACCTGATAGACCGGTTGCTTCGGAGCATAATGCCGGTATTTAACACCTGGACTTATAATCTGTCCACTGGTCACCTGCTCTTGTGCCGTCCGTTCAATAACGGGCACATCGACGACTGCTTCCAGCATACTTTGGGTAATTGCACCTGGACGAAGAATTTCAATTTGCCTTTCACTGGGGCGAATCACGGTTGATTCTACCCCAATTTCCGTTAATTCCTCTCGAGCCGCAACAACTCCATCAATCAAATTAGTAAAGTCATGTAAGACATGCTCGACTTTCGTTGGACTTGGCTTCCCAGATAGATTAGCACTCGGTCCTACCAAGGGAAATCCCGCCATCTCAATCAAAAGCAAGGTCTCCAATTGCCTTGGCATCCGAAGGGCTACGCTATCTAATCCCCCTGTTACCTTGTCTGAAACCGCCCCTGGTTTAACAGGAAGAATAATCGTTAAAGGTCCAGGCCAGAAGGCTTCCATTAACCGCTCTGCCATAGCCGACACAGAACTTGCAACCAACTTCGCATCTTCAGGCTTGGCAAGATGAACAATTAATGGATTATCTTGCGGTCGCCCCTTTGCCTTGAATACCTTTCCTACCGCTTCAGAATTATTCGCCATAGCACCAAGTCCATAGACGGTCTCCGTAGGAAAGGCAACAAGCCCACCTTCTTGAAGCGTCTTTGCTGCTTGATAGAGGGTATCATAGGTATAAATCTGTGTTTGCATCTTTGCATCCTCTTCTCATAGTAATTCTAATTTGAAACACATGGACGTGTTCCCGTAACATTGCTTTCCTGATGAACCATACATGAGAGCAGAATATCCAAACAAGCTCATTTAGACATTTAGCATAAAGGGGGACTGGCAAGCAAGTAACCCTATCTACACTAGAGTCAACTGATACCTAAACGGTCCCCTCTTCACTAATTCTCACATAGCGATCACGTTGATTATAGTCTTGGATTACCTCAATCTTCCGATTAGGAAAGGCTTCTTGCATTAACTGCTGCAATCTTGCGCCTTGTTGGTAGCCCATTTCAAGAATCACTTGACCTTTTGGTTTGAGATAGGCTGGTAATTGCCTTGCTAAACGCTCATAAATTGCATAACCCTCATTATCCGCGAATAAAGCCATTGTCGGCTCGAACTTCAGAACATGCGCGTCCATTACAGCCTGCTCATGATAGCCAATATACGGGGGATTAGACACAATTAAATCAAAGGTCGTTTCCGGAAAGTCCTTCAACAAATCCCCCTGCCACCAGCTAACAGCCACGTGATGCTTTTGTCCATTCTGGCGAGCAACTTCTAAGGCTTCTTGGGAAAGATCAGTTCCGGTGACCTTTGCATTCGGATAGAACTTCTTTAACATGATAGCTAATATTCCCGTACCAGTACCAATATCTAATATTCTTGCTTCTTCTCTGTCTCCAAGATAATCCTGGGCGAGTTGGATAATGCCACTTGTTTCTTCGCGAGGGATTAAGGCATGTTCATTAACAACAAAGCTTTCCCCCATAAAATCAGCGCGACCTAAGATATATTGCAAGGGTTCCCCAGCCACAAGGCGCCTTAACACATCCTCGAAATATCCCAAGGCATCAAGGTCCACAAATTCACGCAAAGCTCGGGTCATATCCGTAAGCGTCACATCAAAGACAAACGCCCATAAAGCTTGGGCACTCGCCTCATCATAATCATTCCCTTGCAAAAAAGCTGAAGCACTTGCCAGAGCCTCAGCTAAAGTGAGCTTAGACTTGTTGGCCATTCAGCTCCTCCAATTTTTGGGTTTGGTCGTAGAGAATCAAGGCGTCAACAATCTCATCTAAATTTCCGTCTAGAACTGAGTCTAACTGCTGTAAAGTTAAACCAATGCGGTGATCGGTCACCCGACTTTGCGGGAAATTATAGGTGCGAATACGTTCAGAGCGGTCCCCTGTCCCTACTTTCAACTTGCGGTCAGCGTCGTATTCTGCTTGCGCTTCTGATTGGATCTTATCAT
Source organism: Suicoccus acidiformans (assembly GCF_003546865.1). Taxonomy (GTDB): domain Bacteria; phylum Bacillota; class Bacilli; order Lactobacillales; family Aerococcaceae; genus Suicoccus; species Suicoccus acidiformans. The sequence continues at coordinate 1,766,738 of NZ_CP023434.1, forward strand.
ACACACGTGCACGCAAGACTTTCATCGCTTTCTCGCGGTTTTTCAGTTGGGAGCGCTCATCTTGCATCGCTACCACTGTATTAGTTGGAATATGCGTCAAGCGCACTGCTGAAGCAGTCTTATTCACGTGTTGTCCACCTGCTCCACTGGCATGATAAATATCGGTGCGAATATCGTTCTCATCCAACTCAAAGTCTATTTCTTCAGCCTCAGGCATAACAACCACCGTCGCCGTAGAAGTATGCACCCGACCTTGCGATTCAGTTTCAGGTACCCTTTGTACCCGGTGAGCCCCATTCTCATACTTCAATTTACTGTATACTTTCGAGCCGGTAATCATCAAAGTAACTTCTTTATAGCCCCCAATACCTGTAATATTGGCGTCAAGCACTTCCGTCTTCCAACCTTGGTTGTCAGCATACTTAGTATACATATTTAATAAATCCCCTGCGAAAAGCTGGGCTTCATCCCCACCAGCAGCGCCACGAATTTCCATGATAATATTCTTGCCATCATTAGGGTCTTCTGGAATCATCATGAGGCGAATTTCACTTTGTAAATTTTCTTGTTCAGTTTTCAGTTCAGATAATTCATCCTTGGCAAGCTGCTCCATTTCAGCATCTAAAGATTCTTGAAGCAATTCTTCTGTCTCAGTAATTTGTGCTTCCACATCTTTGAAACGACGAATCTTCTCAACTTTAGGTCTTAAATCAGCTTCTTCAATTGTCAATTCTCTTAAGCGATCTGTATCACTAATGACTGATGGGTCACTTAGCATTTCATTAACTTCTTCATAGCGAATTAATAGACTATCTAATTGATCAAACATGGCTCTCCTCTTTTCTTAGTGTGCTTCATTCAATGTGCCGGGAGCGAAATAACATTTCCGACATACGGGCAAATACTGTTCATTGCCGCCAATGAGAATTTGTTCGCCTTCATAGACTGGCTTGCCATCGCTAAAGCGCAAATTCATGGTGGCTTTCTTATCGCAGAACCAGCAAATGGTCTTAATCTCTTCGATTTTATCTGCATATAACAGTAAATACTCAGATCCTTCAAATAAATGATTGGTGAAATCATTCTTCAAGCCAAAGGCCATCACTGGGACATCTAAATCATCGCAAATTTGGGCAAGTTGAATGACATGGCCTTTAGATAGAAATTGTGCCTCATCAACCAAAACACAGAATAGCTTCTCACTTAACATTTCATCTTTAATGAGCTGATAGACATCTGTATCTTCTTCAATGGCAATCGCTGGCCTTTCAAAGCCAGTACGACTAGCAACGGAACCTACACCCGAACGTGTATCCACTGCACTGCTGAGAATTAAAACTCGCTTTTTCTGTTCTTCGTAATTGTGGGCAACCTTAATAATTTCCAAGGATTTTCCGCTATTCATGGTACCGTATCTGAAATATAACTTTGCCACAAACTCACTCTCCAATTATCATTTCTCAATGTTTAATAATATAAGTTTCCAAGCCATTAGTCAACTGTCCTTAACTCGATACAGATAGCTTCTCCAGCTCTTTCTTACCATAGACTTGGGCATAAATATCTAGGTATGTCTTTGCTTGAATCGGCTCACGCGCTAATACTTCAAAGGGTTCACCCGAAATTGTCACAGAGAAATCCGCTTCACTAAAGCCATTGCGTAAATAGAAAGCTTTGCGACGCTGTCTGATTCGCTGGTCAGGATGAGACATTTGGGAGTGCTCAACCTCTGCTACAATATTGACACCCGGGTACATCGTAAACAGTTGTCCGAGCGCTAAGCTTCCAAGCTGCTGACCTTGAAAACTTGGATCGATTGCGAAATAATCCAAGAGAATATTCGCCCCATTCTGAGCAAGAACACATAAACCTAGGAGGTCTTCACTCTCCCACGCGATGCCTAATAAATGTAGCTTACCCGCTTCATGGCTGGCAAGCAGTTGCGTCAATTCCTTGCGTTCAATCGGTGGGAAAGCCTCCTGATATAATGTAAGAAATGCATCTAAACGTCCTTGTGCTACTACATCATAAAAGCGCATCATCTCACACCCTTTCTATCCAGTCTACTTTAAAGGAATGATCATTTTTTTGCAAGATATGACTTTCATTTTGTCTGCCTTGTTGGTAAAATAGTTGAGTCTCATAGAAAGAATAAAGGGGATGATCTTATGCTTTTCAAAAGTCAACTCGCTAAATCTGTCGGTCAAGCAACTCATTGGGCACTAACCCGCTTTACCAGAAGTGACGGCAGTAGCCTCCCTGGTAAAATAGCACTTCAGTTGGATCCATCGATCTTAGCATCGCTTAGTGAAGACTATGAAATTATCGTCGTCACAGGAACCAATGGCAAGACTTTAACAACTGCCTTGCTTGCTAAAGCCCTATCCGATTATTTTCCTCACGTCATTACCAATTCTAGTGGCTCTAATATGATTCAAGGGATTGTGGGCAGTTTCTTAACAGCAAAGTCAGCCCCTAAAGGTGAACGAAAATTTGCCGTATTAGAAATTGATGAAGGCTCCTTAAATAAAATCATGGCACACCTTCAACCCAATCTCTTCCTGCATACTAATTTATTTGCTGATCAATTGGACCGGTATGGCTCAGTAGAGAATGTCTACCAATTACTCCTAAAAGCAGCCAAAACTTACCCCGAAGCCAAAGTTGTGGCAAATGGGGACCTACCCTTATTCCATACCCACGACTTATCCAACCCAATTATCTATTACGGCTCTACGATTGGTGAAGCTAGCCAAGCCATTGACAATTGCCCACATTGTGGCCAGCCTTTAACCTATCATAGCCATACTTATGCTAATTTAGGGGATTATATCTGTGAACATTGTGGATTCAAGCGGCCCGATTTAGCCTATGTCCTAGATGATTTAGGATTGATGACCATGAACCATGCCCATTTCACCTTAGATGGTCTGCCTTTTGACTTACCGCTTGGCGGACTTTATAACATTTATAATGCATTGGCTGCTTATAGCGTAGCCCGTGAATTAGGTGTGCCTTCAAGCCATATTCAAGAAAGCTTCCGCACCTTTACCAAAGTGTCCGGCCGTCAGGAAATCATCCAAATTGAGGATAAATCTGTCCAACTGCACTTATATAAGAATACCGTTGGCCTTGAAGAAACACTCAAATTACTTAACCAAAAGCAAGAAACCTTCACCCTTATGATGGTTCTTAACAATACACCAGCTGACGGAGAAGATATTTCCTGGATCGAAGATACCAATTTCGATGCGATGAAAGACTATAATATACAAGGAGATATTACAATCGCTGGTACTCAAAGACAAGCCCTGAAGGAGCGGCTGCTTGACGCAGAAGTAACCACAGAATCGATTGAACTTGTGCCAACTTATAAAGAATTGCTTAGTCGCATTCAACAAGCTCCCACGAAATCAATTGAAATTCTTGTAAATTACAGTGCCATGCTAGAAATCCGGGCAGCATTCAAAGAAGCGGGTTATCTATAAGTAGAGCAAGCCAAAATAATCTAATATATACACCCATTAAAATAAACCGTCGTCTAACACATTTTAGACGACGGTTCTTCTATTGTAAGAAAGGGATTGCCCCTAAAATAATCGGCATAAAGATACTTGGCGAAAAATTCATAATCTTAAAATTAGTCAGCCCCGTTAAATTAAAACCTAGCGCAATTAGTACAATCGATCCGACACTAATCATTTCAGTAATGACAAGATCTGTTAAAAGCGGTTGAAGTAAAGAGGCTAACAGGGTTAAAGAGCCTTCAAGAATAAGAATCGGTACACTAGAGAACATGACGCCAGCGCCTAAGGAAGAAGCAAGCATTAATGCCGTAATCCCGTCCATAATGCTCTTGGTGTAAAGGGTCGTATGATTACCATATAAACCACTTTCTAAAGAGCCTACAATGACCATGCTGCCGACACAGAAAATCATCGTGGCAGTAATAAAGCCTTGTTTAAATGTGCCTTCATTACCAGTCTCACTATCTGTATTCATAAAGCGTGCCTCAACTTGGTCCACAATCCGAATTATCCACCGATCAATATCTAAGCCTTCCCCAATTAAGGTACCGATTACCATCGAAAGGACCATGATAAGGCCATTACCTCCCCTAATCGCACCTGAAATACCGATAGATACGACAGCTAAGCCAATCGCTTGCATCACTCGCTCGCTGACTCGCTCTGAAATCCCTCGATTCAAACGGCTGCCTACATATCCCATAATAATTACCGTAATGCTATTTACAATTGCTCCCAAATCAGCCTTCCTCCTCCGTTTCATCCACTAAACTTTCTTCAACATTTACCTTGGCTGAGTGACTGGTCGATGTTCGGTCGTCTTGGCTAGAATGCTTGTCAACTTCTAATGCATCCGTAATATATTGATCTAAGTGCGGCATCCATTCAAAGTAATAGTACAGCACTAACGTTTCTTTATCTCCAGCACTTGCTAATGACTCTTCTACTTCTGCATCACTCGCTGTCCTATTTGTTGATGCAGCAAGTTCCGTAGGAATGTTTACCGCAATCCCGATAGGTTCTCCTTGCCAGAAAGCCTGATAACGCAGCTTATCCAAGGCGAAGCTTTTCACGAATTTCCCTCGTTCACCAGGATTAATAACGCGCGGCCCGCTATCTATGACAAGTTGTGGATCTGATTGAATGAGATCCTCTTGAATCGTTAAGCTTGCTTGACCTTCATAAGGCATAATCGGATACTCACTCTTATTCTCTACTTCAAATACAAGCGATACAATAATTTGCCCTTGGGGGAAATACCGGAAACTAGCTTCATAAGCTGGACGCAAGGCTAAATCATAAATTTCGCCTTTGACTAGTGTCAGTTCAACTTGCTCCTCGGTACTCGATTCAGATAGATCAGCTGTTGCTAGAATATCCTTAGCACCCCATAGCTCCAAAGCAACACGGTCTTGGATACTTCGCCGATTATCAAGCAGCAATTGTTCATTCTCTATATTGGTTGGCAAATAAAAGGGTAGTTCAATGGTATTATCACCTTGACTTAAACCAACTACTTCATCAGCTGAGGCTTGAGACACCGGTATAGACAGGAAGAAGTCTCCTTCGGCCAGAATACTATCTAAAGCATCTTCGGATAAGCCATACACAATATAACCTTCAACAGCGGAACGTCCTTCGATTTGGCCACCTGCATAAGTCATAATGTCACGAAGATTCCCGGTGTCTAATGGATAGAGCTGACTGCTCGGCTCAAGACGCAAGACTGCATCGGGATAGCTCAAACGTAAATCATTCATTGCGATATATCTTGATTCGTCCGATAGATTCAAAATATTAACTTGCATTAGAATAATACCCGCACCCTCTGTTTCGAAATTAAATTCCGATGCGTAGTGTTCATCTACCGTTTCCAATCGGTAAATATCCATCGCATCAATTCGATAGGTTAAATCTCCCTGTGTTTGTTCAAAGGGTTGCTTCAACCGGAAAACTCGATCCTTTATTTGATATTTATCGGTCGCTTCGATTGCATGCTCAACCTGGTTAAATTCAGGAATAAAACGCGGGTCCCCCACTGATTCCTCATCAACTTGTGCTTCGTTCTCACTGGACACTTCATCTTGTGAACTTTGTTTATTCTGCACGGTTTCAACAGCCTGCTCTTGGATAAAACGTTGGTACTGTTCATCCACAGTGTTACAGCCAGCGCAGAGGCCGAGCGAGATAAGTAAGACATTCATTTTAAATGTTTTATTCATTCTGGCCCGGCTCCTCTTCATCTAATTTAGTAACTAAGTCCGCTTTCTGCTGTTGAAACTCACCCTCATTGACTACTTCAATATCTTCATATAAGCCAGATGACTTCCGGAAGTACTGGTACATTTCGACGACAATAACTTTTATCACCGCATAAGCAGGCACCCCAAGAATAACTCCGGACACCCCGAAAAGTCGCCCAGCACCCAACAAGATGAATAGAATCGTCACCGGATGGATATTCATATTGCTGCCAAGAATTTGTGGGGATACGAACCGCCCTTCAATAAATTGTTCAATGGCTATAACAATACAAACCTTAAGAAACATTGCTGGAGAGGTTAATAGCCCGATAATAAGCGCCGGAATCGCTGCAAGTATTGAACCGATATACGGAATAATATTCGCCACACCCGAAATCGCTGCCAGTAGCACAGCATAGTCTAATTCAATAATTGAATAACCCATCCCAAACATAAAGCCTACAGCAATTGCCACTAAGACTTGCCCACCAATATAGCGGGAAACTTGTAAATTAGAATTTCTTAAAATTCTTCCAACAACATCCGTATACTTATCCGGCACTAAATACAGAATATTATGGGCGATACGCTTATTCTCAAGTAATAAATAATATAAAATGATGGGCATCGTTAAAATACCGGTAATAAAGGTGAAAACTGTGCCAATAACATTCCCGATTCCGTCAATGGTTCCAGGTAGAAAATCCCGAATTCGTTCACTTAATTCCCCTAAATGTAAGGAATTTAACACCGCTTGAATTTGGGAATTTAAAGATAGCTCACTTTCTGTCGGACCATTGGTCTGGATTGGTAGCTGCGCTAATAGCCCCTGAACTTGAGCATTATAGCGCGGTAAATTCTGAATAAAACTTTGAGCCTGTTCCGTTAACATTGGAATTAAAGAATAAACACCCCAAACAATTAACATAATAGCAATAATAAAGATAATCCAAATGGCGAAATTCCGCTCAATTCCCTTGCGTTCAAGAAAGGATACCAAGGGATCTAAGATATAATAGAATATCCCGGCGGCAATTACTGGAAAAGCAATCAATTCAATAAAAATCCATAAGGGATCCAGTAAATGTGACACGTTTAAGAACGCATACACGACGGTCATCACAAGTAGTAAGACCAGTAACGAAATAACGAAACGATTATTAAGTGTTCGTTCGAACAAAGAAGCTGTTTTTTCTTCTTGGTCAGGTCTTTGCAAATTGTTCATTCATTTCAATCCCCCTTCAAAACATTTGGAGCTTTTAGTTATAGCCCATTTTAGCATATTTTCGCGAAGAAATGGATTAATTCATCATGCGAAACATTATTTTCATCAGCAAACTCATTGAGTCAGGCAAAATTTACTTTCTTTCTCATTCTAATACAATATTAAAGATGTAAAATCTTGTTATCTCAGTATTCCCTTTGCCATTATTGTGTTATACTATCTCGCGTTTGACACTTCTAAAGGCCAAAGGGTACCTAAAACCTCTTTAAATCAATATTTCGGAGGAGTTTATGCCAACGAAAAAAAGCGTACTATTCGTACTTTAATACAAAAATATTTAATTTTTTAAAGTATGAAGTATGATATAAGTATCAAAGCAATCTAATTCATAGAGCGGTTTTTATACAAGGAAAATGCGATAATAACAATGTTTTTGTCATATTTGTAGCTGATAAAAATTAGTACAAAAAATATGCACGAGATATTTGACAATAAAAGTGCTATACACCAACGTTTAGAGAGATTTTTTAGGCTGGCAAGTGTCAAAGTCCCGAGTCAGACGAAATTTACTTTCGTTCTCATTCTAATACAATATTAAAGATGTAAAATCTTGTTATCTCAGTATTCCCTTTGCCATTATTGTGTTATACTATGTGAGTAACATTAAAGGAGGTAACACAATGACGCAAGAATTTATCCTTGGCGGCTATACAAAACGTGATAATGAAGGATTCCATCAAGTTTTCTTCAATCCAAATGATGGGACTTTCTCCAAAACGGCATTAATTGGCAAATTAAACAATCCGACATTCGTTGCTTTAAACGATGACAAGACACTACTTTTTGCTATTCATCAAGATGGGGAAAAGGCAGGTTTAGTGGTATTTAACAAGATAGAGAATAAGCAATGGGAGCAAATCGACCAATGCATGGCGACTGATATCCCAGGTTGCCATGTATCCTGGCGAGAAGAAAGCCAAACGGTCTATGTTGCTAATTACCACGAAGGCTCAATCGATGTGTACGCATTCAAAGATAATACTTTGAGCCATATTCAACGTGTGTCACATTCTGGTTCATCCGTTCACCCTAATCAAACCAAGCCACACATTCACTATACAGGCATGAACCAAGATCATACCTTGTTATTCGCTTGTGATTTAGGTACAGATATTGTTGCGACTTATACTATAGGCAGTGACGGCCAAATTTCACTGAAGCATGAGTATAAGTTAGAAGCCGGTACTGGGCCACGCCATCTTGTCTTCCACCCGTCCTACAAATATATGTATGTGATTGGGGAATTAGCCAATACCACGACTGTCCTTTCCGTAAGTGAATCAGGCAAATTAAAGGCTCTGCAATCTGTAGCCAATGTCGATACAGCTAATTCACCTGATAACACAGCCGGAGCAGCCATCCGTCTAACATCCGATGGAAAATTCTTGTATACCTCTACCCGCTACAATGACACAATTTCAGTTTATGGTGTTTCTGAAGATGGCAGTGAATTAACCCCGATTGAACGGGTGGATTCGGTCGGCCAAGTTCCAAGAGACTTTATCTTAGACGAAACAGAGCAATATGTGCTCGTTGCCCACCAAGATAGCGATCATATTACTGTCTTTTCCCGTGACGCAGAAACGGGTCGTCTGAAATACCGCCATAATGAAACATATGCCCCTGAATGCGTATGTATCTGCCCTGCGTCATAATAATTTACATAAAAGCCGATGGAACAAAAATCCATCGGCTTTTATGTATATACTTTACAACTTGCTTAACAACTCTACGTTTTAATGCGTTTGACCTCCAAGGGCCTGTAAATCCTCTTTGCCATGATAAGCTACAATTGCCTTAAGCGCCGCTTCAATACCGCGACTGATATCACTAAGGGACATGGCAGGTGTGTCAGGCTTATCCACAACTTGTTCCATCATATAAGGAATATGCATGAAACCGCCTTTAATGTCTGGATAACCTTGATTAATTAAATACAAAACTTGGTACATGATGTGATTGCAAACAAATGTTCCGGCAGTATTTGATACGCTCGCAGGTAAACCTGCATCGCGAATAGCCTGAACCATTGCCTTAATAGGTAAAGTTGAGAAATACGCTGGCTCACCATCTTCTTGAATGGCCACGTCAATCGGTTGATTGCCTTCATTATCTGGAATACGCGCATCGTCCACATTAATCGCCACACGTTCCGGCGTCAAGTCTGACCGTCCCCCGGCCTGGCCAATTGCTAGAATAACGTCAGGTTGATGCGTCTTAACTGCCTCGCTTAATACCTCGGCTGATTTATGAAAGACTGTCGGGATTTCAACCTTAATAATCTGGGCCCCATCTACTTCATCTGGCAACTTCTTCACAGCTTCTATCGCTGGGTTAATGGCCTCTCCCCCAAAAGGGTCAAAACCTGTGACTAATATTTTCATTTAAACACTTCCTTTGTCTTCTTCATCCCTCACTTCATCTTACCACAAATGACAGCTTGTTTTAAGTTCGAAGTACATCTCCTTATAAACTCTTTATCATGACAGGTATGGAATTTGTATTGAATACAAGTATTTACACTTAATCATCCGATTAGATAACTAATAAGTAGTTTCTGTGAATTTCTGAAGAGATTTCTGTGACTGCGTGGTATTGCTAAATGAACTTTGTGTAATTTCACCTGTAGACTATTAAAAAGCACATTTATGCGGTATAATATACGCTGATAAAAAATGTGAGGTGTTACAATGACAGAAATCATCGATTTAATCGAGCTGTTGCGTATATTTATCTTGAGTGTGGTTCAAGGTATTACCGAATGGCTCCCAATTAGTAGCACGGGACATATGATAATTATTGAAGACATCCTGCCTTTAAGCTCGAGTGCGGAGTTTAAAGAGATGTTCATGGTCCTGGTTCAGCTCGGCTCCATTATGGCCGTGGTTGTGCTATATTTCACCAAACTGAATCCTTTCTCACGAAAGAAAACATCCCAACAACGTAAAGACACTTGGTTTTTATGGTTTAAGGTAGCTTTTGCGAGTATTCCTGCCGGAGCCTTCGGCTTAATCTTAGATGATTACATGGAAGAATACTTCAACAAGCCCATTGTTGTAGCTATTGCCCTTATTGTTTATGGGGTGGCTTTCATTTATATTGAACGGGAACGCAATGCTAAACATGCACAAGTGATTGGTAACTTACAAGACTTAAGCTTTGCGGATGCTTTTAAGATTGGTTGCTTCCAAGCACTGTCACTTATCCCCGGAACCTCCCGGTCCGGTTCAACGATTATGGGAGGCCTGATTATCGGTGCTGCAAGGCCTGTTGCTACTGAATTCTCCTTCTTCTTAGGAATTCCGGTAATGTTTGGGGCAAGCTTTAAGAAGCTCGTTAAATTTGGCCTTGATTTTACGCAAGCTGAGTTCATTTATCTCATTTTCGGGATGATTGTGGCCTTTATCGTTTCTATTATTGTTATCCGTTTCCTCATGGCTTATATTCGCCGAAACGACTTTACAGGCTTTGGTTACTACCGAATTATACTGGGAGCAATTATTATCCTCTCTTCCCTCTTTAAACGAAGCTTTTAAACAAAAACCTCTCCAGCTCAATAGAGTCTTGTACTGCCCCCAAATGTTAGACAACAAATCTAACATTTGGGGGGCAGTACATCTGGAGAGGTTTTTAATTTACTAAATGCCTAAGGCATTCTCTTTCGTAATTTCAGTTACGCCACCCATATATGGCACTAAGACTTCCGGAATTTTCACTGAACCGTCTGCTTGCTGATAATTCTCTAAAAGCGCCACTACGGCACGGCCTACTGCTACACCGGAGCCGTTCAAGGTATGCAAGTATTGGACTTTACCTTCCTCATCACGGTAGCGAATTTTAGCGCGACGAGCTTGAAAGGCTTCACAGTTTGAACATGAGCTGATTTCACGGTAGGTATCTTGGGCAGGGACCCATGCTTCAATATCATAGGTTTTGGCTGCGGAAAAGCCCATGTCTCCGGTTGAAAGGACAATCGTACGGTATGGAATTTCTAAGGCTTGAAGAATACGCTCCGCTTCTTCCGTCATGGATTCTAATTCTTGATAAGATTCCTCTGGCTTGGCAAATTTAACTAGCTCAACCTTATTGAATTGGTGCATGCGGATTAAACCACGGGTATCCCGTCCAGCACTACCAGCTTCTGAGCGGAAAGATGGCGAAAGGGCCGTCATGTAAATTGGCAAAGCATCCTGATCAAGAATTTCATCACTGTAATAGTTAGTTAGTGGTACTTCTGCCGTTGGAATAAGGGAGAAGTTGCGGTCATCATTTAACTGGAAGACATCTTCTTTAAATTTAGGAAACTGACCGGTCCCAAACATCGCCTGTTCATTCACCATATATGGAGGAATCATTTCAATGAAGCCTGCTTCAATATGGCAATCTAGCATGAAGTTATATAAGGCACGCTCTAAGCGAGCGCCTAAACCACGGTAGTAAACAAAGCGTGCTCCAGCAACTTTAGCTGCCCGTTCAAAGTCAAGAATACCTAAGTTTTCAGCGATATCCCAATGATTTAACGGCTCAAAGTCAAAGGCTCGCGGCTCACCCCAGCGACGAATCTCAACATTATCTTCCTCGTCTTCACCAATTGGCACATCTTCATGGGGAATATTCGGTAAAGCAAATTCAATGGCCTCTAGCTGATCCTCAATCGCATCAAGCTTTTGGTCCATCGCTTTAATCTCTTCACCAATCTCACGCATCTCTTTAATCTTGTCATCAGCATCTTCTTTATCACGCTTCAATTGCGCAATTTCCTCACTCACACGATTACGTGTTTGCTTAGCTTCCTCATCTTTGACAATCAAATCTCTGCGTTCCTGGTCCAACTCGCGGTACTGCTCCAAAGTATCGCGTGCCACTCCACGTGTCGCAAGCCTCTCTGCTACAGCATCAAATTCTTGTCTTAACAATTTACGATCTAACATATTATCCTCCTTCTTGTACCCACAAAAAAAGCCCCTCATCCATATAGGACGACGGACTTCGGTCGCGGTACCACCTAAATTCAGGCATCGCCTGCACTCATAACGAATAACGGCTCGAACCGGCTCTATTTAGGCAGACGCTTTCATAGGCTGAATAAAGTGGGGATTCACCTTCTCGGTAAGATAACTTGCACCAACCGCTATCTCTCTAAGTTACTTCAAAGGTTACTAGTCACTTCTCATTTAAACTAATTATAACCTAATCTTTATGATTGTCAAACAGATTCTGCCGCTGGAATCACCAATTCAATTCTCGCGCTTTATCTGTATCTCGGTAATGATGGATTTCATCTAAACCTTGCCAGCTTTGTTGGCGCAACGCTTCATAAATCAAGATAGCTGCTGTATTGGACAAATTCAATGACCGAACGTGCTCATCATTCATAGGTATACGCAAGGCATCGGCTTCATGAGCTTGCATGAAATCAAGCGGCAAACCTGTCGTCTCCTTGCCGAAAAGAAAGATTTGCTCGCCATATACATTGCTAGCCAAATCTGCTTCCGTATAAATCCTTTGGGCAAATTTACTTATCAAATACATCGGACGCTCACCGGCCCAATTCAAGAAGTCTTCAAAACTTTCATGTTCCATAATATCAACTTCCTGCCAATAATCCAAACCGGCCCGCTTCAACATCTTATCTTCCGTTGAAAAGCCCAGGGGATGAATTAAATGCAAGGTAGTATTCGTCGCTGCACATGTTCTCGCTATATTTCCTGTATTAGCTGGCATAACCGGTTCATATAAAGCAATATGGTTCTTCATTACATCATCTCCTTGGCTTCTTCGCCGGACGTTTTCGCTCCAGTGTATGGATTGCTTGACGCATCTCATCAATCGTCTCTTTGTCGGTTTCTTTCACATATTGGGCCTTAACACATGCCAGCAATTGTGCATTATAATCTCTTTGTAACTTGCTTATCGCCCACGCAGCAGTCCCTCGCATCATCGGACGTGGGTCTTCTTCCATGACCTGAATGAGTTGTGGCAAAGCCGTACGATCCCGACTGTTCACCAAGGCGATGATCGCATTTCTTTGCAGTGGTTTTTTGCCCCGCCATGAGCCTGCTAAATGACCATAAGTCTCGCGGAAGGCTCGATTTGAAATTGTCAACAAGGGTTTCAAGGCCGGTTGGACAACCTCAGAATCGGGCTCCATTTCAGGATGTCGGTGAAAATCAATCCCCTGATTATACGGACAAACATGCTGGCATATATCACAGCCATAAATAACATTAGAAATCTTCTTGCGAAACTCTTCAGGCATATAGCCTTTCGTCTGCGTTTGATAAGACAAACATCTTTGACCATTCATCCGTCCATCACCTAACAAGGCTCCCGTCGGACAGGCATTGACACAGCGATAACAATCTCCGCAGCCAAAGGGGACAGGTTCATCGGGGGCAATCTCTAAATCTGTTACAATCTCCCCCAAATATATCCAAGAGCCAAACTCTTCCGTAATGAGTAAGCCATTTCGGCCAATAAAGCCGATACCTGCCCGTTGCGCGACAGCTACATCCATAAGTTCCCCGGTGTCGACCATTGCTTTAAAGTGCGCATGGGGAGCGAGCACTTTAATCTCTTCAATCAGGCACTCCATCTTCTCCCGTAAGATGGTATGATAATCGATGCCCCAAGAAGCTCTCGCAAATTGCCCCCGCTTTACTTCCTTCGTATTCTCTAAGGGCTCCTTAATCCGACTAGGATAAGCTAAAGCAATAGATATAATACTTTTAGGCTGATCAAAGATTAAGTCTGGATACAAACGCTCCTCGAGCACTTGATGTTCAAAGCCGGTCGTATGACCCATTGCTTTCTGCTCACGCAAAGAAGACGCTAATTCATCGAAAGGATCTGCATTGGTAAAGCCAATTTTATCGATGCCCACTTCGCTAGCAAGCCGCTGAATCTCTTGTTTTAAGACCGTATTATCCATCGCTGCATCCTTTCTCCTTTACTCACCCTTTAAACAAAAAGAATGACTTAACCTGTGTTTGTGAGTTACTACTCAGCCAATCACGCAGATTAAATCATTCACGCATCAATCCATCAACAAGATTGATCTCTCTTTATGTCTTACTCTTCTTCGTCTGACTCACCAATTACTTCTGGCTCAGCCATTTCCGCATCTGGGTCAACTTCCTCAGGCTCTTCAGTTGGAGCTGAAACCGTAACAATTGTTGTATCTTCTTCCATTATTACAGTAACGTCAGCTGGCACATCTAAGTCTGCAACGGTAAGAACATCACCAATCTCTAATTCAGCAACATCCAATTCAAATGATTGTGGAATTGAATCTGGTTTAGTCTCAACCATGATTGTGTTCTCGACTAGCTCAACAACTCCCACTTTAACAGCTGCTTCGTTGACTAAGTATAGTGGCACTTCAACTTCCAGTGTTTGGTTCGCTGAGATTGCTTCCAAGTCAACAGAGTAAATAATGTCTTGTAAGGCAGCTTGTTCAAAGTCTTTGATCCAAACTTTCTGTGTTTGACCTTCAACTTCAACGTCAAAGACCGCATTGGCACCTTCTGAACGTAGAATTTGTTCAAATTCACGGCGGTCAATCAATAAAGATTGGGCTTTATGGTCTTTACCGTATAAACTTACCGGAATTTTCCCTTCACGACGATCACGCTTAGAAGCGCTTGTCCCAGTTTGCATTCTAACTTCTGCTTTTAAACTCATCTGTCATAACTCCTTTAATTTCATTATATTCTATCTGGTGATTTTAGCACACTCACTATAGTATCAAAGATAGTATGAAAATGCTAGGAGAATTTGCCTTTTCTCCCTATTGGCCAAAATACGCACTTTATTTTACTAAATTAATCAGTAGATTTCAATAATAAACACCAAAAAATTTATTCCAATTGAAAGGTCTATAAATTTGACGTATACTAGACTTATTCTACAGAAAGGGATTTTTTATGGGATCGAATTATCAACGAAATCGAACACTTGTATATATTGGCCTACTCGCAGCCCAAGGGATTATTATTAGCCTTATTGAGAACTTAATTCCTTCACCTTTAGCCTTTGCGCCAGGCGCTAAACTAGGCTTTGCGAATTTAATTACGATTATCGCACTTTTCACCCTACCAGTTAAATATAGCTTCACTGTCTTGATGATTCGGATTATAATCACAGCACTTCTAGGTGGAACCTTCTCAACCTTCCTTTATAGCTTACTTGGTGGTATTCTGAGTTATTTAGCTATGCTGTTGGTTATGCAGCTGGGTCCGAAAAGAGTCAGTATCATCGGCATATCCGTAATCGGAGGAGTCTTCCATAATATGGGGCAACTATTGATGGCGTCCCTTATGGCTAAATCTTTCTCAGTTATGAACTATCTGCCCGTGATGTCCATTAGTGGAATCATTGCCGGCTTTGCAGTAGGCGTCCTCGGCAACTACCTCCTCCACAATATAGCAACCCTGCGAATGTATCATGAATCTTACTCACTATCGCGAAAACAGAATAATTGGCTCAATCACGATGACGACAAAAAGACGGACGCATAACAGTCCGTCTTTTACTTTGCTTCAAAAATGAACTTAATTAGATGACTCTTCAGACTCTTCGGTTTCTTCAGATGCTTCAGTTTCTTCCGCTGAGTCAGCTGAAGTGTCCTTAGCTGATTCGGAAGATGCAATTTCGCTTGTAATTTCAATTATATCAAACTTGCCTTCTGTCGCAGCATCAACTAAAAGAGTAGCATATTCAATGAATAGTTCAGAAAGCTCTTCATAGCCTTCAATGACTTCAATCTTACTTGGATCTTGTGTTTCAATTAAAGCTTCACTTAATAGAACCACTGCATCTTCTTTCGTTGCAGGAATTTCTTCTGAAGATGCTTCTTCGCTAGTAGACTCTTCAGATTCCTCTGCACTTTCAGCACTCTCTTCTGATTCTTCTGATTCTTCTGACGTTGAAGCTTCACTTTCCTCAGATGCTTCTACAGACTCATCTTCTGATTCAGCCGATCCAGACACCGATTCAACCGTCACAAACTCAAACTCAGATTTAGTAATTCTCCCGTCTTCAACGGTAATTGCAAAATCAATTGAATCTACGTCCTCACTTGCTTCTGCTATTAAGGCGTAATCTCCATCAACCAATACGGTTTCTACGCCCTCTGCTTCAGATGAAGCTTCACTTACTTGAGAACTTTCATCAGATTCTTCAGAACTCTCCTCACTTGCTTCTTCATCAGATTCTGATGCTTCACTTTCCTCCGAGACATCATCTGCTGTTACAAGGACAACTTCTTTAGATGAGGAATCAGACTCTTCAGATGCCTCTTCACTCTCCTCTTCAGAAGAGGTTTCACTTTCAGCACTTTCTTCTGATACTTCCTCGCTCTCTTCTTCTGAAGCTTCGCTCAATTCACTGTCCTTTGCAGATTCTTCGCTATCATCTGCGACTGCTTCCGCATCTTCTGAGACAGATTCAGACACTTCAGATGCCTCTTCTTCAAGTGATGAGGACACCTCAGAAGCTTTTTCTTCAATTTCTTCTGACGCTTGGGAAGCATCTTCTTCGACAGAAACTGAATCTACTTCTGAATCAACTGATTCGTCAACCGACTCAACAATCGACTCCGCTGCAGATTCTGCAGATTCTGTTTGCTCACCATCTGAGCTACAAGCTGCCAATAAGAATACAGACCCTAGCAACAAGGAACCTTTCAATAGTTTACGCTTCATAGACATCATCATTCTCCTTTAATCAAAAGTTCACTTTTAACAGATTATGACTTCAGTTTATAATATTCTTCTTAACTTGTCTAGCATAATGCCATATAAAAACTCTCCTGGAGCTTAGTCCGAGGAGAGTGACTCATCTTCTAATTTTATTCAGCAGATTCTTTCGCTGCCTCTTCTGCTACTTCTTCAGCAGAAGCATCTTCCGCTGGTGCTTCTTCCGCTGGTGCTTCTTCCGAAGCTGACTCATCTTCACCAGAAGTATCAGCTGGACTTTCGACTGATTCAGGCATCTTAGCAATTTCTAATAAATCGTTGACAGCACCCTTCAAGTCTTCATCGTTAATTTCAACACCTGTTTGTTCGATTAAATCACCGATGATACTGTATGAGAACTGAGCATCTGCTAATTTAGAGTTCACATATTGCTGTTCAACCTCTTCACGAACTTCTTCTAAAGGTTTCTTCTCACCATTATTGATGACTTTAATAACATGATAGCCATATTGCGATTTAACTGGTTCTTGAGTTATCTCACCATTGGCAGTAGCCTTAACCGCTTCTTCAAATTCAGCGACCATCTGACCACTGACAAAAGGTGTTAAAAGTCCACCATTCTCCGCTGTCGAATCCTTAGAAACTTCTTTAGCCACAGCGTCAAACTCTTCTCCGCCTTTAACGCGCTCAAGCGCGGCATTCGCTTCTTCTTCAGTCTCTGTTAGAATATGTTGGGCTTCCATGGTTGGTTCATAACCATTTTCGTAGAAGTCTTGGATAGCTTCATCAGATTTATCAATCCCCTTCTCAATAACTTCTTGGAACATATTATTGATGAATAATTGATATGTGTACTTTTCAATCGAGCCAAGCTGTTGATAATCAAGTAATTGTTGGAAGGTTTCTTCACCACCCGCTTCTTCTATTTGTTGAGCCACTGCATCGTCGGCTGCCTTTCTAGAAGCTTCAACGTCGTCTACATTCTGCATTAACACTTGTTCAAGAATCATCGTTCTTAGCGTTATTTCACCAGATAAATTCTTCATAGCTTGATAGAATTCATCTTGTGTGATTTGTTCTTCACCAACAGTCGCAATCACATTATCGTTTGCGTATACCGGTGCAGTTGTAGCCAGTACACCAGTAAAAGCCAGTGCAACTGACGTTGTCTTAAGTAGGGTTTTCTTCATGAGAGTAATTATCTCCTATCTATAGTTTGTTATAAATATAATATATCACAAATGGTAAGGCTCTGTGTCAAATTTACAAAAAAGACACAATTATTCCTTACTTTCTTGAAAGCTTGCTTGGGCCTCTTTCAAATGCTCTGTTAGAACTTCCGTTTGATCTTTGACACGACGAATTCGTGGTTCTGCCTCTTCATTGAAATGCTTTAAGGACATCCGCACACCATCACTAGCCTCTTTAAAACTTTGACTACCTTCTGACGCCAATTTCTGGACAGCTAAAGATAAATTATCCACTTTATAACGGACATCATTCACATCATCCGTCGTTTGGTCAATAAAGGCTTTGAAATTCTCACGCGTCTGTGAGCCTTTGCGAGGCGCGTTCAATAGACCAATCAGTCCCCCAATCGCTGCCCCCCAAAATAAACCTTTGACAAATTGTGCCATTTCCTAACCTCCTATATTTCTGCAGCAATCCGCTGAGCTCGCTCTTGGAATGCTTCTTGTGTATAGCTTTCCTGATTATTTGCGAAACTTACCGCGAAACCTTCCTCTTTACTGTAACGTGGTATAATATGAATATGTGAGTGGAAAACCGTCTGATAGGCTACTTCACCGTTATTGTTTAATACATTAATCCCTTTAGCTTCTGGATTGGCAGCAAGGATTGCCCGGCTAATCTTAGGTAAGCGACTAAAAACGTCGGCTGCTAAAGACTCATCATATTCCATTAAGTTCTCAACATGCACCTTAGGCACCAGCAAAGTGTGTCCTTCGGTCGCCTGGGAAGTATCTAAGAAAGCATAAACTTTATCGTCTTCATAAACTTTGGCTGAAGGAATCTCACCTGCTACAATTTTACAAAAAATACAATCTGTCATCTTGGTCCACTCCTTTAATCCTTTTCTTATTTAGAATACCATATTTATGAGCAAAACGATAACAATATCCAAAGGAGAGGCTGTTTATTTATGAAGGCAAGAAGCTTTGGAAGCATTAAATACCTAGGAGGAATTGTAAATGAAACACTTATTATTTATTGGCGATAGTATTACCGACGCTGGAAGACGTCCATATTTCGGTTGTGATTTAGGGCAAGGCTATGTCACAATGATTGCCCACGAACTGTTTAACATTTACAGCGAACCAATCCAGATTACGAATCGAGGTATTGGCGGAGACCGTTTAGCGGATATGAAGCACCGTTGGCAACACCATGCACTAGATCAACCTTATGATTTGATTTCTATTGCTATCGGTATCAATGATATATGGCACCGGCTTAGTGAAGGGTTGACAATGAATCAAAGTATACTTGAACAATTCGAGATGAATTACCGTTCAATTCTCCAGCAAACCATAGATCATAGCCCTTCTACCCAGTTCGTCTTAATGGGCGTTTATGTCCTTCCCTACCCCGATAAACGCCAAACATGGCTCCCTTATGTTCAAGAGATGAATCAGCGCATCCAAAACTTGGCTCATGAGTTTGCTGCACCTTATGTTGATTTACAAGCAGCAATGACTGAGGCTTATCACAAAGTACCTGTGGAAACACTGGTGGCAGCGGATGGTATCCATCCTAAAACATATGGCCAGCACATACTAGCTAATGCTTGGCTACATTCCGTTAATGTTAAAGATTTTAT
Source organism: Suicoccus acidiformans (assembly GCF_003546865.1). Classification (GTDB taxonomy): domain Bacteria; phylum Bacillota; class Bacilli; order Lactobacillales; family Aerococcaceae; genus Suicoccus; species Suicoccus acidiformans. Next base: position 1,786,330 of record NZ_CP023434.1, read on the forward strand.
TAACATTCATAAATAATTCATAATAACTTCCTCCTCTTCTCACCCCAATGGGAAACTCCTATGTTATAATGAGTAAGCAAAGCTTGGAAGGAGAATATACATGAACAGATACCTTATTCGCAGCCTAGCCTGCTTCTTGTGCCTAGGCCAACTCTTCCAGGGGATTCCGAGTGCCCATGCAGAAGAATCTCATACAAATAACCCGGAAGAATCTAGCGAAGTTTACTCACAAGAATCTATTGTTGAAGATCAAACAGAAACTTCTCTGGATGACCATCAGGAAAGCGCGGAAGAAAATACAGAAACAAGACCAGAGCCCGCATTTTCTATTGCATCGAACAATTTCTTACCTTTTGTTCAATATATTAATTATAAGTACCAGGGAGACGGAACTTATTTTGATTTCCAAAATATTATTATGGAGTATCCTCCAGATGCTAATGGAATCTTTCAAATCTCGGCCTTCTCCAATGGCGAAGCGGTAGCCTACATTCTGCAAATTCGTAACACGGGACTATATGAACTAGCGTGTTATCATGATTATAATATCGTTGAAGATTTAAGGTATTCACAAGAAGCCTCTAGCACAACCGAATCCTTAATTTTGCCAAGTCAGCTCACTGTGGGCTCTTCCTTCCAATCGGGTTATAATAACGAAAGATTGATTCGTATTGAAGCCTATCTTGAACAAATTCAATTTGGCCAACAACTATATCAACAGGTAATGCAACTTGCAGAAGACCAGGCCGATGGGAGCCAAATTAATTACTACCTTGCCCCTTCCTATGGCTTAATTATTGTTGAACGCGCCTATCCTGACGGAAGCAGTCAAATTCTAGCCCAACTAACTGAAACAGATGGTAATCTTATCCAATAGGACCATGCAATAAATAATTAAGCCTTGCTTTATATATGGAAAACTGGTATGATTTAGAAGTTGAGTCTCCGTAGTGTAATGGATATCACTCAAGATTCCGGTTCTTGCGATGGGGGTTCGATTCCCTCCGGAGACGTACTTGACTTTTAAGTTTTCCAATGATGACTCAAGACATTGATGTTATCAGCTTTCTAGATTCTTCATAAAGGATAACGTTAAATTTTAAGCAAGCAAAACTTGAGAGTATTCATGAGGCTTTTCGAACAAAATACATAACCCATTCAGTTGGATATAAAAGCTCTGCTAATTCAGCAGGGCTATTTATTTGGGAATATATCTGCCTTATGCCTTCTCATAATATTATCCTTGAAGAGTTATGACTAGTAGTGCTCGTCTAAAGCTACAACTCATACTGAAGAGGCTAAATCCTTGTAATGATGTTTAGTATTGGTTCATAGAGTTGAGACAAGTAATTCTAAGGAAGCTTAGCTTTCATTCATATGTTCCCACAAGTAACAGAACTTTACGCTAGAAAGATACCCCACCAGTCAAACTGTTCAGCATTGTATGACTGGCGGGGTATTATTGTACTATTCAATATAAGCACTTAATTCGGCCATCAGTTCAGGCACCTGTTGTTTCACGTAGGCTGCTTCCTCTTCAGTTAGTGTTTGGCCACTAGCATGCGCCTCCAGCTGTAAAATCGAATGAAGTAGACTTTCTAATTCAGCTTCTGTCACATCTTCTGGATGCTCGACCCAGTAGACAGCATCGATTAACGTCTCAGCATCGGGGAGTTCCTGAAGTTCAATACTAAACACCCCGTTATACCAAGTAAACGCTATGTAATCAGGAGCATCGATATCTGTTAGCATAAAGGACTGCTCACCATGCTGCACCTCAGCTCCACCAGTGAAAGCTGTTATCTTCCCTTCATGGAGCCAATCGCTATGCGTCAAGCTTGACCATATAGTTGGAACATCAGCTTGACTCACCCCTTGGAAATTTAATTCAATGCCGTGATTAGCATGATAATCCTCTGCTTGAGCGTGGTGGTGGCCACAACCGCAATGCTCGTCATGGATATGATGATGTTCATGTTCGTGGATATGTTCTGTCATAATTCCTCCTATTTAAACGTAGGTTTATAATATTCACGGCGATCTAGGGGATAAATTTGCGCACTAAAGGAACCCACTTCTGTGGTCTCTAAAGCATCACTAATCATGTTGATTTTAGCATCCAAATCGTCAATGAAATGAATGACTTCTGCTTCTAATATTTGTGGCAAAATAGGGCTACCATATTCCTGCTTGCCATGATGCGCTAACACAACATGCTTTAATAGAATAATGGCTTCTGTTTCTGGATCGATGCCTATTTCCTGGCAAGCACGATCAATCATCTCCGTCACAATAACGATATGTCCCATCATCTTCCCTTTAAGAGTGTACTCTGTTGAGATTGGTCCACTTAATTCAGTCGTCTTCCCAACATCGTGGAGAAGAATCCCACCAATTAAGAGACTCGCATTCAAATGCGGGTAAATCTCCAACAGCCCCTTAGCAATCCGTACCATAGTTAACGTATGTAGGACTAGACCGCCTGCCAAGGCATGGTGGTTGCGTTTAGCCGCTGGGTAGGTATAGAAATCATCACCCACTTGGTGTAATATTTTGCGGACGACTCGGGAAATATTCGGTTCTTTGATTAAGAAGAGCGCATCTTCCAATTCTTTCTCTAAATCTTCTTGCTTTACCTCGATATGTTCAACATACATGGTTGGATCATTCGGTTCCCCTTCTTCTGCTAAGCGCAGGCCTTCAATTTTAACTTGAGGACGTCCTTGATAGGTATCTCGGGTTCCTCTCAAGAAAGCCACCTTGCCAGCTTGAAAGGTGGCGACTTCCTTATCTGTCGCCGACCAATACATTCCGTCCATCGCCCCTGACGGATCTTGGAAACGAAAGGCAATAAAGGGATTACCATTTCTTGCAACCCGCACATCGGCTTGCTTAATGAGCACAAACATTCCAAATTCTTCCCCATGCTCTAAATCAAATAATTGTGTCAACGTCTTTCCTCCTTAATTCCTTAATCATCTACAGCCACTGGTGTTTCAATTTGCTTAATCTCTTCTAAATGAATTGAATGTTTGGTAAATCGTTCAGCAACGTCTGAATCGAGCGTAAAGAAGAGTATTTGCTGGTTGTCCGCAATTTCCTCAAGAATATCATAAATCCTTTGCTTACGCACCTCATCAAAATTGACAAAGGCATCATCAATAATAATTGGCATACTAACCATATCTTTAGCACTTAGAATAAACGCTAACCGCAGCGAAACATAAAGCTGTTCCAGCGTACCTTGAGACAATTCATGTGGTTCGAACAAGATATCACTAAACTGTTTCACCTTAATGCCGCTTTTATTGATACGAATTTGCTTATACCGTCCTAAGCTCAAACTCTCAAAAAGCTTATTAGCAATATCATTCATCTGCGGCAAGGGATCATCTATGCCTCGGCGTAATGTTTGATAAATCATATAACTCGCAGTTCGCTTCACAGCCCAAGCTTCAATAGCTTCACTTAACTCCTCACCTTTAATGGCAAGTTGTTGACTCAACTGCTGATAAGTTCCATCTTTTTCAAGCTGATGAATTTCGACGTTTAAATTCGCGCGCTCATTTAAATGAACCCCAAGTGTCTCTTGCAAGGTCTGGATATGGCTGATTACGTCTTGAAGACTGGCTTCAAGGGCTTGTTTACTTTCAACATTCGCCAGGGCTTCTTCATGCCCTTGGATTTGCTCTTGGTATACGTTAATCTCTTGTTTTAATTCATCAATGCGCTGATTAACGGCCACCTTATCGGTAAATTCAGCGACATCTCGACTTTGACTTGCTTGCAGAATCTCTTGGTTGAGTTTCTGGGCATTTTCTTGCTCGGCTGTGAGTTTGGTAATACGTTCTTTGACTTGACTGCTACGTTCTAGAATTTGCTGGCCTCTCTGTTGGCTTTGGGCTAAGCTCGCTTCCGTTTCCTCGATATAGCGGATTAAAGGACGCGTTTCTTCCTGCGTTGTTGGGAAGCGGTCTAATAAAGGCTGGATGAGTAACCTCCACTGTGACACCTTCTCCTGCAAGGCTGCTAAATCTGCTTCATATGCAGACAGCCTTTGCATCGTATCGTCATAATTGGCTACCGGGTCGGTTTTAAGCACAATTTCAGGATCGGCATCCGGGTAAAAGCCTAAAGCACCTAGCCATTCTTTTTGCTCGGCTTTCAATTGGCTTATTTGAGCGTCTAGTTCTTCAATCTGAGCTAAACGTTCATTAATCTCCAGGCCAAGGGCCCTACTTTGTTCTTGATAAGCCGCTTCTTGCTGCCTTAAACTTTCAATTTTGTCTTGGGCTGGATTTCCTTGAAAGGCATTGACATACGTTCGGTGCCGGTAGAAAACATAAGCACCTGAAGCAAGACCAGCAATAATCAAGAAGATACCCAAATAAGTCAGTATCTGAGAACCAGCCGCATCATTATTGGCAAAGAAATTCAAGGCGCCCCCAATAACTATAGCCAATAGTGGCGCTAAATAATGATTTAGACTCGTTAACTGAACCAATTGCTCTTCATCATTTACCCGCTGACTTTCCAAATTAGCAATTTGTTGTCTAGCAATGGCGCCATTATTCTGTTGTTCTTTACGTTGTTCGATGTACACATTGCGCTCTGATTGAAGTTCACTAACTTTACTTGTGCACGTATCTATTTCACTTTGAATACGTAAGCCTTCGTCCAATTGCTCTGCGTACGCCTCGCCTCTTAGTACCTTCTCGGGATAGAATTTCCCTTTTAGGGCAAGTTGCTCTAAAGTGTTGTGCGCCTCTTGAATTTGCTGTTCTTTCTGCTCAATATTACTTTGCACAACTTTTATCTCGCCCGTTTCATCCAACCAAATCTTGCGGTCTTCTATATGATTCTTCGCCCAATTAAAGCGGGTGAGTTGCTTTAAGTCTTCTTCTAAATGAGCCAACCGTTCTTCTAATTGTTGGACTTCTTGGTTAGTCCGCTCAATAACGCGTAATTGCTCTTGGAGTAATTCAATCTGCTCCGATGAAATATCCGTGTACGTCAAAGGCGCCAGTTCACGCCGGGCCGCTTCTTGCTTCAAGTAAAGCATATAACGCTGGTTGAGCTGATCTAAGGCTTGACGTTTAGTATTGAGAGTCGCAATTTCTTTCTCAATCGCTTGAATATTCGTCTCTTCAATCTCTTGTGCAGACAATAGCTGGCGGTAGCGGGTCATATTCTCCTTAGTCGCATCGACTTGCTTAGCTAGCGCATCATATTCAACTAACATCTGATTAATCGGACGAGTTTGAGCTTGCTTGCGGTACATTTGATTAGACTCTTTCTCTAATTCCTTAGCAATGCTAAGGAATGTTTCACTACCTGTCGTACCGATACTCAAGAAATAATCATTTAAATTTTCGGCACCAACATTTGCTAATTCTTGCAAATTCTGCAAGCTAAAAGAATAGAACGTGTCGAAAAGTGTTTCATCAAGACCGCTCAATACATCATCTAAAGTCTCGGGAGGAAGTTCTTGACCCGATTCTTTGGTTACTTTTAAGCCTTTGAGCGTACGCTCAACCCAAATATTACCAGCTTTCGTATCCGTCAGTAATAATCTACCCCCATACTGATCCCCTTGCTTGGGTTCATAGCGGTTCACTTGCTGCTTGCGCTTCCTCCGGTCAGGAAAGCCGAAAAGAATACTGCGGATAAAGGATTGAATGGTGGACTTACCTGCTTCATTCCTACCATAGAATATTTGCAAGGTTTCTTCTAAATTGAATCTTTGTTGTACCCATTTGCCATAGCCATAAATATCAATCGCTTGTATCTTCATTTGTCTCACTCACCTCTTTCTCCGCAAAGCCTAATTGCGTTACTAAATGGTCTTGAGCCTGTTGAATCACCCTGGCTCGAAAAGCTTCATCTGTAGACAAATTACCTAAGCGCACCTTGACAATTGGATGACTCCACATACTATCCATAACTTCTGCAAAAGCTTCCCCTTCTTTTAAGCTTGCAACACTAGCATAAAAGGTTTGCTGTAATTTCGCATCGTATTCAAAGAAACGGAAATCCCTCGTCTCATGGAGCAATATCTTATTTAACGCAACGAAATGAGCTTCTTCTTGGTAAGGCGCCAAGGCTTCGAGAAGTTCACCTTCTTGAATTTGCGTTTTAAGCGCTTGGTCTAGGCGCTCCGCATTGTCCAAGTGCAAGGTTAGGATATAGGAGCGGCGACTTGCCTTTGCTTGCTCAGCGTAATTATCCAGAATATCCTGTGCTTTCTCTGCTAATTCACTTGCTTGCATCTGAGTGTGGCAAGCTATCCGCTCCTCCTGCCAAATAATCGGGCTAAAGGCTAAGTATTCACTTTGAACGGGTTGACCCTTGCGTAAGTCAACAAGGTAGCCCCCCTTCTCGCCTAACTCATTACGGTGACGTCCTTGAGGCGTCCCCGCATACTGAATATCTTGCGTTTGAGTGAGACTTTGTGCTTGATGTATATGGCCTAAAGCCCAGTAATGATAGCCTTTCTGCTTCAATTCTTCTACGCTAAAGGGGGCATAGCGCCCTGCATCTGAAGACGGCCCCTCAACCTCTCCGTGCAAGAGACCAATGGTATAATCTGTCTCGCTTGTTGCTTTGGGGAAGGCATTTATTTTACGCACTTCAATCCAACGATGATGATAGCTAAAGCCATAAAAGCGAGCCGTTTCACCAGATGTAAAGGTCAAGTCGACCGACTCAATTGCTTCACTGTCCGCTCCTAGTAAATGGACATTGTCTGGATATTGAATGCGTCTTTGGCTTGCTTGAATATAATCATGATTGCCATGAATCATCACCACAGGAATTTCTGCTTGATCAAGGCGTTGAAGTTGCTGTTGAAAGAAATGCTGGGCATAAATAGTTTGAGCTTGACTGTCATATATATCACCCGCTATCACGACCACATCTACTTCATAAGCAATCGCACTGGACACTGCCTGCTCAAAGGCTTGATAAGGAGCTTGAATTAACGCTTCTTGTAAGTTTTGCATCGACTGCTTTAAGCCAATAAAAGGACTATCTAAATGCAAATCTGCCAAGTGCAAAAATTTCATCCTCACATTCCTCCTCTTCATAATAAAAACCAACTGAAAGAAATCGCTGAAACGACTGGCTTCCAGTTGGTGTAATCACATACTTCGGTCAACTAATTAGTTTCTGAAATTTGATAGATTTCATTAAGAGGTTGCATAATAATCTGATTGATATCATTAATCAGCTGGCTCACTCTTTGTTCACTTTCCATCAAACGTTGAATCTTCGCGTCTTGCATGACTTCTTCAGACAAAGCTTGAACACCTTCGATTTCTTCATCCGTCGGTGTTTCTTGACTCATTTGCTTCATTTGAAGCATTTGCGTTGTCTCACGGAAGGTATCGAAAAGCTTCTTAGATGCTTCATCAGCTTCAATAGCATCATAGGCCTCACGTAAAGCTCGGTAATCCGCATGTCCTCTTAAGTCACGTTCTAGTTGATTAGCTGTATCATAAATTGTATTATCTGCCATGCTATCGCTCCTTTTTGTAACATTAGTATCATATCAAATTTGACAGAAATTTTCCACTTATATTGCTAGGTAATTAAGGAAGTGGAATACTTTGGAGCCACTGATTAATTTGCTGGCCGGCATCCTCTGCTAAACGTTGAATATCATTAAGAATTTCCGGTCCATGGACTTCAACCCACTCACTTGCTTGGTCGAATAAATGACCCACTTCATCTTGCCAACGAATCCCTTCAAGCTCATTGCTTGTCTGGTCCATTTGGGAAGCCATCGTTAAGTTAAATGGTGTCTGGGCCGAAGCATTCATCAACTGAGTAGTCTGGATATTGAAGAAAGTTCCCATACCCGATGGCATCAATTCGTCTAGGCTCATGCTTCCTTCCTGGTCCAATCCTGCCCAACTGACGACAACAAAGTCTGGTGTATAGCCAACCATCCAGCGGTCCCTTGTATCGGGACTGCCTTCAACCGTTTCCGTACTTCCGGTCTTACCAGCAAGTTGACCGTAATCAGGCCCTGCGCCATATCCAGTGCCGTATCCACCGTACGTATCTAACATCATGCTTGTCATATCAGCGGCGACATTGCGTGTCATAACCATATGTTTACTTGGCTTGGTATTGGAATATACTTCCTTGCCAGATGCGTCTTCGATTCGCCGAACAAAGTAACTCTCATAACGAATTCCTTCATTAGCAAAGGCAGCATAGGCGTTGGCTAATTGAACTGGCGTCACCCCATAAGATAAGGCACCGAGAGCCATTGTTAGCGAGCGATCTTCCCGTGGAATATCAATACCAAATTGCTTCAGCTTCTGCACTGATTTATCTAGCCCTAATTCGTTTAATAAATACACGGCAGATGTATTCTTACTTTGAGCCAGGGCATAGTACAAAGCATTCTCCCCACTTGGTTCAGTATAATGGTTATAGTTTTCTGGCGCCCAACCATCATATGACTTTACTTCATCAGGTACCATGGAGTGAATGTTATACCCTGCTTCTAAGGCAAGTGTATAAACAGCTAGCGGTTTAATGGTCGAACCTGGTGAACGGCGCATATCAGTCGCCCGATTAAAGCCCCGGTACACATACTCGCCCCGACCACCATAAACGGCCGCAATTCCTCCAGTATTCGGGTCAATGACCACACTCGCACTCTGAACCGCTGGTTCCGGATCAGAACCATCATCGCCGAACAGCCAAGGATTCTGATAACTCGCATCGACTGCTTGTTGGAAGCCAGGATTCAAATTGGTATAAATACGATAGCCTTTACTAATTAGGTCATCTTCAGGAATCTTCGCCAAGCGGACCACTTCATCAATGACCGCATCAAAGTAATAAGGGTAAGGATTGCCCGCCTCATCATAATAATTATCATATAAATCAATGCCGATACTTGAAATATAAGCACCATCCTCTGGGCTAATTACCGAAGCATCGACTAATAGTTGCGTAACCACATCTCGGCGCTCAATGGCTGCTTCATAATCATCGATTGGATTATACAAAGAGGGCCCTTTTAACATACCCGTTAAGACCGCACTCTCATTCCAATTCAAACTACTGGCACTATGACCGAAATAGCGTTGAGACGCATCTTCAACACCCCACACCCCGTTGCCGAAATAGGCATGATTTAAATACATTTCAAGAATTTCATCCTTAGTATATTCTTTTTCAATTTCAAGGGCGAGAAAGAGTTCCTTAAATTTTCGTTGAAAGGTTTGATCTAAGCTGAGAAAAGCATTCTTAGCTAATTGTTGGGTGATTGTACTTCCGCCACCACCCGAAGTGTTACGGTTAATTAAAAGTCTGACAAAGGCACGGGCAATCCCGATTGTATCAAAGCCATTATGTTCATAGAACCGTTTATCCTCGGTGGTAACAACAGTCTGTTGCATATTTGGAGAAATCTCCTCCAAACTCACATACGTCCCCTTCTGGCTATCGTAAGTACCCGCATATGCATCGTTTACATCATAGACAACCGTCTGTGATTGTAAAGCCTCTTGCAATGTATCTACACTCGTTGTCTTAGCAAGAACAACCAAATACGTCGACATCATTAAAGCAAGTGACATACCAATAAAGATAAGCCATTTCCATCCCCGATAGTAGGTCCATAAATTCTTAAAGCCACGTTGCCATCTTTGCCAACGTGTCATTCTTTGGCCATCATCTCTCATCGGTTGCCTCCTTTCTAGAGTCTTTCATAATATATTATAATAGATAAAAGAGCAAATCATGCATCTTAAGTCGTAAAAACTCAAAACTTTCACAAATGTCGGGTATTTGAAATATGTGTGAAGCTACTTCCAGCAGCGTAATCACACCCCTTCTGCAATGAAATATTGTGCTTACCGAGAAGTTGCTAGATTAGCCATACAAAAGCCCCACTTAGATAAACTGTTCTAAGCAGTATAAATGTAATATACATTCTCCCAAAATTTTATTCCTCAATGAGTATTATTACCGAACGTTGATGCGACTGCATTTTCCTGGAGAAATTATCTACTTCTTGTGCTATATAAAATAAGGGATATGCGATGTAAAGAATTTAAGTTAAAACAGAAACACCAAGCCAACTTCATCAATCGTTAGCTTGGTGATCTTTGGTTAATTTATAAACTTACAAACCGTAATATATAAGGCTCCCTCAGAGCTCTTACTCATTTAATAATCCTTCGTATAAAGCAATATATTCTTTCGCTGGTTCAGTCCATCTAAAGTCTCGTGACATCGCTTGATCAACAAGTTGCGTCCAAGCTTCTTGATGGTTATAGTATACATCCAAGGCATAGCGAATGGTATGCATCATATCATGACCATTAAAACCATGGAAAGAGAATCCTGTCCCTTCACCGGTATACTCATTATATGGTTGAACCGTATCTGCTAAGCCACCTGTTTCATGGACAATCGGAAGTGTTCCATAGCGCATAGAAATCATTTGTGATAAACCACAAGGTTCGAAGGCACTTGGCATGAGGAACATATCACTGGCAGCATAAATTTGCTGAGCAAGGGCCACATCGAAATCAATATAGGCAACCATTTGGTCCGGGTATTTTCCTTCGAAATAGCGGAAAGAGTGCTCAAATTCAGCTTCACCTGTTCCAAGCAGAACGACTTGTACATTAAAGTCGTTCAATAATTCTTCCATACGTTCTTGCACTAATTGGAAGCCTTTTTGATCTGTTAGGCGGCTAACCATACCAATCATTGGAATATCCCCGTCAACTGGTAGACCTAAACGTTGCTGAAGGGCTTCTTTATTAGCGCGTTTGCCTGAGCGATCGTCTTTAGAGAAGTGATGTTCGATTTTCGGATCGGTCTCTGGATTATTAATATCATAGTCAATGCCATTAATAATTCCACTAATCTTCCATTCATTATGGCGTAGGACGGCTTCAAGGCCTTCACCAAATTCTGGTGTGAGAATTTCCCGAGCATAAGTTGGACTGACAGTCGTGACTCGGTCAGAGAAGTTAATGCCCCCTTTGAGGAAGTTCACTTTCTCCTTATAACGCACCCCATCCTCGGTGAATGTATTGTAACTCGTCCCAAAAACATTCGCTAGAATATTCGGTTCGAAAATTCCTTGGAAACGAATATTATGGATGGTAAAGACCTTGCGAATATTCTGCAGGCGGTTCTTCCAATGATAGCGGTCAACTAATAACACCGGAATCATTGCCGTATGCCAATCATTGGCATGAATGATATCTGGAATCCAATCAATCACTTCCATCATCTCGATAACACCGGTCGAGAAGAATGCGAAACGCTCTCCATCATCCCATTCACCATAAAGCGTCGGGCGATCAAAGTAGGACAGATTGTCCAAGAAATAATACTTAACCCCATCCATTTTAAGGTATTTAATACCACAATACACATTCTTTGTCCCTAATTGGAAGCGGAAATGACGTAATTCAGTTACTTGGTCCTTGTATTGTTGAGGCATTTGCGTATAGTAAGGCAAGACGACTCGGATGTCCACGCCTTGCTGGGCTAATTCCTTCGGCAAGGCATAAGCAACGTCACCAAGGCCTCCGGTTTTGAAGAAAGGTGCAGCTTCTGCAGCTGTAAATAAAACTTTCATGTCAGCCTCCTATGCGTTAATATGAGAGCCTTTACCAATTACAATTAAATTATCGGGTGTTCCAATAATTTTGGCACCTGGTTCAATGACTGTATTCTTATCAATAATGGCATAACGAATTTCTGCATTCTCGCCAATCTTCGTTCCTTGAAGGATAATACTATCCGAGACTTGAGCTCCTTCACCCACGGTTACCCGACGATTCAGAACGGAGCGCTCAACAGTACCACCAATGTAAGAGTCTGTACCAACAATCACTTCACGAGCATTTGAATTCTCATCGTAATAAGTTGGCGCACCATGTTTCGTCTTCGTTAAGACTGGAATCGAGCCATGGAAGAGCGAAGTGAATTTACTGCGGCTCAACATTTCCATGTTGGCTGAATAATAAGCGCCAATCGTATCAATATTTGCTGCATAACCAGTATATTCATAAGTATTCACTGAATAGTCCATCAAGTAGAAGTGGATTAACTCATTAATATTCATATACACCTGCTCAGCTGTCGCCCGATCAATTAAATCTAATAGAGTTTGGGTTGAGATGATGTACTTACCTAAGGATGAATGAATTTTCTCATCATTTAGCACTTCTTCAAAAGGTACAATGTCTTTGAATCGCCCTTCTTCATCAAGAATAAGTGCCTCATCAACAAGATCCTCTTCACCACGGTCTTCAAAAGCTGACTGTGATTTATAAATCATCGTAATATCTGCACCTGATGCGACATGTTGTTGAGTTACAGCTAAGAGATTATTGTTAGATATAATACTACTTCCACTTACGAATACATAATCTGAGTGAGAGCGTTGCAAGTAAATACGGTGGTTGTAGTAGTAATCTTCGTGCTCCTCTTCAATACGGTAGCGGTGTTTCCAGTTTTGTTGTGAGAAAGTGAAGACACCCCCACCAATACTTGATTGTAAATCCCACTCACTACCAGAGCGAATATGGTCATAAATCGAACGGCCTGAATCTCCGATAAATAGTGCTACAGAGTCAATGCCGGCATAACTAATACTGGACAGAACAAAGTCAATAATACGGTAACGACCTGCAAAAGGTAATGCTGCGATAGGTCGGTTATTCGTTAAAGGACGTAAAGACTGGTTGTCTTCAGTCAAGTTAATGATTGCTGCTAGTTTATTCTTCACCATCGTTTTTCGGACCTCCAATCGTCTCGTTATAGCCTACTACGGCAATTTCATCTGGTTCTCCAATGACTGATGCACCATCGGCAATGTGGGCACCTTCTCCAATAATGGCATATTCAATTTGCACATTCTCTCCGATTGTTACGTCGGACATAATAACAGAGTCTTTAACGGTTGATTCCATACCAACGCGCACATCTTGCGATAAGATGGAATGGTTCACTTCGCCTGCAACGTAGCAGCCGTCAACAACCATTGAGTTGCGTACATTTGCCGTCTCGGTAAAGAATTGAGCCGGAGAAATCGGTGTGTTCGAATAGATTCTCCATGAATCCTTTGTTTGATTTAATGGATGATTTGGATCAATCATTTCCATATTTGCTTCCCAAAGACTTTCAATTGTACCAACGTCTTTCCAATAGCCATTAAAGGAGTATGCAAAGCAGTCTTCCCCGTTCGCCAAGTAAGCCGGGATTACATCATGACCAAAGTCTTCAAGTTTGCGTTCTTTTGCTTGGTCTTCCACCAGATAACGACGTAGGGTTGGCCATGTAAAGATATAAATACCCATAGAAGCCAAATTACTTTTCGGCTCGGCTGGTTTCTCTTCGAATTCAATGATTCGGTGACCTTGGTCCGTATTCATAATACCAAAGCGGGATGCTTCTTTATAATCGACTGGAATAACACCAACTGTTAAACTTGCATTGTTTTCTTTATGGAAATCTAACATCTTACTGTAGTCCATCTTATAAATGTGGTCCCCGGAAAGAATCAGGACGTATTCAGGACTCAAGGAATCGATATAGCTAATATTCTGGTAAATAGCATTAGCTGTTCCCTTAAACCATTTCTCACCGTCTGAACTTGAATAAGGTTGGAGAATAGTTGCTCCTCCATTACGGCTATTTAAGCCCCAGGCATCACCTTTCCCGATATGGTTATTTAATTCTAAAGGTTGATATTGTGTAACCACACCGACGTTATTAACATTTGAATTGGCACAATTACTTAAAGCAAAGTCAATAATCCGGTATTTACCACCGAAGGGTACAGCTGGCTTTGCTGTTTGTTTGGTAAGTACACCTAGCCGAGTTCCTTGGCCTCCGGCTAGAATCATTGCTGTCATTTCATTTTTCATGTTCACTTTGTGAACGAGTATGTCAAAGTCTAACTCGTCCTACTCCTTTCTTCCTGAAATACCTGATTTCTTTTCTTTAACTACCTTTGACTTTGAGGGACGTTTCGACGGCTTGCTTGAAGACTGTGTCTTAGCAGGCGGCTTATCTTTGTGAAGTTGCTTAGGTTTGATATACAGTACGCCTTGACTAGGGACTGTTAAGGTTATGGAGTAAGGTTGGTGATTCATTGGCTCGGCTTCTGCTTCCATTACTGGCAAGTTAGACGTCCAACGACCGCCAAATTCTTCCATTTCAGAGTTTAACGCGACTTCATAGGTTCCTAGATATGGCACCCCAACCTTAAAATAATCTCTTTGCATCGGCACAAAATTACATAACACAATCAAGAAATCATCTGGGTCCTTACTGTGACGGATAAAGCTTAAAACACCTTCATCCAAGTTGTCTGCATCGAGGACCGTTAAGCCTGCTGGGTCATGATCTAACTCATAAAGTGCGGGGGAGTTCTGGGCTAGATGGTTCAAGGTCTTCATGAAGTGTTGATACTCAGAGTTATACTCTCGGTTTAAATCTTCCCATTTCAACTCTTCATAGTAACGCCACTCTAAGAATTGCCCTATTTCATTCCCCATAAAATGCAATTTCTTTCCAGGCTGGGCCATCATATAGCCATGAACTAACCTTAAGTCAGCGAATTGATTATAGCGTGTAGCTGCTGGTAATTTACCTAACATCGAATTCTTGCCATGGACAACCTCGTCGTGCGAATATGGCAGAATAAATTGTTCATTATATTGATACATAAACACGAAAGTAATCAGGCGTAAATTGCTTGGTCGATACAAGGGATCCATTTCAAAGAACTTCAAAGTATCATTCATCCAGCCCATGTTCCACTTGTAATCGAAACCTAAGCCATCTTTCTCAACTGCATGTGTCACACCTGGCCAATTCGTACTCTCTTCTGCCATCATCACAGCATGCGGACATTCTGCATGTACAACGGTATTAAGTTGCTTCAGGAATTCAATACCTTCTAATTTCCGATGATCGCCGTATTCATTCGGTGTCCAAGGACCTTCATCAAAGTCAAGGTAAATCATATTCGACACGGCATCTACACGAATACCATCAATATGACATTCCTTCAACCAGAACAAGGCATTTGAAATAAGGAAGCTACGCACTTGCGTCTTACCTAAGTCAAAGTTCAATGTACCCCAACCCCGATTATCTGCCTTATTTCCATCCTCATACTCATAGGTAGGCGTTCCGTCAAAGTAAGCTAAGCCATTCGCATTTCTTGAGAAATGACCTGGAACCCAGTCTACAAAAACACCAATTCCTTCAGCATGAGCCCGATTAACAAAAGCTTGCAGCTCCTCAATCGTCCCATACCGGCCACATACAGCATAATAGCCAGTAATTTGATAGCCCCAAGAGGCATCTAATGGATGATCCATCAGTGGCATGAACTCGATGTGGGTATAACCCATTTCCTTCACATAAGGAATAAGTGAGTCAGCTAATTCATCGAATGTATATGCTGTTCCATCTGGATGCCTGCGCCAGGACGACGGATGCACCTCATAAATAATCATGGGCGCTTCTTGACTTTTGCGTTCAGATAGCTTTTCATACCAAGCTTGGTCAGTCCATTTAAAATCAGGCAAATCCCAAACAATAGAGGCATCTTTCGGTGCTATTTCATGTCTTAAGGCAAATGGGTCCATCTTATATTCGATATGACCTTGCCCGTCATCCACAGCATACTTATAGAATTGCCCTCTGACATCGCCTGGAATTTCGCAGGTCCAAACACCACCTTCCAACCGCTCCATTTCATGTAAGGCCCAATCCGTAAAATCTCCTTGCAGAAAGACTTTACTTGCATTTGGTGCCCATACATTAAAGCGGTAACTAACTTCTCCTGCTCGGTCTTGTCTTTGACTTCCTAGGAAAGTATAAGCCGTTCGGTGCTGCCCCGTATTAAAGCAATAAATATGATCATTCAACACTTCTAACAAATTATTATCAGACATCACTAACCCCCTCCAACTCATTATACATGAAAGCGCTTAACTTCAGAATAAAAAAATAATTTTTTTACTTTTCATGACAACTCACATATATTATACACTATTTTCTAATATTTTTGCCACTTAAATATGAAATATATTTAAATTATAGCAAATCCATTAAAAAAAGCCCCTAGCTTTCGCTAGAGGCTTTGACAGAACAAGGTTTTTACCCTTGCCGTAATGGGTTCACAAGCCATTACTGTACGCATCTTCCTGATGTGGCATTGCCTGTACACTGTCAGAAGTGACTTCCGTCACTATCGGCTCATCTTATTAATTATACCCTGTAATATATTGATTTGCAATAGTTTTTCCGGCAATTCGAAAAAATGGTTTCATCCACAAATGATAATGTCTCAAGTGAACGTAAATGAAAATGTCCCACTTTAGTGTATAGTAAAGCTAAGGAGGGATCTCAATGGAGGATTATCTTAACATGAATGAGAAACATAAATATAATATCATCAAGGCCGTCGTCAATGGACGGAAATCCAAAGCTCGTGCTGAAGTGGAATTAAACTTATCCAGACGACAGATCAATCGATTGATTCTTAAATACAAACAAGAGGGGCGAAAAGGCTTCAGACACAAGAATGCCAACCGCAAACCTTCTACAACCATTGACCGTCATACTCGAAAACGAATTGTTCAGCTCTATCGCTCGAAATACTATGACTTTAACTTCACGCACTTCCATGAAAAACTTCAAGAAGTTGAGGGGGAACACCTCTCTGAAAGCTCGCTGAGAAATATCTTGAAGGAAGTGCACATTGTCTCGCCTCTGGCTACCCGTCGAACTAAACGGCGTGTCGCTAAAGAGCTCGAAGACAAAGCGGACAAGAAAGGCTTAACCCATCACGAAAAAGATACCTTACAGGGGGTTCAAATCGTTGAAAACTCAAAAGCACACCCGAGTCGTCCTCGATGCAAATATGCTGGGGAACTGCTTCAAATGGATGCCTCACAGCATCCATGGTTTGAGGCGGATGAGAACGATTACTACCTCCATGCCGCCATTGATGATGCCACTGGCACGGTCGTAGGCGCTTATTTCGCGGCACAGGAGACGCTTGAAGGCTATTACCAAGTCTCACATCAATTCCTGACCCACTACGGTATTCCTCATCGCATTTTGACGGATTATCGCAGTATCTTCTCAGGGGCCCACGCACCAAAAAAGGGCGCTGCTCTTGAAGAGCAGGCCCTCACTCAATACGGATATGCTTGCCAGACACTCGGAATTGAACTGGAAGCGACCTCAGTCCCCCAAGCTAAAGGACGTATTGAACGTCTTTTCGGTACATTTCAAAACCGCTTACTTCAAGAAATGCGGTTAAGTGGTATCCGCAATATGGATGAAGCGAATCAGTTTCTAAGGGACTACCTCCCGCAGTTTAATCAAAAATTCGCTCACCCCATTAAAGATAGCATAAATGCCTTTGAAAAACTATCAGCAGACACAAATCTCAATCAGATCCTCGCTAAATTTGCCCTACGTGTCATTCACTCTGGTCATACCGTTCGATACAACAACCAAGTCTATCATCTTTACGACCAGCATGGGCAGCAAGTCTATTTGCCAAGAAAAACGAAAGTCATGGTTATTAGCACTCGTAATCAACAACTCTTTGTCTCTCATAAAAATCAACTCTTTGAGCTGATTGAAATGCCGTCACACCAAGCTGTGTCTAAAACACTGGATATTCAGGAAGCTCAACCTAAACCGAAGCCACACATTCCACCCATGTCGCATCCGTGGAAAGCTCAATCTTATCAACAATATCTAAAGAAACAAGAATACATAAAGAAAAAAGAGCTAGTTGAAGTGACATCTTGATCCTTCGTGATGAAGGGCGATGCGCTCTTTGTATCGCCCTTTATTGCGAAGCAACCAAGCGAAGCGCGGTAGTTTTTTACTCCCTTTCTTTGCACGTTAAAAAACAAAAAATCGGGACATTTTCATTTGTGCTTGACATAGTTTTTCCGGCAATTCGAAAAAATGGTTCCCCTCATTAACTAAATTAGAAAATTAAAAATTGATGATGGAATTTGATAATAATGGTGACCAGCAATATTATCCATATATAAATTTAAATAGAACGGTAATATGACAAAGGCGCGCTTTCCATACAATTGAATTATTTTATTATAGATTTAATTTATCAAAAGCCATTGGATTATCTTATAGACCACAAAACCACAGCCTGATTCTGACTGTGGTCGATAGAATTATTTGTTCTCCATAACTTCTAAACGGTAACCGTCTGGATCTGAAATAAAGAAGTAAGAAACCGAGCCGTCCGGCAAGCTCTTAATTTCAGTCATCTCATAGCCAGATTCTTGTGCTTTGGCATAAGTTTCTTCTAAATCATCCACACCTAAAGCTAAGTGACTGAAGCCATTCCCAATTTCATAAGGTTCTGACTCGTAGTTATACGTTAACTCCAACTCAAAATCCGAACCAGGTACTTGCATATAAACCAGCGTAAATTTATGCTCAGGATAATCCAATTCATTCGTTACCTTGAAATCAAATACCTCAGTATAGAATTTCTTTGTCGCTTCTAAATCATACACACGATAACAAGCATGCAATAATTTCTGTGCCATTCACATCACTCCTTATTATTTACCTTAAATATACCAAAAAACGACTTTACTCGCAAAGCTTACATATCCATAGAAACAAACGCATTCGGAATAAGCTCTTTGAGTGACAGTTGCCGTATTTGCTGATCTTCGCGAGTTAAATATACAGCCGTCGCTTCATCAGCCCATTCAGCTAAGACTTGCCTACAAATATTGCAAGGTGGCAGAAAGCCTTCAGTCTTACCTGCAATGAAGATTGCTTGAATGGAATGCGGGCGATAACCTTGAGCAGCTGCGGTAAAAATTGCTGTTCGTTCCGCACAATTCGTTGCACCGAAAGACACATTCTCAACATTCACACCATGAAATACTTGGCCATCTTTCATAAGCAGCGTACATCCCACTGGGAAATTCGAATAAGGACTATAGCTATTATGTAAAATTTCACGCGCTTCTTGCATATATACTTCAACTTGCTTTTGAGTTAGTTCCATTTTAAATCTCCTATGCCTGCAAATCCTTCAAGCTATTTAAATCAAATCTAAAGGCTCCATCTCCAACTAATACCGGCACGCCTACATGCCCTTTGGCTTTAACACCGTCAAAGGCTGGCTCATAATCACGCAAGGCCAGAAATGCCTTTAAATTCGGCATAGACTCCGTTATATTAACACTCCGATAAGGTATGCCAAGTCGCTTTAATTCTTCAACAAACGGCTTAGTATGCGGACAAGTATCGCTATAGTACAAGATATGGCTCATCCTCTCGACCTCCTTCTAGTTTCGCTTTTATTGTACCACGTACGCTGAAAAAAATCTCTTCTGAAAGATGCAGTCGTATCAACGTTCAGTAGTAATTATATTAATAGAGGCGGATAATTTTGAGGGGGTTTAGATTTCAAGCTGTACAAGGTGCTTTTAGCAAGGATATAGTCCTTATAGCTTATCTTATAAACACATTCTGCACAGTATTCAGCAATCAGCATATTTTTCCAGAATTATTCAAAGAATTTCATTTGCTATCCTTTTTAAGAACAGCTAAACTACGTTTATATGTTTATTTTGGAGGGATGTTCACTATCATGGAACAAGAAACTAATCAAGGTTGGTTCCTGCGCTTTATTAAAGGGATGTTTATTGGCTCCGGCTTTATTATTCCTGGCGTAAGCGGAGGCGCTTTAGCAGCCATCTTTGGCTTATACGAGGCAATTATTCGCTTCTTGGCTAATATTACCCACCGTTTCTGGGATAATGTTAAATTCTTTATACCTGTTGGCCTTGGGGCACTCGTTGGTATCGCCGGTCTTTCTTGGGGTGTCAGCTATCTTCTAGGGAATTTCGAGACGATTATTCGTTGGTTCTTCGTTGGAGCTGTTGTTGGAACTGTGCCTGCTCTATGGAAGGAAGCGGGGCAACAAGGACGTTCCAGGCAAGATGTTTGGATAATGGGGATTTCTTTTGTTCTTGGACTTATCTTTATTTCCTGGATGAACCAAATGACGGGTGGTCAAGTTGCGGCGAACTTCTTTTCTTGGATGCTATGCGGAGCCCTAATTGCCTTAGGTGTACTTATTCCAGGTCTCAGCCCATCAAACTTCATCGTCATTCTAGGCTTGTATCAAGCGATGGCAGACGGCTTTAAACGGTTTGATTTACAGGTTATTATCCCCATCGCTGTAGGGGGCCTTTTGACCGTTCTACTACTGTCGAAAGCAATTGAATGGATTTTCGACCACTATTATAGTCAATTCTTCCATTTCATCTTTGGGATTGTTCTAGCTTCTACAATTATGATTATTCCGACAGATTATACTGGCTTCAGCTTTGTGCAATATGCCCTATGTGCCCTGATGCTTATTTTAGGAATTGCTATAGGAGCGTGGATGTCATCTTTAGAAGAACGTTATAAGTAATATTTGTGTTACCAGCCCTAGTTTTTGGGCTGGTTTTTATGCACCTTATCGTGATAACGCTTACAATATAACAAGGATAATTCTTTATAAATATTGTTATATCAATATTTACTTAATAAATCTTTCGAAATATTTGTTTACTTTTAAGCTGTCGTGTCAAGCACAAATGAAAATGTCCCGATTTTTTGTTTTTTAACGTGCAAAGAAAGGGAGTAAAAAACTACCGCGCTTCGCTTGGTTGCTTCGCAATAAAGGGCGATACAAAGAGCGCATCGCCCTTCATCACGAAGGATCAAGATGTCACTTCAACTAGCTCTTTTTTCTTTATGTATTCTTGTTTCTTTAGATATTGTTGATAAGATTGAGCTTTCCACGGATGCGACATGGGTGGAATGTGTGGCTTCGGTTTAGGTTGAGCTTCCTGAATATCCAGTGTTTTAGACACAGCTTGGTGTGACGGCATTTCAATCAGCTCAAAGAGTTGATTTTTATGAGAGACAAAGAGTTGTTGATTACGAGTGCTAATAACCATGACTTTCGTTTTTCTTGGCAAATAGACTTGCTGCCCATGCTGGTCGTAAAGATGATAGACTTGGTTGTTGTATCGAACGGTATGACCAGAGTGAATGACACGTAGGGCAAATTTAGCGAGGATCTGATTGAGATTTGTGTCTGCTGATAGTTTTTCAAAGGCATTTATGCTATCTTTAATGGGGTGAGCGAATTTTTGATTAAACTGCGGGAGGTAGTCCCTTAGAAACTGATTCGCTTCATCCATATTGCGGATACCACTTAACCGCATTTCTTGAAGTAAGCGGTTTTGAAATGTACCGAAAAGACGTTCAATACGTCCTTTAGCTTGGGGGACTGAGGTCGCTTCCAGTTCAATTCCGAGTGTCTGGCAAGCATATCCGTATTGAGTGAGGGCCTGCTCTTCAAGAGCAGCGCCCTTTTTTGGTGCGTGGGCCCCTGAGAAGATACTGCGATAATCCGTCAAAATGCGATGAGGAATACCGTAGTGGGTCAGGAATTGATGTGAGACTTGGTAATAGCCTTCAAGCGTCTCCTGTGCCGCGAAATAAGCGCCTACGACCGTGCCAGTGGCATCATCAATGGCGGCATGGAGGTAGTAATCGTTCTCATCCGCCTCAAACCATGGATGCTGTGAGGCATCCATTTGAAGCAGTTCCCCAGCATATTTGCATCGAGGACGACTCGGGTGTGCTTTTGAGTTTTCAACGATTTGAACCCCCTGTAAGGTATCTTTTTCGTGATGGGTTAAGCCTTTCTTGTCCGCTTTGTCTTCGAGCTCTTTAGCGACACGCCGTTTAGTTCGACGGGTAGCCAGAGGCGAGACAATGTGCACTTCCTTCAAGATATTTCTCAGCGAGCTTTCAGAGAGGTGTTCCCCCTCAACTTCTTGAAGTTTTTCATGGAAGTGCGTGAAGTTAAAGTCATAGTATTTCGAGCGATAGAGCTGAACAATTCGTTTTCGAGTATGACGGTCAATGGTTGTAGAAGGTTTGCGGTTGGCATTCTTGTGTCTGAAGCCTTTTCGCCCCTCTTGTTTGTATTTAAGAATCAATCGATTGATCTGTCGTCTGGATAAGTTTAATTCCACTTCAGCACGAGCTTTGGATTTCCGTCCATTGACGACGGCCTTGATGATATTATATTTATGTTTCTCATTCATGTTAAGATAATCCTCCATTGAGATCCCTCCTTAGCTTTACTATACACTAAAGTGGGACATTTTCATTTACGTTCACTTGAGACATTATCATTTGTGGATGAAAAAATATTTGTTTACTTTTAAGCTGTCGTTTCTTTTTAATGAAATGGTTGGTATAATATAGATGTATGTAGTTCTCTGTTTACCGACTTGCCATTATTGATTTTTATATTTTACAGAGTCTGTTCAATGATCAGAAAAGCATACACAAATAAGCACAAGTTAAAGGAGTAGACTATGAGTAGATTAGAAAACTATGTTTTGAAAGCTTATAATAAGCCTATTCGAGAGTGTTCTGACGCCGAGTTATATCGAGTATTGCTGGATTTAGTGAAAGATTTAGGGGATGGTCTTCCTAAGCATACAACTAAGAAGAAACTCTATTATTTCTCAGCTGAATTCCTTATTGGTAAATTACTTTCAAATAATTTGCTTAACTTAGGTATTTATGATGAGGTGAATAACGAGCTAATTGCCAACGGTAAGAGCTTACTAGATATTGAAGAAGCTGAAAACGAACCATCACTTGGTAATGGTGGTTTAGGTCGTTTAGCTGCTTGTTTCATGGATTCAATTACCACTTTAGGAATTAATGGTGACGGAATCGGCTTAAATTACCATTTCGGTTTGTTCCAACAAGTATTCAAGCATAACAATCAGTTAGCTGTACCGGATCCTTGGATTACCGAAGAAAGCTGGCTGAACCGCAACGAGCGTCGTTATCAAGTGAAATTCAAAGACTATACTTTCACGTCTACCTTATACGACATTGACGTATTTGGCTATCACCATGATAAACGCAACCGTTTGCGCTTATTCGACTTAGAATCCGTAACGGGAGACATTATTGAAGAAGGTACGATTCATTTTGATAAGTCCAATATCGAAGAGAACCTCACCCTCTTCTTATATCCAGATGATTCAGACCACGCAGGTAACCTTCTACGTATTTACCAACAATACTTCATGGTATCAAATGGTGCGCAATTAATTATTGATGAAGCACTGGATCGGGGAAGTAACTTGCGTGACCTTGCAGATTACGCCGTTATCCAAATTAACGATACCCACCCTGCCCTTGTTATTCCAGAGATGGTTCGCTTATTAACTGAACGTGGCTTATCTTTCGATGAATCGGTTGAAATTGTCCGTAATATGACGGCCTTTACAAACCACACCATTCTCTCAGAAGCACTTGAGAAGTGGCCAATGAGTGACTTGGATGAAGTTATTCCAGAAATCGCCAAAATTATCCGTCGATTAGACGAGAAGATGAAAGCTGAATTCCCTGGAAATCATGCGGTTGCTATTATCGATGGTCACGGCCGTGCTCACATGGCACATATGGCTATTCACTACGGCTTCAGCATTAATGGGGTAGCTCGTCTACACTCAGACATCCTTAAGGATACTGAATTGAGACATTTCTACGATATTTATCCTGATAAATTCAACAATAAGACGAATGGTATCACCTTCCGTCGTTGGATTATGGATGCTAACCCTGAGTTAGCTGATACATTAGACAGTCTAATTTCTCCGGAGTGGCGTGATACAGCTGATTTAAAACCATTATTGGAATACAAAGATGACAAAGCAGTTATCACTAAGCTTCGTGCGGTCAAATTCAATAACAAGCTACGCTTGAAGAAACACCTTAAAACTTCTCAAGGCGTAGATATCAATGAGCACTCCATCATCGACATCCAAATCAAACGGATTCATGAATACAAGCGCCAACAAATGCTTGCCCTATACATTATTCATAAATACTTCGATATTAAGAATGGAAATGTTCCGAAAACACCAATTACAATTCTCTTCGGTGGTAAGGCGGCCAATGCTTACACAATTGCCCGTGACATTATCCATATGATTCTGACCCTTTCACAAATTATCGATAACGACCCTGAAGTGAGCCCTCACTTAAAGGTGGTCTTTGTTGAAAACTACAACGTAACACATGCCCAATACCTGATTCCAGCTGCGGATATTTCTGAGCAAATTTCCCTTGCTTCAAAAGAAGCTAGTGGTACAGGCAACATGAAATTCATGTTAAACGGTGCTTTAACCTTATGTACGATGGACGGGGCAAACGTTGAAATTGCAGAACGTGTAGGCCAAGAGAATATTTACACCTTCGGACGTGACAGCCAAGACATCGTGAATCTTTATGCAACCAATGGCTATAACGCACCGGATTACTACTACCGAGACCGCATCAAACCACTCGTTGACTTCATCTTAAGCCCAGGTATGCTCTACCTCGGTGATGAAGAACGTCTACGTCGCTTACACCATGATATCTCTACCAAAGACTACTTCATGGCTTTAATCGACTTAGAAGAATTCATCGATGTAAAAGAGAAAATGTACGCCGATTACGAAGACCACGATAACTGGTCTCGCCGTACATTAATTAACATTGCTAATGCAGGTTACTTCTCTTCTGACCGCACAATCAATGATTACAACCGTGATATCTGGCACTTAGAACAAGAGCATCAAGATATTAAAGAATAGTAACCAAACGCCAAAAGCCAAGTTTTCTCAAAACGAGAAAACTTGGCTTTTTACAGTTCAATAATATACGCTGCATCTTTAATATCTGCTAGCAAACTCCCCTTACGCCATTCCTTTGGATAGCCCAGAGAATTAGCAACATATAAAGTATCCTTCTTCTGCAGCTCTCCACGAAAGTGCACATGCCCCATGAAATTATAGGCAATAGCATACTTAACAAATAAGTCGTCCAAATCGTCCGTTGCGATAAAGGCATTGAAGTAATCAAAAGCCCGGTGAGGCATCGGTACCGTAAATTCCGGAATTGTCACCATATGATTGACCAAGATAATTTGCTTATCGTGCACCTTTTGGATATCTGTTGTTAATTCTTCCTTGAAATATTGAGAAACCTCCGGATCCGATTGGCGAAAATCCAGGCGCAAGCGGTCCTGCCAAGTGGCCAGCTTAAATCGCCCTCGTTCAATCTCTGCTAAGGTAAATCGCGCCCGATTGTATACGGCATAATTATACCAAGCTGGATGGCCGACAAGCGCCCACTCTTCATTTAAAGTAATGGGCTGCTTCAATAAGCTGTGTTGGTCTTGAACGTAGCGCTCATATATGTCCCAGGTATGCTTGGCTTCATCTTTCTTTTGCCAGAAATCATGATTGCCCGGAATATAAAACACTGGTATGCCAGCCAACTGCTCCAAGTCCCGCACAAACTGCTGCGTAAGTTGATAGGCGTTCGAAATATCCCCGCCAAGCACAAACATATCAATCTCTTCTCTTTCACAAAAGCTAAGGCAAGCGTGCAGATAATCCGTCACTTGCATCGCCGGATTGCGATCAATATGTAAATCTGAAAGAAATGCCAGACGCATACTTACCCCCCCTTTTGTGAATTCTCCCTAAGCCCATGCCACTTACACCTGTATTGAAGCAAACTCAAGATGTCCTCTCAATAACTTATAAAGCCAACACAAGCGTATAAGTCTAATACTCTGCGTTATGGATAACTTCGGTTACATCATCATCGTCTTCCAAGGCCTCGATTAACTGCTCGAACTTCTCAACCTCAGCTTCAGGCAAGTCAATCGTCACATTCGGTAACATTGTCAACTCAACTTGAGCTAAAGTATAATCTTGTTGCAAATCATCCCGCACTTTCGCCAATTGCTCGGGCTCGGTTGTAATTTCAAAAGCTTCATCAGATACTTCTAAGTCCTCGCCCCCTGCTTCTAGCACGCGCATGAGCATAGTATCCTCATCCACCTCAACTTGCGAACGATCTATGGCAATATAGCCCTTGCGCTCGAATTGGAAGGAAACAGATCCGCGCTCACCTAAGTTTCCGTGATTATGATTAAAAGCTGTACGCACATTCGTACTCGTTCGATTATGGTTATCGGTTAAGCCATAGACTAATATACCCACACCAGCAGGGCCATAGCCTTCATAGACCACTTCATCATAGTTTTCCCCTGCACCTGCTTCAGATGCCCGTTTGATAGCACGATTTATATTATCATTAGGCATATTAGCTGCTTTAGCCTTATCAACGGCTAAACGCAAGGTCGGATTCATATCTGGATCGACGTCCCCCGCTTTTGCTGCCATGTAAATTTCCCGCGACAATTTCTGGAACAGCTTCCCACGCTTAGCATCTTGAGCACCTTTACGATTCTTAATATTATTCCATTTTGAATGGCCTGCCATTTCAATCACTCCTTATTCTAACTTCTTAAAATTAGCATATCCCAGCCCAAAAAGCAAAAAAGCGCCCTAAGAGCGCTAAACTTGTTGCATGATGAGAGTTGGTGGTGTCAGCTGAAGTAAGGCTTGCTGTAACTTACGTGAATTCCCATCAAAGGTTAAATAACTTTGCCACTTAGCTTGAGGGAGAATCAGTGGCATGCGGTGATGAATCGGCGCTACTTCTTTACTGGCCTCCCGTGTGATAATCGCATAAGTGAGGTATGTCCCACCCTGTCCATCGCTATAGCGTTCACAAATGCCCGCCATCGCAAACACCTCATCATCAGGCAAGGACAATCTCCAGCGTTGTTTCCCTGTCTGGTCAGCCACCGATTGAAATTCATAGTAACTAGTTGCTGGGACTAGGCACCGCTTTTGGGCAAATGGCTTTTGGAAGGTGGGCTTTTCTGTCACAGTTTCTAAACGTGCATTAAAGATCAATTGCTTACTGTAATACGGCTTCAACCCCCATTGTACAGGGTACAACACATGATTAGGCAGGACAACCGGTAAAGTTTCACCCGGATATACCGTCTCTTCCCGCCACGTCAGTTCTTCATGAATCTGCGCGTCGAATCGTTCACTAAGTTGTTGACTAGATATATTTAAAGAATATTGCCCACACATGGTCTTCCCCTTAAGTTAAAGCGTGTGCAACACTTACAATATCCGTCAAATACGTAATTTCTTCAGCATCTCGATGCGACTCGCCGTGGACATTATAGTAGCGAGTGTGCCAACCAAAGTCTTTAGGTGCTTGAACATCATTGATATAATTATCGCCGACATACAATATCTCACTCGGTTCAAGAGCCAAACCTTCAGTAATTTTCTGATAAATCAGGGCATCTGGCTTCGTTGTAGCCATTTCTCCAGAGATGAACCAGCGATTTTCTGGAATCCATTGCTTTATATTTAATTGCCGAAGCTTACGTCTTTGAATATCACTTGGACCGTTCGTGAGAACAAATAATTCATAGCCTGCTTCCAGTAAACTTTCGAACAAAATCTCCACCCCTTCACGCAAGGCTAAATCCTTCTCATAATATTGCCGCAAGGCATTAAAGATTATCGCTTCACTCTCGTCTATCAACACACCCATCGCTTGATAAGCTCGAATGACCCGATCATATTGATAGCGTTCCTTGGACTTTTCTTGACGAATAAACTTTAAATACTCCTCATTGGAATAAGTCTCATACATATCATAATACGTGTCGAAATCCACTTTAAGTTTCACTATACTCGCTTGCATCCGATGATAGACTGGCCGATATAGATCCTTGCGACTATACAAGGTATCATCCAAATCAAATCCAATTGCTTTCAGCATGTCAGACTCCTATCTTTGCTTAATTTGTTGAGTTTTCTCCGTTACAACAATATCTTTATCATTCAATTCATAAGCGACGTTCTCACTAATAAAGTTATAGATAATCGAGAAGATCGGTACGCTCAAGACCATTCCCGGCAGTCCGAAAAGCGCACCTGCAACAGTTACAATGACCATAACCCAAATACCAGGGATACCAATGGAATTACCAATAATATTCGGGTAAATGATATTTCCATCGATTTGTTGAACAATAACGATTAAGACAATAAACCAGAGGGCTTTCGATAAATCAACCACACTAATCAGTATCGCACCAACCACACCTCCAAGAATGGCCCCATAAAAAGGAATGAGGGTAAAGACAGCCGTAATCACTGAAATTGATAAAGCATAAGGAAAATTAAATAACTTCATCAGAATAAATAAAACCACACCCGTGGCTGAGCCAGAAATTAATTGCCCCCCAAAGAAAAACTTAAAGGTTCTAAAAGAAAAAGACCCTAAGTGATTAAAGAAATTAGCCCACGGCATGGGAAACAGCGCATATACAATCTTCTTCATTTGGCGCACCAGTTGTTCCTTAGAGAACAACAAATATATTGCAAATACAAAAGATATAAACCCATCGAAAATATCATTAATTAAAGTCGGCACATAATTAATAATGCTCGTAATAATGTCCCCAATCATCCCCCGCAAAGTCTGCGTAAAATTATTTAAGGTCACATCCCAACTAATATCCAACTCCTCTAAAGATTGTACAAGTTGTGGATGGTTCGTGAAATACTCCAGCAGATTTCTGCGAATATGCATCGCTTGTCTCGGCAAGGCATTGACCGCATAGCTTAGCGTTTCAATCAAATCTGGAATAACCAAGAACATAACAAACATGACAAAGGAACCGACTAGAATAACCGAAAATAAAATCGTCGCAACCCGATACCAGGACTTATACTCCCCAGTGTACTCGGTCAATTTAAGCTCAAAGAAGGACATCGGCAAATTCAGCACAAAAGCCAATACTAAACCTAGCAGGAAAGGGGAAAGAATATCAATTAAAGCTGATAAACTTTGCTCAAGTCCCCCTAAGTTCACTAAAGCCCAAAAAATAACGATTAATCCAAGTCCTACGAAAAAGATACGTCGCCAAAAGCATTGATCTCTCATAAAGCCCCCTTCTTTCCATTCGATAAACCTATTATCCTATGATTGTCCTGGAATCTCAAATGTATTTATTAAATAAAGTGTATTTATGTGCAAAAACCAGAGTATACATCGTTTTTCAATCTCCTTTCAAAAATTGTTTGATTTTTAGTACATTACAAAGTAAAATAAAACATAAGTTTTCTTAGAAAGGACTGATTCGATGTATCATCAATCTGTTCATAGAACACCAGCACTTTGTATGCTATTTTTCTTTACTCTTTCTTTATTGTTCGTCCCTCATGTCAACGCACAGGAAAAAGGCAGTCCGGAAAACCCTTATATTATCGCAACGGACACAACCTTTGCCCCCTTTGAATTCGCTAACCAAGCAGGCGATTTCGTTGGAATTGATATGGATATATTGGAAGTCATTGCTACTGAAGAGGGTTTTAGTTATGAAGTAAAACCTCTTGGCTTCAATGCGGCCTTGCAAGCTTTGGAAAGTAATCAGGCTGACGGCATGATTGCTGGGATGGGAATTACCCCAGCCCGTCAAGAAATCTTTGATTTTTCGATTCCTTATTATGAAGCTGGTGCCCAATTTGCTGTCTTGGAGAACAGTGATATCCAAACTTTAGAAGACTTGGCTGGTAAGAATATCGCAGCCAAAACAGGTACCACTGGATCCGCTGTTGCTGAGCAGGTTGCGGCAGAGTATGGCTTTAACGTTACCCTATTCGAAGATTCGGTCAATATGTACGAAGATTTACAAGCGGGAAATTCTGTTGCAGTTATTGAGGACTATCCAGTCATGGCTTACGCCGCTAAAACTGGTGGGATACCCTTGCGCTTTATCGGTGAGCAGATGGAAGTGACCCAATACGGCTTTGCGGTGAATAAAGGACGCAATCAAGAACTCCTTCAGATGTTTAATGACGGCTTACTAGCCCTCCAAGAATCCGATGAATTGGAAGCTATTATTTATAATTACCTGGGTGAGGAGAATACGGAAGCTCAGGCATCATCCGGTTTCTTTGGCCTATTACGTACGAATAGCAGTGCACTGCTGGAGGGACTTTGGTCCACGGTATGGGTTACCTTAGTATCCTTTGCGATTGCGGCAGTCATTGGTGTCTTCATCGGACTGATGCGAGTAAGCGACGCGAATTTATTACGTACGATAGCGCAAGTTTACATTGATATGATGCGAGGCATTCCGCTTATCGTACTGGCTTTCTTTATTTACTTCGGTATCCCTCAAATGACAGGCTTATCTTTTAACGCCTACATTGCCGGTATTATCACCTTAAGCTTAAATGCTGGAGCGTATATTGCCGAGATTGTCCGAGGGGGCATCCAAGCGGTTGATAAAGGTCAAAACGAGGCCGGACGAAGTCTTGGCTTATCTTCTGCAATAACCATGCGCAAAATCATTCTGCCCCAAGCTTTCAAAATTATGGTACCATCTTTTATTAATCAATTTGTCATTACCTTGAAAGATACCTCCATTTTATCGGTCATTGGACTAGTAGAGTTGACGCAAACAGGACGCATCATCATTGCTAGAACCTATCAATCTGGGCAGATTTGGTTGATTATTGGATTAATTTATATTATAGTAATTACACTTTTAACGAAATTATCAAATTACCTTGAAAAGGAGTGGATCTCGAATGAATAAAGTTGAAGTTAATGGCTTAAAGAAAAGCTTCGGCGATAACGAAGTCCTCAAAGGCATTGACCTAACCATCAATGAAGGCGAAGTTGTAGCCGTTATTGGCCCTTCAGGCTCCGGTAAATCGACTTTCCTTCGCTGCCTTAACCGCTTAGAAGATATTAACGGTGGCTCTGTGATTGTCAATGGTACGAACATTGCTGACCCAGCGGTCAATATTAATGAAGCGCGTGAGAATATTGGGATGGTCTTCCAACACTTCAACCTGTTCCCTCATTTAAGTGTCCGTGAGAATATTACATTGGCACCTGTCGAATTAAAGAAAATGAGTCAAGCCGAAGCTGATCGCAAAGCTGAAGCACTGCTCTCCCAAGTTGGCTTAGCAGATAAAGCCGACACCTTCCCTTCTTCTCTTTCCGGCGGGCAAAAACAACGGGTTGCCATCGCACGGGCCTTGGCCATGGACCCAGACATTATGCTTTTTGACGAACCAACGTCAGCCTTGGATCCTGAGATGGTCGGTGAAGTACTCAACGTTATGAAAGACCTCGCCCAAAATGGCATGACCATGGTAGTGGTAACCCACGAAATGGGCTTCGCTCGCGAAATGGGTGACCGGGTTATCTTCATGGATGGTGGCTATATTGTTGAAGAAGGGGATCCTGAAGTTATATTCAACAATCCACAAGAAGCTCGTACGAAAGATTTCTTAGATAAAGTTTTATAATTTTTTAAGCTAAAGCTCAGGTGAAGTAATTCATCTGAGTTTTTTTGGACAATCATTTCACGTGCCAAATATAATCCAAGCTGTTAATATAGATAGTGCAAAATATATCGAAATGGGTGAAGTGATGAAACGTTATTTATGCATCTTTATATGTATTCTATGCGTCTATTGGCCTATAAGCAGGGTAGACGCCCTGGAACTGCCGAAAGAACAAGCAATCCAAGCGACAAACCAACCTGAGATGAGCGTTGAAGCACTAATTGCGGAGCTACCTAAAGACGCAAGTATCGATGACCCCTTCCTTGTATTAATAAACCGAAACAATCGCTTAGATGCAGATATGTTGATGGATTTTGCTTATACGGCCGAAGGCCATCCTTACGATCTAAGTATTTACGATGCGTTTAATGCCTTGCTAGAAGCCGCTGAGCTTGATGGCCACAGTTATCAAGTGGTCTCTGCTCATCGGACAATAGCCTATCAGGAAGCTAACTTCAATAACCGCATGTATTCTTATATCAATGCTGGTTATAGCGAGGATGAGGCCTTCTTTATGACGGATCAGTTCGTAGCACCACCCGATGCTACAGAACATGCTACTGGACTGGCATTCGACTTATTAGGATATGACTACAATGAATACGGCCGGGATCTCCACCAAGTTTACGGCCAGTATCCTTCAGCCATTTGGTTGCAAGAACATGGACCGGAATATGGCTTTATTGTTCGCTATCCAGCTGGTAAAGAAGAGAAAACCGGCTACCAATATGAGCCCTGGCATATTCGCTACGTAGGCTCAGAAGCGGCCCAATACATGGACAAATACGGTTTAACCTTAGAAGAATACCTTACACTCATTGAACTCAGTCAAGACGAAGCATAATACATGAAAGGATGCATCCAATGAAATATATATCTTTAAATGAACAAACACAAATTCCAATCATTGGCAGTGGTACAAACACCTTTGGCAAAGTTGGTCGCCAATACCAAGCTCCATTAAACCACGATACAAGTGAAATTATCAGCGCGATTAGTCTGGGCTATCGTCATTTCGATACGGCTGTCTCCTACCGTAATGAGTCTGTGCTTGGTCTAGCTATTGAAGAAAGCGTTGTGCCCCGCGAAGACCTCTTTATCACCTCCAAAATCCCAACCCGGGAACCTTATTTGGAAAGTAACGCGATGATTCACGAAGTTATTCAAGGTAGCTTAGAAGCCTTGCAGACCGATTATATTGATTTGTATTTAATCCATAAGCCAACAAATAATATGGACGAAATGTTAAATTTATGGCACATTCTCGAAGAATATTATAAGAAAGGCACCTTCAAAGCCATCGGTGTCTCTAACTTCCACGAGGCACAACTCCAGTACCTCATTGAACACGCTACCACTCCCCCAATGGTCAATCAAATCGAATCTCATCCAGGTCACTGGCAAGACGACTTAATTGCTTTCTGTCAGCAGCGAGGTATTGTTGTAGAAGCATGGGGACCCCTTACGAATATTTCCGATGAAGCCAAAGATGTCTTACAGGACATCGGTGCAAAACACGAGAAATCTTGGGCCCAAATTGCCCTCAAATATCAAATTCAACGGGATGTTGTCGTTATTCCCAAATCTCACAACCCTGAAAACCAAGCCGCAAACTTATTACTCTTTGACTTCGAACTCACTCCCGAAGAGATCGAGCGAATCTCCGCCCTTTAATTCAAAGTAGCCCATTCTTCGCCTGCTATTGCGTGAGGAATGGGCTGCTTGATTTATTTAGAGACTTTGTAACACCTACCACGTGCTCGCTGGCCAAGATGGCATAAAGATATTTAGCGATTGTTTTCTCATCTAGTGTAGATTTAAACACTTATCAATCATTGGTTAGGAAGATTCTCTTTGCAAGTGACTTTGATAAGACTCGTTTGCGGCTCTTTTATTAGCAAGTGACTTGCCTAAGACTCGTTTCACATTCTTTTATTAGTAACGAATTTTTCATTATCCTGCAATACAATATGAGTTTCCGTTTGACTGATTATTGCCATCAATAAAACGCCGTATCGAGACATGCTTCGATGCGGCGTTCGGGATTTATCTACGCAATTACTTTTAGCAATGCGTTTTGAAGATCATTCTCAATTTGTTCTAGCTCGCCTTCAGCTTTTTTGCGGGCTGCTCGGGCTTCGGTTTGAATTTGCAAGGATTCTTCAATGGTTTCAATAAGGTCGGCATTGACTTGCTTCAGAGTATCTATGTCAATGGTACTGCGTTCTGCTTCACGGGCTACACCTGTGGTTGTAGATTTCAAACGCTCTGCGTTCTTAAGCAGTAATTCATTGGTTGTATTAGAAACTTCTTCTTGCATAGCAAGCACTTGGCCCTGCTTATTGATGCCTAAGGCAATTACGACTTGGGATTTCCAAAGTGGAATCGTATTGTTAATTGCATCCGTTAATTTATCCACTAGAAGCTTATCATTATTCTGCACTAGTTTGATTTGCGGTGCGGTTTGAATAGCCATAGTCTTAGAAGTCTTCATATCATATAGGCGCTTTTCAAAGCGGTTAATATTCTCTTGGAAGTCTTTGACCACTTGGATGGCCATGGCGTCTCCTGATTCTTCCGCTTCTTTAAATAATCCAGGAAGGACATTATCCCGCATATCTTGAATCGTCTCTTCGCCGGCAATAATGTATAAGTTCAGTTCATTAAAGTAGTTGACGTTCTGCTCATAGAGTTTATCAAAGGTACCAATATCTTTCAAAAGTTCCATGCGAGCCGTTTCCAATTGGGCTTGAATTTTATCGATTTGGACTTGCATCGCATCGTATCTGGCTAAGTAAGATTCTACCGCTCGTTTCGTATTTTTGACAAAAGGAAGTTTGTTGAAGATACCTCCTTGATCAATGCTACTGATGTCCATATCTTTGACTTTCACCATCAATTCCGACATCAATTCACCTACTTCGCCCATATCCTTCGAACGGACCTCAGATAAGATTTTATCAGCAAATTGGGCCACTTGCTTTTGGGAAGAGCTACCGTAAATGGTCAGCATTTGATTGTCTTGTAAATTGATGTTGTCTTTAATTTGATTTATTTTCTCGCGGTCTTCCGGGGAGAGGACTTCTAGCTTTGCTTCAACATCTGCTACAGTTACTTCCTCAGGTTCAACCCCTGTTTGGCCTTTATTGGCCAGCAATTGATCTAAGGTAATTTTCTTCTCTTCAGCCATCTTTATTCTCCTATTCTATTGGATAATATCCATCAAGTACAACATCGTCTCAATATCGGGCATGGGAATAATCTGTGTAATTTCATCTGCTAAGCCATTTACATCAAATTCATCTGAATCACTACTGCCTGAGACAATCGTTCGGAAACCATGCTCTTTCCAGGCCATCTCTTGAATGTCTGGGTCCAACAAGGCGTCGATGCCTCGCTCAGCTTCTTCAATTAAGGCAATGTATACATGACTGGACCAGACGGTTGGTTCTGGATACAGCATGTAGATATCATCTTTGACAGAACTATATACCTCGTGCTCTTGCTTAGAAAATTCTAGCCATTGGCTCTCATAGCCGGCAATTATAGGAAAGGCCCCAATCCCTTGACGGAGAAACTGGGTAAACATATCTGAACTCGACGTTTGCATGTAGCCAAGGCTGTCGTAAATTTTCTTTAAGTCTTCCTCAATATTGGCTACCGTTGACATATTGACAGTCTGATTTCCATTTAAAGCATTGGCCAGTACGCCGAGGAACATATTCCCAGAGTTCGACTCATTCGGATCGGTCGTATCGACAAGCAAATTCCCGTGTAATTGAGATAAACCTATTGCCTGCCAACTTACACCATCTGCCATCTTCCGCGCCAGTTTCTCCATATCCACATAATAAACTCCCTCGCGCTCACTCACAATCCCCTCTTGCATTAAAGCGTCGACTATTGGCTTACGCGAATAGAGGACAATCGGGGTATTAAAGATAATCTCATCATTTACCGCTGTCCCTCCCCCGCGCTCGAAAAGCTCTAAGGCTAATTGACTGGAAGGGAAGAGATAATCTTGGCTGCTATAATCCGTTTGAACCATTTTATAGGAGCCAAGGATTTTATAGTCAAAGGTGAGCTGATGCTCATCCGCCATTTCTTCTTTAAAGGCTGTTGATGCCAGTAGACCCGACTTCTCGCCGCCTAAATATCCTTGCAATTCAATCGGATCGGCCTTGGGGGGAATGATTAAGATGGCTATGATGATAGCCGCTAAGATGGCTAAGCCCCAATAACGTTTCTTCACAGTTCCTCTCCTCCTAATTCTATCGTCTTCTCCAGCAGTTCTGTCTCAACCTCCAACGCCAACATCGTATCGGTATGATAGCTATCTCTTTGGCGAGCATATATCTTCGTCAGCAAGTCTAAAGACTCACTCGTTTGCTCCTGAATCGCTTCCATCTTACTAGCAGAAACATTCGCTTCTTCCAGTTGATAATAATTGCCAACAATCTTCTCAGCCGTCGGCAAGTAATAGTCCAGGAAATGACGGGACGTTGATATCTGCTTAGGATGATTCGCCAAATAACGCAGAATGTCCTGACCAATTGTTTGAAGGTCTTGGGCTTTCTGTTGGATGAATTCATTTCGGATGCCTTCTTCAAATCTTTGCGTCCGCTCAAGGCTTTCTTGGGCCTCTTGATAGATTTGTTGTAGTTCTTCACCGTTTTTCAGTTGATCAATTTCAATATTACCAATCTTATGGACTGGTTGGGTAATCAGGTAAATGGCAAAGAATAAGGCAACAGCGAAAATTAAACTGAGCCAAATTGGCCATTCAAAGCCGAGGTAGAAGACTGCAAAGCCGACGCCACCAGCGATGGCACCGAATATATTGGCTTTTGCTGCTTTGTCCATACTAGTTATATCCTTTCACTTTTTGGAAGGCACCGATTAAGTCCTTGCGCCCATCAAAAACCCGAGCCCGACTTAACTGGGCTAATGCTTCGAGTTCTTCATCAGAAGCGTCCCCATATTGAATTGAGAAGATGGGAATATCCTTGTTGACCTTTTGGTAGATTTCCTTTAATTCTTCAAAGCTCATATCCCCATTCGCCACTCCGTCACTGAGGACGACAATTGCCGGTGTATAATCATCGGTTGCGTCTGGATAATCTTGATCAATGATTCTTAAGGCTTCCGCAACCCCCTCATAAAGAGCAGTCCCGCCACCTACCGGCAAGTCCATGGCATAAGTATATAGGGCTGAGAGTTCAGAGTCATTACCCAATCCGACCTCAACTTCTCCGACATCTTCTGCAAACGGCACAATATAGGTTTCATCCTGACTTGTTGGGAGTAAGAGATTCTGGCTTGCATTCTCAGGAATGAGTACTTGTTCTAAAGCTGCCATCATCTGTTCATGCCCTTCACCGTTCATGCTGCCTGAGTAATCAAGAACGTAGAGGGTTAAGCCAGGTTTCTTGAATTCGGTTTGATAAAGGGTTAGGGCTTCTTGAATGGTGCTGGCTTGAGGCCAACGTACTGGTGAAATAACTCGATCTAAGTCAATGCCCCACTCTGCTGGATAAGCTTGTTGATTAGCTTCGCGCACTTCACCATAAGCTGAACGGCGTCCGGTCGCTTCAATCGCTGACTGGGTTTCATCCGCGAGTAAGTAGGATTGAAACGCTAGAAAGGCTTCTTCTTTCGCATCTTCTTCATGGTCAACGTAGGCTAAGGGCGAATCACTGATGGACAGGGCATCTTCTGGGTAGACAAGGTATAAGGGCTCTTTCCCTTGCTCGATGAGTTGGTGATTGGCTTGAATAATCAATGTTTCATAATTGACCATGGCGTCGTAATTGCCTTGCAAGAACAAATCTACCAACCAATTTGAACTGCCGGAAGAGCGGTTGACACCAGAAAGCAGCTGGGTAATCTCTTTATGTAACGTTGGATCTGCTAAATCCTCACTGGTCAAACTATCCGGAGTATCACTCAAAGCTGTCAGAAAACCGATATAAGCACTCGCACCTGAATTGGACTGCGTTGCTGAAGTCATCGCAAAGTTGAGCTGACCGCTTTCGATTGCTTGCATTATATCGTCTAACTGCACGGAGCCATCTTTAAAACCCAATTGCTCGGCCAAGGAATCCCGTACACCAAAGACAATCGGCGAAATGGACGTGACCGCTTCGTACTTCAATAAATGTTGCTCATCACCTAAATCTAGCCAAATACTAGAAGCTGGCCAGACTGCGTCATAGGGAACTTCACCACTTTGCAAAAGACGCATAATATCTAAAGAACCCATGTAATCAATCCCAATTGTCACTCCTTCACTCTCGGCATATTCTTGAATAATCGGCTCAAGAATCTCATTCTCCGATCCGGCAACAATTGTTAAATCTGCCTCACCTGACCCCCCTTGAAAAGCATACTGCCCGTTAGAATCAGATGAAGCGTCCCCTTCACTTGCATCAGCACAACCGACTAGGAACACGCTTAAAATAAGTACTAGGCAATACTTCAATGCTCTCATCAATATTTACCCCTTTCTACCGAGCGTTCTAATTTCTTATACGCTCTATCCTACTTTTACTATACACTTTTAATGTAAATTTTATGTAAATTTTAGCCGTCAAAAGCCAATTTTCGCAAGGATGGTAACGTTTACTTTAATTGGCTATCTTCTCGCCGCTTTTCCCCTCTATTAAAGGCGACTACTACCTCCACCTCATATAAAAACACCCTCCCAACTATCTTAACAGTCGGTAGGGTGTATAAGTTAAAGCTATTGCTCGGCTCATTCACTCAAGGGCACAGTCTATTTTCTGTGGAAGGCCAGCATATCTGCTTCCACCTTGATTTTCGTTTCTTCCAGGGCAAAAGAGTGCCGGATAGCATTAAGCGATAGGCGGTCTAAATGCTCTTTACTTAGATTGAACAGCTGTTGAACTTTCTTGAATTCTTGAGTTAAGTTTGTATTCGATACGGTGCGATTATCGGTATTAATACTTACCGGAATATCCCGCTCCAATAAGGCCAACAAAGGCAGCTCTTCATAGGTCTTGACAGCATTGGTTTGATAGTTACTTGTCGGACACATTTCAATCATGAGTGCTTGTTCCTGAGCTAACGCCATCAGGGCAGGGTCATCTTTAATCGCTGTACCATGACCAACCCGCTTACTCCCCAAGCGCACAGCCTGAGCAATATTGTGGCCACAACCACATTCCCCAGAATGCAAGGTTAGCTGGTAGCCCTGCTGGTGAATTTGATCGGTAATCGGTTGGATATGATCATTGGCTCCGTCTACTTCATTACCGGCAAAGTCAAAACCAACGACCAAATTGGGATTTAAATTCGCCACGGCTTCAACTAAAGCCAGGTTGGTCGCCTCATCGTGATGACGCATACAACACACAAGCAAATTCACGTTCACATCATAATCTCTTTGGCCACGCTCAATCCCAGCCTCTACTGCTTGAAAGATTTCTTCTAAGCTTAGTCCTTCTTCTTGATGCAATAAGGGAGCGAAACGTAATTCAAGATATTTCACATTTTCTAAAGCGACCTCGGCAATAATCGCATAGGTTGCCCGCTCCAAATTCCCTTTGCTTTGCAGTAAAGGCAGAATGACATCAAAAGATTTTAAATAATCCGCTAAATCTTCGCACTTATCTGGAACCCGTACACCGTCGACATAATCGCTGGGTAAGCCTGCCTCAGTGGCTAACTCCTGCAAGGTTGCCATGGGGACGGACCCGTCCAAGTGACAATGCAACTCTGCTTTCGGCATGGCTTCAATATATTTCTCCATTCTTCTCCTCTTTTCTATAACTAGCTTCTGCCCCTAATATAGCGAATTGCGACTTTTTTGGCAATGGATACTGCTTATTCTAACGTATTTATAGGAGCCTTAGCCATTACAAATATTTATAAAAGCCATAGACTTTTGATTATAGAATCGCTACAATGTAGGGTGGAAATTATATATAGAAAGAAGGTGGCTGGGTTCATGATAAAGTTGATTGCAACAGCTGAATCAGTCGAACAAGGGACAGCCTTATTAGAGGCAGGTGTAGACCGCTTAATCATTGGTGAAAGTGAATACGGTTTACGCCTGCCGAAGACAATGACATTTGAAGAGATGGGAGAATTAATTGATATTGCCCATCAACAAGATAAAGAAGTGGTGATTGCTGCCAATGCTATACTCCACAATGACAAGATTAACCGAGCGAGGGATTACTTACAAGCAGTCCGCGCCATTCATCCTGACTTACTCATGGTTGGCGATACAGGTTTAATCCAAATTATGAAAGAGCCAAGCTATGCCTTCCCCTATATTTATGATGCGGGCGTACTTGTGACTAGTCCCGGGCAAGTGAATTTCTGGGCCCAGTTTGGGGCCGTCGGAGCCTTGGTTGCCCGTGAAGTACCCCTGGTTGAATTACGCGACATGGCACCGGAGTCAAACATTCCCCTCATGGTGCAAGTTTACGGGGCGACCTGCATCCACCAAAGTGGGCGTCCACTCTTGGAAAATTACTATAATTATGTCGAGAAGGATACCCAGGACTTAAAGCACGAAGAGCTTTTCCTATCTGAACCGCGTAAGAAAGAGACCCACTACTCTATTTTCCAAGATAGTCATGGCACGCACATCTATGCTAGCGATGACTTGAATCTACTTCCTCATTTAAATACTTTAAAGGAAATTGGCATCCAAGAATGGTATATGGATGGCATTTACACTCGGGGAGAAGCTTTTGTGCAAATTGCTCAAATCTTCAACCAAGCCCGTAAGGCCATTGAAAATAAGCAATGGACGGAGGAGCTAGCCGAGGAATTGAGTGCCCAAGTCGTCCGATTACATCCAGAAAACCGTGAACTTTCTACTGGTTTCTTCTTCTATGACCGAGAAACCGTCCAATAATTGAAAGGAGCTAACCATGACTGAAACATTAACAACATTAAAACGACCTGAACTTTTAGCACCAGCTGGAACACTCGAGAAATTGAAAATTGCCGTTCATTACGGGGCTGATGCAGTCTATATTGGTGGCGAAGCTTATGGACTGAGAAGTCGGGCGGGTAACTTTGACTTTGATGAAATGCGTGAGGGAGTTGAATTCGCTCACAGCTACGGAGCGAAAGTTTATGTAGCCACGAACATGGTCACCCATCCGGGGGATGAACAAGGTTCGGGTGAATTCTTCCGTACAATTCGTGATATTGGAGTTGATGCGATTATCATCTCAGACCCTGCCTTGATTCATATTTGCGCCACAGAAGCACCAGGCTTGGAAATGCACTTATCGACTCAACAATCGGCTGTCAACTATGAAACGTTGAATTTCTGGCAAGATTACGGCCTAACCCGCTGTGTGCTTGGCCGTGAGGTCTCTATGGAAGAGATTGCTGAAATCTGCGCTAAAACGGACGTAGAAATTGAAGCCTTCATTCACGGGGCAATGTGTATCTCATATTCAGGCCGTTGTACCTTGTCTAACCATATGGAGAACCGCGATGCAAACCGGGGAGGTTGCTGCCAATCTTGCCGTTGGCGTTATGGGCTTTTTGAGATGCCTCAGTTGGATACGCGTATTATGAAGGGACGTGGCGAAGAAGGCACAAATATTAAAGAACCATTCTCCATGAGTGCAGTAGATTTAGGGATGATTGAACATATCCCAGACATTATCGAAAATGGGATTGATTCCTTGAAAATCGAAGGACGGATGAAGTCGATTCATTACGTTTCAACTGTGGTGAACGTCTATCGTCGGGCCATTGATAGCTACTTAGAAGACCCGGCAAGTTATGAACTCAAGCAAGAATGGGTTGACGAAATCTGGAAAGCTGCCCAACGTGAACTCGCCACCGGCTTCTTTTACGATACGCCAAGCGAGGATGAACAGCTCTTTGGTAAGCGTCGTCGCATTCAACAGTATCAATTTGTCGGCCAAGTATTAGACTATGATGAAACGACCCAAATCGCGACAATCCAACAACGTAATCTCTTTGAAGTTGGAGACACGATTGAATTCTACGGACCAGGCATGCGCCACCATGAGCAAACCCTCGAAGCGATGGTCAATGAAGACGATGAAGCGATTGAACGTGCCCCACACGCGATGATGATTGTGAAGATGAAAGTAAATCAGCCAGTTAAGCCGCACGATATGATTCGCAAAGCCCGTTAATGCTATCCTAATAGATTGAGGGCAAGAAATTATTCGAACTGGATAAAGGGCGTCGGAAATGACGCCCTTTATCCAGTCAGAATGCCTATTTCACAAATTAAACAACATCCTTGTCCCAGAGAACGCTGCATCACCTGATGCAATACTTACCACCGACTGCCAAGTAGAAAGTGCATTTTTTGCCATGGGACAAGTATGATAACCAGAAGGTTTATTCAGCCTTTTGGTTTTTATTTTATATTAAATTTCTATAGGGAGCTGCCTATTTACAATCAATATTTCATTGTATTCTTCTTTGACTTTACTTAAGGAGTCGGCTACACTCAATTCACAAATTATTTTACCGAAGGGGGCATCCCGATGAAATTTATCGACGGAAGTATCACTTCAGTGCCTGGTGTACTTGCAAGTGGCGTACATGCTGGTTTCAAGCCAGATAAGAAAGATTTCGCCTTAATTTATTTCCCAGAAGGCGCGACCATAGCTGGAGTCTTTACACTTAATAAAATCTATGCACATCATGTGGCCTATTGTCGCGAGGCGTTGAAGGAGCACACCAAATTCAAAGCGCTAGCGGTCAATAGTGGCAATGCAAATGCTTGCAATGGTTACGAAGGCTATCAGGCCCTGCTGGAAAGCACGCACATTGTCGCGGATGCCTTGGATATACTACCTACGGAAGTGCTACCTGCCTCTACAGGCGTTATCGGTTCACCCTTTCAAGCAAATCTCATTGAAGGCGTCATGGCTGAGGCGAAGGAAGCCCTTAGTTCTAAGGGTGGTGCAGAGGCTAATGAAGCTATCTTGACAACAGATAAGATGCTTAAGCATCAAGCTTATGAAGTTGAAATCTCCGGCCAAAAAATCACTTTCGGTGCCATCACCAAAGGCTCAACAATGATCCACCCCAATTTAGGTACGATGCTGTCTTTTATTACTACCGATATTCAAGCCGAACAAGCCTTACTAAATCAAGCCTTGGGCCAAGCTACTAAGCTTACTTTCAACCGCCTATTAACCGACGGCCATACAAGTACAAACGATACGGTTTTAGTTTGTGCTACTGGTCAAAGTTCAGTTCAGCTGACTGAAGCAAATTATGCTGCTTTCGTCGAAGCGCTGACTGAAGTTTGCCAAGACATGGCTCAGCGAATTGCCATTGATGGCGGTGGTAGCACGAAATTTATTACCGTTCAGGTCGAAGGCGCACACTCTGAGGAAGAGGCTGTGCAACTAGGGAAGTACCTAGCCCGGTCGCCTCTAATGAAAGCAACTTTGTCAAGGTCTGATCCCAATTGGGGCCGAGTCTCTAGTGGCATTGGCAGTAGTGATATTGAACACCTGGACCCTGAAGCGATTCAAGTTTTCTTTGAGAGTGAACGGGGTTCGATTCTAGTCTGGGACAGCAATCAGTTTGTACACTACCTTGAAGAAGACGCCCGCCAAATTATCTTAGAGCAAGAGATTGTTATCCGCATTGTGCTCAATCAAGGGGAGCACTCTGCCAGTATTTGGACGTGTGATATGAGTGAGGATTTTGTTGAGGTAACGAGCAAATACGCCAGACTTTAGCCGTTTACTACCTACTTTTGAGACTAAAGACTGCATAACTAGCATATAACACGAATGACTGTTTTACTTATGCCCTTCTGTTGAAAAGAGGCCATCCTGCCGGATAATGTGTCCTTTATTTTGAGCCTACTTGGCTTTTGTCACTATATCTTCCTGCTAGAATTGTGGCAGGGGGCCTTTCGATACCCTGCTGGGCTTATTTATTCTGCTGAATTATCCGTCTTTTACTTTGAACAAAAGTATATTAGACGAATTCTATGGCTCATTGCAGATGGGCTTTGCCTGGCTTTAAACCATGTTTATCCAGTCCTACCTAGCGTTGTTATGCCCTCGCTTGATTCATCGCGCCCCAGTCAATCGCCTTAGTAAATGGGAGTCATATAGGCCATGACAGCTTACTTTATAAGCGAGTTTCTGGAGGGAGTGGTCTTAATGCTATTTGACAAAAAAAGAACAGTTGTAGCCCTGCAGCCTGAATGTTAGTCTTATCGTAAATTCCCCTATTTTATACAACACAAGAAATTGAAATAAAGCAAAAGCTACACAAAAACCGGAGTCCTGCAGTCAGAAAGTCTGCGAAGGCTCCGGTTTAATAGTTAGTCTACTTTACTGCTCATCTAGTGAAAGGGTCATTGCGTTAATGGCTACAATAACGGTAGAAAGGGACATGAGGATGGCGCCCATGGCTGGGCTTAAGCTTATACCCAAAGGAGCGAGTAAGCCAGCGGCTAAGGGGATGGCAAGGAAGTTGTAGCCTGCACCCCACCATAGGTTCTGGCGCATTTTGTCTTGGGTTTTGTATGATAATTCAATAAAGGCCTCAATATCACCTGGTTCCGATTGGGTTAGGATGACATCTGCGGAATCGAGGGCAACTTGGGTCCCTGCACCAATCGCGATTCCTACGTCAGCTAGTGCTAAAGACGGCGCATCATTGACCCCATCGCCAACCATAATCACTGTCTGATTTTCTTCTTGATACTGTTCAACGAGCTGGTATTTGTCTTCAGGAGACTGG
Organism: Suicoccus acidiformans; assembly: GCF_003546865.1. Taxonomy (GTDB): domain Bacteria; phylum Bacillota; class Bacilli; order Lactobacillales; family Aerococcaceae; genus Suicoccus; species Suicoccus acidiformans. The sequence goes on from NZ_CP023434.1 coordinate 1,830,501, forward strand.
TTGGCATAATAAGTTATATCTAAGGTTTCCGCGACGACTTTGGCGGCACTTTCATTATCACCCGTTGCCATAACAGGCTGAATTCCCTGCTCTTTGAGCACACGAATCAAGTGCGAGGTCGTCTCTTTCAGCTCATCGCCAAGGGCTACTGCACCTAAGGCCTCTTCGCCTTTTACTAGAATACTGACAGTGGAGCCTGATGGCGGATCTATGGCTAAGCCTTTACCATAAGCTTTCTGGCTAATGAGTTGGTAATGCTCACCTTGATAGCTCCCTTCCAGCCCTGAACCTGAAACTACTTCAATCTCGTCAAAAGAGACTGCTTCGACGCCTTCGCTCTCTGCGTAATTAATAATAGATTGGGCGATTGGATGACTGGATCCTGCTTCGATACCCGCTAATAAACTCAGCAGCTCTTCTTCTGAGAGGGTATCGTCTAAGACGTCTAGTTGCAACACCTTGAATTCGCCAGTTGTTAGGGTTCCTGTTTTGTCTAAGAGCATAATGTCTGCTTGTGTGGTTAATTCTAGTGCTTCCCGGTCTTTCACAAGTAAACCTCGCTCTGCTCCCAGGCTCGTACTGCGAGCGACCACTAGAGGAATAGCTAAACCTAAAGCATGCGGACAGGCAATGACTAGAGTTGTAACCGCATAGGTCACCCCTGAGCTGACTCCTTCCATTGCTGTCCAGGCAACAAAGGCAATAATCGCTGCGGCAAGGGCAATGTAGAAGAGCCAGCCAGAGACTCGGTGGGCCAAGTTCTCCGCCCTAGAGGGTTGATTCTGAGCTGAAGCAACCAACTGTTGGACTTGGGAAATAAAAGATTGGTCGCCCGTTTCTGTTACTTCAACAAATAGCGTCCCTTCCCCATTCGTTGCCCCTCCAATAACTTCATCTCCAGCTTGCTTAGCTACCGGCTTCGATTCACCCGTCAATAAGGCTTCATTAATACGCGATTCTCCGCGCACGATTCGCCCATCTGCCGGTACATTCTCTCCAGCTTGGACACGAACAATATCTCCAATGGCCAATTCTGCGACAGGTTTTGGGATAATGGAGCCATCCGCTTGTTCTACTTGTGCTTCCTTTGGCAATAAGGCTGCCAGAGATGACTGCGCATCCCCTGCTTCGCCAATCGCCTTCATCTCTATCCAATGCCCTAAAAGCATAATCAGAATAAGCGAGGCAAATTCAAAGAAGAAATCCATCACCGCTTCACCCATTAGATAGCGGGCGAACACCGCATAAACACTATATACATAAGATACCGTAATTCCCATAGTAACAAGGGCCATCATGCCTGGCGATTTCTGCTTGAACTCGTCAATAGCCCCTGTATAGAAAGGCCGGCCTCCATAAATGAACAAAATCGTTGCTAAAATCGCTACCAGAATATCTGAATAAGGAAAGGTAAATTGAAAAGGTAACTTCAAGCCCATCATTGGCGACAGCAGCATAATAGGAATGGCCAAAGGCAAGGATTTCAGAAAGATTTCCTTAAAATTCCCATGATGGTGATGATGGCCATGGTGGTCGTGGTGATAGTGATGGTCGTGATGGTCGTGATGATTATGGTAATCGTGGTGATCGTGATGATCGTGATGATCGTGATGATCGTGGCTACCGTGATTACCGTGATTATCGTGATTACCGTGACTGTGACTTTCATGGCCTCCGTCTTGCTCGTTATCTACATGGCTTTCATGCGACTTATGGTGGTGGCTATGGTCTACATGCTGCTTAGGTTGCCCATGACGCGTGTCTTCTGTTTTATGTTGTTCATGTGCATCCTGTTGCGCATGAGCTGCATGCTGAACATCACTTCGATGGTCTTCAATAGGATGCTTATGCGTTGTCCCATGGGATCCCTGTTGATGCTGAGAATGTGCGTGTTGATTCACGGTTTCAGCTTCTAATTGATCAATGTGTTCCCTTTCTTGCTTTGTATCTTTCATAATGACTCCCCCTCTTTTGGTTACATTTGTAACCTAGCTATCTATAGTATCTCATGAATGACTGCCTCTGTCAAAAGATACCTCCTTCGTGACTGAAGTCGTATGTGGAATCTCAATGGAAATGAGCCCTGAAACTCAGCTGAATCCTTGATAAATCCACTTGGTAATGTTTGAAATACACTTCAAACATTACCAAATCTTTTTGCTCGTGTTTGACAGGCGATTCAAACATTAGCAACACGCTTTCCTAAGGTTTGAACACCCAGCCAAACATGAGCAAACTATAATTTCCTTTGATGGACAGTGGTACTTAGCGTATAAACGTAATTTTTAATCATTGGCTGCAAAGTTTTTGCTTTACTTTCTTGATATTTCACGGTGCAAAGCCTTAGCAAGGGAAGTTTCTTGGCTTAGGTTGTGCTCGCTTCTTTCGAAAAAAGTCGGTTTGCATGCTATAATGTACCAAAGCTCGATTGAAAGGAAGATTTGACGTAATGTTATCCATTGTTATTTGCGAAGATAATTTACAACAAAGAACCCTTTTCCAGGAAACAATAGAAAATATATTTTGATCGAGGAATTACCCATGGAAGTAAAGCTTGCGACGCCAGACCTATGAAGTGCTGGACTACCTTGAAACGGAACGCAAAGGTGAAACAGTATACTTCCTCAATATAGATTTAAGTACTGATATTAATGGGATGGACTTGGCGCGAAAAGATTCGCGATGCGGAGGATTTGAGCCGCTTGGTCTTTATTACCACCGAAAATCAAATGCTTCCTTTAACTTACACTTATAAATTAGAGACTTTGAACTTTATCGTTAAGGACAAGCCGGAAGTCGTTGATGCGCAGATTCGGGACAGTCTCCGGACGGTGATGGAGCGGACAGTACGCAATGCAGACCAGAAGAAGAAGTTTGTTGCCAAAATTGGCTCCCGTACCAAGAGTATCGATGTGGACCAAATCTTCTATTTCCAAGCTCTTGAAGGTCATAAGCTTGCCCTGGTTGGCTAAGATTTATATTTCGAATTCTATGATAGTCTTGCAGATATTCTAGAACGTGAACCGAGTTTCACGCGTACCCATCGTTCTTATGTGGCGAATTTAGCTAATGCCTTGAGTATCAATCGCAAAATTATGGAGATTCATTTCCCAGAGGAACTAAGCCTTCCGATTAGTCGAGGTGATTTGTCAGCTGTGCAAGCAGTGATGGAACAGGCGTAATTTATTCATTTAAGTTTTATGAGCTTGACAAGCCATTTCTCTTAATATATACTAATGTTAATTTAATCTTAGCGTTGAAGAGTAGAGTACATTCAGACTATCTTTCCAGAGAAACTGCGTTTGGTGAAAGCAGTAAGATAAGCCTGAGTCGAAAATGAGCTCGGAGCTTCGTAGCAGTTCACGCTGTTACGACGGTAGCACACGTTATGGTGCGCAGTATTATAGAGTACTGGTCGAGGTAACACTTGCAAAGGTGTTATGAACAAGGGTGGTAACACGAAAACTTCGTCCCTTAATTACTTAATGTATTTGAGTAATTAAGGGACGAAGTTTTTTTGGTTTTTAGAAGGAGGAATTTACATGTCAGAACAGAAATTTGAAACATTACAGATTCATGCAGGTCAAACAGTTGATGCAACGGGTTCCAGAGCGGTGCCGATTCATTTGACAACGGCTTATGTCTTTAACGATGTCGATCATGCTGCTGGACGCTTTGCCTTAACAGAACCGGGTCACATTTACACACGACTTAATAATCCAACTACTGATGTATTAGAAGCTCGCATTGCTGCTTTAGAAGGTGGTACGGCAGCCATCGCAACCGCTTCAGGTATGGCAGCGATTAATTTAACGCTCTTAGCGCTTGCGCGTCAAGGTGACCATATTGTCTCTTCCAGTTATGTCTATGGCGGAACGGATACCTTGCTACGCCATACCTTGCCTAATCAAGGAATTACGACAACGTTTGTGGATACGACAGATTTAGCGAATGTCCGTGCTGCGATTCAAGATAATACGAAAGCGATATTTGTAGAGACAGTAGGAAATCCTGACGGAAATATTGAAGATATTGAGGGCTTAGCGGCCATCGCCAATGAATTTAATATTCCTTTAGTAGTTGATGCGACCTTCTCGACTCCTTATTTGACTCGTCCGATTGAACATAACGCATCAATTGTGGTCCACTCTGCTACGAAATTTATCGGTGGACACGGTACAGCAATGGGTGGTTTAATTGTAGAAAGTGGCCAATTTAATTGGGCCAATGGTAAATATCCACAAATTAGCGAACCGAATGAAACTTATAATGGCTTGAGTTTCTATGATGCGGTCGGTCCGGCGGCCTTTACTACTTACATCCGTGCCACGTTAATGCGCGATACGGGGGCAAGTCTATCGCCATTTAACGCATTCTTACTTATTCAAGGCTTGGAAACTTTATCCTTACGTGTTGAACGCCACGTTGAGAATGCCAAGAAAGTGGCAGAATTCTTAGATCAACACGACAAGGTAGCTTGGGTGAAATACTCCGGCTTACCATCCAGCCCTTACCATGACTTGCAGACGAAATATTCACCAAAAGGTGCACCATCCATCTTCACATTCGGCGTCAAAGGCGGTCATGATGGCGCTGTGCGTTTCATCAATGAATTAGAATTGTTCTCCTTATTGGCGAATGTCGGTGACGCTAAATCCCTTGTGGTACACCCTGCTTCAACGACCCATGCGCAATTGACGGAAGAAGAACAAATTGCAGCGGGCGTGAATCCTGAGACAATTCGCATTTCCATTGGCCTCGAACATATTGACGATATTCTGGCAGACTTAGCTAAGGGATTGGATGCGATTTAAATGCCCATTAAAATTATAGAAGGCCTACCAGTACGTGAGAAATTACGCGAAGAGCGTATCTTTACGATTGAAGAATCTCGGGCCCACACACAAGATATTCGGCCTCTTCGGATTCTGATTTTAAATTTGATGCCTTTAAAGCAAGCGACGGAAAGGCAGTTTCTGCGTTTATTAGGGAACAGTCCGATTCAAATTGATGTGGATTTTCTATATACGGCTAGCTATGAAAGCAGCAATACCCCCACTTCTTACTTGCAGGAATATTATCAAAGTTTCGACCAAGTTAAAGAGCAATTCTATGACGGTCTCTTAGTCACTGGAGCACCGGTAGAGAAGATGCCTTTTGAAGATGTGGATTATTACCAAGAATTGCGCGATATTATGACTTGGGCACAAACACATGTATTTAACCGTTATTTCGTCTGTTGGGGTGCGCAATTTGCTTTGAATTATTACTACGGTATCGAAAAGGAGCTCTTAGACGAGAAGCTTTTCGGGGTATATCCGTACCGGACGTTAAATTTCGAACATCCTTACGTACGTGGCTTTGACGATGTCTTCCATGTGCCTCATTCACGCCATACGCGAATGAATGCCGAGCAGATATTGCAGGTGGAAGGCTTGGAAGTGTTGACTGGCCATGAAGTGTTCGGGCCTGATTTGATGGTAAGTCAAGATGGACGGGATGTCTTTATCTTCGGGCATTTGGAATATGATCGGGAGACCTTAAGTTTAGAGTATCACCGTGATTTGCACCGGGGGGATAGGATTGCCCTCCCAGAGAATTATTTCCCCGATGACGATGTTAATCGCTTACCGGTATTCAATTGGCGTAGTCACGGACATCTTCTGATGCATAATTGGATTAATGAAACTTATCAGGAGACTCCGTATAATCTAGAAGAGTTGTTAAGCTGGTAAGGGTTGCTTTGTGAGGTTAAAAGTTTATAATGAATGCACAGACTATATGTGAGGGGTGAACATTATGGACGATGTATTACAAAGATACTGCGACATCATTTGTCCGATCGTTGAAGCACATCAAGCAAAAGTGTATGACATTGCAACTAAACGACTTGGTCGCACCTTACATTTACAAGTGCGAGTCGATAAGCCTGGTCGAATCACTTTAGATGAATGCGTCGCTATCAATGAAGCCATTAGCCAGCGCATTGATGAATTGAAAGCCGGCTGGTTCGGTGAACCCTTTGTACTGGATGTCAGCTCACCTGGAGCAGAACGCGAATTAACAAGTCCTGAAGCCATTCAGGAGGTGATTGGAGAATACGTGCACCTAGATTACTTTGGCCACCAACACGGCGAAACCTACCATGAAGGTGTCTTAGTCGATGTGCTGGACGAGGTATATATTTTAACTTATAACGACCGCGGACGCTTTAGGCAATTACGCATCCAGAAAGATCAAGTCCGCAAAATCCGTCTAGCGGTAAAGCTGTAAACGAAAAACATCGATAAAGATTAGATTCATCCCTGTGACTGCTTTATCTTTGAATGGTGCTGCAAATTTCAGATTGGGAGACTTTGCTCTTAATACAGAACAAGGTCTCCCTATTCGTCATGTAAGCTGTGTATGATAATTACAAAAAGTGAGACCCTTGTTAGTAAAGAAAACCCCTTTACTTATCCGTATTATTACGAATGGAATAGGCACCCTATTACTTGGCATGCTACTCATTAGCCAAGCCTTTACCGGACATCGCATCGAGACACAGTTTCACGACAAGTCTGACGCGCTGGCTTTAAGCATTCCTCAAGCCGAACAAGCCTTTGCGCTTGAAAAAACTACAATAGCTCAGGTACGAGCCGAGGAAGCTAAGCGCACAGACATTAAGCGCATGACGCGAGAAGGCTTGACCCATTATGTTGTCCAACTCGATTATGATTTAAAATTGTTTGCAAAGGCAACGCAACAGTCTGAAGCAAAACTCGCCCCTTAAATCATTTAGCCCCAGGTTGTCACTTACAAATTGGCGATTTGACCACTGGATTGCTCATCAGTGGCTAAAGTCAAATCCTTCAAGTTGCAACAATTGCTATTAGCCTCTTAAAAACGCACCGAAGCGAGTAGATGCTTCGGTGCGTTTCGTAATATTAGCCTAAATATTTATCAATCGGTGTTTGATTGGGCACAAGGATTTCTGGGTAGTAATCAATGAGACCATCCGAAACACTGACCAAGGAATAGCCCGTTCGGTCGCTAATCCACAATTGCTCTTTGTAGAGCGTAATCCCGAAACGGGTGGAATTAGCACTATATTGTGGAATGCCTTCTACGAGGGAATTTCTTTGCATATGTAGATGTCCGGTAAAAATTGCTAAGACGTCGCTTTGCTTCAGGCGGTCAAAGAAGCCGGTTTCGACTTTACACTCAGCCTCACCTTCAGCCCAGCCAATGCCGTAAGGATGGTGTTGGAAAATCAATGTCCCTTTTTCGCTCGGTTCGCTAAGCTCTTGGAATAACCATTCTGCCTGATCCCCTTTCACTTCTCCGTCATGTAAGCCTTCAATACTCGTATCGAGAATAATAATCCGGTAACCACGGTGATTGACAGTAAAGTAATGCAAGTCGCTAGTATCGTTACCTTCAAATACTTTATTATAATCCCGTTTCAAGTCATGGTTGCCTAAGCAATAATAAATCGGTAAATCCTTAGGAAAGGTAGCTTCCATCAAATCTTTTAAAGCTTGATAATCTGCTTCATCGCCGTCATTAGTTAAATCTCCAGTATGAACAACAAAATCCAAACATTCAAAAGCTACTTGCTTAGCGAGTTGCTTCAGCATTTGCTGGGCCGCTTCGTGGTCACTTTTGAGATAATGCGTATCAGTAAGATGTAAAAACTTCATGGCTTCTCCTTATGTAGATGTGATATTCTCATTATAGAAAGCAAATCCCCTTACTGTCAAACTAATTATGCAATAATTAAAGGAGTTTACGTAACTAGCACATATTCTCATTATTGAAAATCAGACTAAGATTAAGGAACTGATTAAGGATACCCTCAGTGATTAGTTCGAAGTGACCCAAGCCTATTTAGGAACAGAAGGTTTACTTCGAGCTGAGCAAGCATATCTCGAATTAAGCCTATGAGATGTGATCTTGTCTGGTTTATCCGGTGAGAAAGTGCTTCATGAAATCCGCCTGCACTCTGATATTCCGATTATTATCCTCACTGTCAAGCAATTAACCAGGACTCTGCTCTTAGCCGTCGCCAATGACTACATTACCAAACCCATCGATGAAGATGAACTATTAGCAAGCATCCATGGGCAATTGCGCCAGCACGGTTCAGCTGCCACTAAAGAGGGGTCTACTTTGACCAACAGGGGAATTTCTGCCAAGGGGCGGTCGGTATATTTCTGGATGGCTGCCTGTAATTCCTTAATATCTGTAGCTGTGCGCACAAAGGATATGCCGACAATCGCATCATGCTCTAGGGCAAAAGCTAAAGCCTTCTCATCTTCTTCATCCAGAATAGCTATTTCAAAGTCAGTGTCAGGAAAGTTCAAGCCCTTTTCGGCTTTAATCCGTAAGTTGCCGCCTTTTACTTGCTCAACTTTGAGAATCGCTTCTTTATCTCCTACTTCATGCACCGTAAACTCTACACTGCCGTCATCGAGGAGGACTTGGTCGCCGGTTGCAATTTGCCGGTACACATCTTCAATGGAACAACCCATGGTTACCTTAATCTCATCATCCACGGGCGGCAATTGATCGGTGCGACTAGTCATACGCACCAGGTCACCTCGTTTAACTTTCGGTTTCTTGTAAGTGGTGAAGATCCATTCCGTCCGAATTTTCGGCCCGGCCAAGTCCATCATCACCTGAACATTCTGCCCTTTCGCTTCGGCTGCTTGGCGAATATTCTTGATCATTTGCTCCCAAACTTCCGGGCTATCATGGGCACAATTAATCCGTGCAATATCCATCCCCTCTTTGACAAGCCTTCTAACATAATCCTCATTTTCGGATGCTTCCTGTGGCATAGTCACCATAATCTGACTAAGCCGGTCCCGCTCACTCGATCCGAATATTAGCTCCGTATTCTCACGCAGACGCTTATGCCCTTCAGCAAAAGAATCCAACTCGATTTCAGCTAATTCCTCCGTTTGACCTGTCACTTTGGCCAGCAAAGCAATGACGCGCTCTAGATTATATAAAGTCCTCGATTCCATACGTCCTAAACTGGATAGTCCCTGCTGGGATAAGCGTTCTTGCAGACTTTGAAGGTCCCGCCGACGCACCGCCATATAAGCGAAAAGATTACGTGCACTCGCAACAAAAGCTTCCCGCTCATTGCTTAACTCCCACTGAGCATAATCTTCTTCTGACTCATTAATGACTGATTCATATAATTCAACAATATCTTCGTACAATTTTGTTAAATCTTTCATAAGGGTCCTCCAGTGAAAAGTATTTTTGCTACTTTTATTATAGCGGTTCTTTGTAAAGATTAAGTAAAGATTGCAATAAAATAGATTTGAGAAACAATACGAAACTTATCGAAAAAATACCTTCTCTTAAAGCTATTAACTCTGAAAAATTAGCATACCTCATTTATACAATTCACCAAGATGTAACTCTCTACCGTAGAAATCCTTTGTAAGTTCACTAACATTCTATCGAAACCTCTGGTTCTATACAATTATTGTGTAGATGGCGCTTGATAACTAATATTATTTTGTTGATGATTAAAGATTCCTGGGAGTAATCCAGAATTTCTTTCCATTTTAAAAACCGCCCAAATTGGACGGTTTCAATCGTTTTAAGCTAGGCCACTTTCATTGTGATAGCGGATTAAGAAATCTTTCGTGCGATCATGTTGCGGATTATTTAAGACATCGAATGGATTGCCTTCCTCTACGATGACACCTTGGTCCATAAAGCAGACTCGGCTGGAAACGTCGCGGGCAAAGGCCATCTCGTGGGTAACGACGATCATCGTCATTCCTTCTTCCGCTAAATTCGTCATTGACTTAAGTACTTCGCCGACCATTTCTGGATCCAGAGCTGAAGTCGGCTCATCGAATAACATGACTTCAGGACTCATTGCCAAGGCACGTGCAATCGCTACTCGTTGTTGTTGGCCTCCAGATAATTGTTGTGGCCGGGCATCACGGTAAGGATCCATCCCAACTTTAACTAACTGTTCGAGCGCCACTGCTTTGGCCTCTTTGGGCGAACGTTTCAGAATTTTGGTCTGGCCGATAATGCAATTATCTAAGACAGACATATTCTTGAAAAGATTGAATTGCTGGAAGACCATGCCGACTTTGGTACGGTAGGTATTGCGGTCGAAATTTTTAGCTAAGACAGAATCACCGTGATAGCGAATATCTCCACCAGTAGGCTCCTCCAATAAGTTAATACAACGCAAGAGGGTGGACTTACCAGAGCCTGAAGAACCAATGATACTGATAACTTCTTTGGACTGAACTTGAAAGTCGATGTCACGTAAAACTAAGTGGTCGCCGTATTGCTTCTCTAAGTGTTCCACAGAAATAATACTCATCTTAATTTACCTCCACTTCTGTACTCATAGTGCTTGAGGTATGAACGGTGTAATTCGCCTTACCTTCACCACGATTATTCAGCCAGTTCAAGACACGTGTGGTCACGAATGTCAGAATAAAGTAAATGACGCTAGCAATAAAGTAAGTTTGGAAGGTTAGATAAGTAGAACCTGCTGCTGATTTCGTCACAAAGAATAATTCAGCTACCGCAATAACGTTCAAGACTGAGGTATCCTTAATGTTAATAACAAACTCATTTCCTAAAGCTGGCATAATACTGCGAATCGCTTGCGGCAAGACGACATAAACCATCGTTTGGAAATGATTCATGCCAATTGCTTTGGCTCCTTCATACTGGCCTTTATCCACACCAATAATGCCGCCGCGGATGACTTCCGCCAAGTAAGCTCCTGTGTTTACCGATACAATCAACAAGGCTGCGCTCATGGAGGTCATATCAATATTAAAGAACAATTTCGACCCATAGAAAATCAGCATTGCTTGTACCATCATCGGCGTACCCCGGAAAATCTCAATATAGGCTGCAACGAAGAAGTCAAGAATCTTGTACAGCCAATAACCAATATTGGCTAAGTTGCGTTGAATAGGTAATGAGCGGTAAATGGCAATAATCAAGCCGATCAAGAAACCAATTGTTGTCGAAATCAAGGCAATAATCATCGTGTTGGCAATCCCCCGCATAAATTGCGGTCGGTAAGTATTCCAAATGCCCCGTACTTCATCCCAGAAACCTAAGCTCCCACCACGTTCATTCAACTCAACCATATTCTCCATCAGTTGATTACGCTCATTGGCAGATATGGTCGCCAAGGCTTGGTTAATGGGTCCAGTCAGCGGCGAATGCTTCCGTAAGCCAACCGCAATGGTTGTATCTGCATTATTCGTATCAAAGCCAAGACCCGCATCAAAGGCGACAAAAGTCAACTCATCATTCGCCGCCACAGCAGCCATCGCCCCTGGGCGTTCAGAAACATATGCATCCGACTTATCCGAAAGGACGGATTGAATCATCGTTGGGAAAGAATCCATCGCCGTTTGTTGAATTACATCGGGAATTTGTTCAATCATATCATAGTGGAAGGTATTCAATTGACCTGTAACGCGAGCACCGGCGAAATCATCCAAGCGCTTAGCCTCAGCAAAAGGACTATCCTTCCGCACTACAAGCACTAAATCCGATTCATAGTAGCCTTCACTAAAATCAATTTGCTCCATCCGCTCAGGCGTTGGCGTCATCCCAGCGATAATGCCGTCTATTTTGCCAGATTCAAGGGCTGGCGGTAGTCCGTCCCATTCTAATTTGACAATCTCTAAGTCTAAATTCAAGGTGTCCGCCAAGCGCTTAGCAATTTGAAGGTCATACCCATTCGCGTACTCCCCTGGCGAATTGCTTATTTCTACAGCTCCATCGGTTCCTTCCGCTTGGGACCAGTTAAAAGGCGCATAATTCGCTTCCATCCCAATCCGCAGTACCCCCGGTGTTTCAAGCCCTTCCTCCAAGGCATCTTGATCAATCTCTAGTTGTACATCTGCTACTTCCGCAGCCTGGGCCAATGGCACTTGCAAGCCTTGCCCTACTGAAAGAAATAGCAATACACTCATCAAGAGCCAACGCAGACTCTTCTTCAAGTTCATCATTTTTCACTCCTTAAGCAAATAATACCCCCAAACCCATCGGTGCGGGAGCCCACTTTCGTCTTTAACTCGATTCCCGATTATACCGAAAATAAGCTAATTATGCAATCATTCATCGCAAAGGTTCGCTAGTATTATGACACATAGTCCCCTCATTTCGCCTCGTTCATTCAGCTTACCTAACAGAAAAAGCACCCCTCGGCTAGTATGACTCGCATGCCTCAGAGCGCTACTTCTTATTCTGTACTTTGCTTACCCTCTCTACGCCGTTGGATTAACCCACACTACCTTCCATTTCGTAGGCAATCAAGCGGTTCAATTCAACCGCATATTCCAGGGGCAATTCTTTGGCAAAAGGCTCGATAAAGCCCATCACAATTAACTCGGTTGCCTGCGCTTCAGACAATCCCCGACTCATTAAGTAATATAATTGCTCTTCAGAAATACGCGAAACCTTTGCTTCGTGCTCTAATTCAATCGAAGGCGCATGAATTTCATTAAAGGGAATCGTATCCGATTTAGATAATTCATCCATAATAATGGTGTCACACTCAATGTGTGACTTCGAACCTCTGGACTTCTCGCCAAAATAAGTTTGCCCCAAATAGTCCACGCGTCCACCGTCTTTAGCGATAGACTTCGAGACAATCGTGCTGGAGGTATTCGGTGCCAAGTGATACAATTTAGCGCCTGTATGCTGATGTTGATTTTCACCGGCAAAGGCAATGGTCATAATCGAACCACGCGCACCTTGACCGTTTAGGATAATGCCCGGGTACTTCATGGTTTTATGTGAACCGAGGTTACCATCGACCCAGTCTAGGGAAGCGCCGGCTTCACATTTGCCGCGTTTGGTTACTAAATTGTACACATTATCTGACCAATTCTGAATGGTTGAATAGCGGCAACTGGCATTCTTCTTAACGATAATTTCAACGACAGCGCCATGTAAGTTAGCGTATGAGAAGGTTGGTGCAGTACAGCCTTCAACATAGTGAACGCGAGCGCCTTCTTCGACAATGATAAGGGTACGTTCGAATTGCCCTGATTTTTCATTATTCATCCGGAAATATGTCTGCAGAGGAATATCGGTCTGAACGCCTTTAGGCACATACATGAAGGTTCCCCCACTCCACACCGCTGTATTCAACGCTGCTTGGAAGTTGTCATCGATTGGTACTACCGAGGCGAAATATTCCTTTACTAAATCCGGATACTCTCTTAAAGCAGTATCCATATCCGTAAAGATAATACCCAACTTATCGTACTCATCCTTTACACGACTATACACCGCTTCCGATTCGTATTGGACGGTGGCTCCAGCCAAATAGGCCTGTTCCGCTTCTGGGATACCAATGCGTTCGAAAGTTACTTTAATTTCCTCTGGGACATCATCCCAAGTTCGAGCCGGGCGGTCAGCTGCCTTCTGATAATATTTTAAATCATCGAAGTCTAAGTCTGATAAATCAGCACCCCAATCAGGCACTTGCTTTTGTTTATATATTTCATAGGCTTTCAAGCGATATTCAAGCATCCATTCTGGCTCTTCCTTCTCAGCTGAAATCGTACGAATTATTTCTTCATTCAGACCAAGTCCGGTTGAGAAGATAATCTCCCCGTCATCTTGAAAGCCATATTGATAATCTCCAACTACTGGTACTTCAGACATTTACTTCTCCCCTTTAACAGAATTAAAAAAGTAGTCTTACATTATCACAAAGCTTTGAAGATTACACCCTTTTTGTTTGGATAGGATGATTTAAATTTAAAATTGACTCTGCTTTATTAATCTTATATGATAGATTTGTTACGAATTTTTAATAGAAAGGTGGGTATTTATGTATCCTGAACTAACTTCTGAAGATGTTCTTGGCGCGTATCGCGACTTAAAACAGTCGATTGTCCATACGCCTCTCCAGTACAACCAGTATCTCTCGGAACGCTATGATGCGACGATTTATTTGAAACGAGAAGATTTACAAATTGTACGATCCTTTAAATTACGTGGGGCGATGTACGCAATTAATCAGCTGAGTCAAGATGAACTGGAACGCGGAGTCATCTGTGCCTCAGCGGGGAATCATGCCCAAGGGGTTGCTTATACAGCAAGGTTAAAGCATATTCAAGCAACCATCTTTATGCCAACAACAACACCTAAGCAGAAAATTGACCAGGTGGAATATTTCGGAGGCGACTATGTCAACGTGGTCATTCAGGAAGACACCTTTGACAAATCAAATGAAGCGGCACACCAATATGCAGAGGAGCATGGTTTAACCTTTATCGAGCCTTTTGACGATCAAAATGTCATCCTTGGCCAAGGTACCATCGGTGTTGAGATTCATCAAGACTTAGTAGCTAACGGTGACCAAGCAGATATGATATTGGTGCAAGTTGGCGGTGGGGGGCTAATTTCAGGTGTCGGTGCCTATGTCAAAGAAGCCATGCCAACAGCGGCACTTATTGGCGTGGAACCTGAAGGTGCGGCCTCTATGCAACTGGCCATGCAAGAAGGTGCCCCCACTGCCTTAGCGAAAGTAAATAAATTCTGCGACGGAACTGCGGTTGCTAAGGCAGGTGAGTTGACCTACCACTATGCTAATAATTTCGTCGATGAGTTCATTTCTGTACCGGAAGGCCAAGTGGCTCAGTCCATTATTGATTTATATTCCCGCTTAGCCATTGTCGCTGAACCGTCAGGTGCCCTCACTGTCGCAGCTTTAGAAATGATGAAAGACCGCATTAAAGGCCAATCGGTGGTCTGCGTCATATCCGGCGGGAACAACGATATTAATCGCATGGGGGAAATCGAAGAGCGCGCGATGATTTATCAAGGCTTGCAACAGTACTTTATTGTTAAGTTCCCGCAACGGGCAGGTGCCTTGCGCGAATTCGTTACCGATATCTTAAATCCAGGTGATGACATTACCCGGTTTGAATATACGAAACGGACAAACCGCGATAGTGCACCTGTTATCATCGGCATTCGCTTAGGACAACGCGAGAACCTCCCAGGTCTACTCGAGCGAATCGAAGCCTTTGACCCCAACTACATCAATGTCATCGAAAATAGAGACTTGTTCCAATTACTTGTATAAAGAAAGGATAATCCGTTATGAAGAAAGAACTCAACAGTCCCCTTGCTCCTGAAGCTTTAGGTCCATATTCCCAAGGGATTCGTGTCGGAGACTTGATATTTCTATCGGGCCAATTGGGCATCGACCAAGCAACTGGAGAACTAGCTGAAGGCGTTGTCGCCCAAACAGAACAAGCCTTCCGCAATATCCAACATGTGCTCGAGAGTGACAGCTTAAGCCTTGACAATATTGTAAAAGTTACCGTCCTTCTAGCAGATATCAATGATTTCGCGACCGTCAATGAAGTCTATGCCAAACACTTCAATGAACCCTATCCAGCCCGCAGCGCCTTTGCAGTCAAGGACATTCCGAAAGGGGCACGGGTTGAGATTGAAGTCATCGCTCATGCAAATTAACCCCTCGCTAAAAACGCATGAAGTTAACTACCTTAAAAGTTAACTTCATGCGTTTTTACTTATCAATATATGGACTATCACTTAAACACATTCCGCTGCAAAACTCTTTTGCAACAAGCGTAACGAAAAAAATCAGCCCAGTTTAATGTTTGCTTTCAGATTAATTCGGATTAATCCCCAAAGTCATACGGCCCAAGCGACTAATGCGAGTCATATTCCATACAGGACTCCAGACAACATTGACCTTCACTTCATCAATACCTGGAATTGTCACAAGTTTCTCTTTCAATTCAACCGGCACGGTTTCAATACAAGCACAAGCTACGCCCGTGAAAGTTAAGGTCACTTGGCAAAGACCCGCTTCATCTAAATGAATTTCATAAATCAAACCTAAGTTGTAAATATCTAAACCAATTTCCGGGTCAAAGATTGTCTCCAACTGTGCCTGAATGTCATCGGCCTTTGCCTCTGCCAATGGATTTAATGTAATATCGTCACGCATTTAACCGCTCCTTTGCATTCTTTAGTAGGTAATATTGTACCCTTTCTTTTGAAATTGTCAAAGCTTGTAAATGATAAATTGCTGAGATTCGCACTACTAATTATCATTTTTTATGTTAAAATAGAATACATGTAAGTAAGCTTATCGAATATTGAAAGAAGAGGTGTTAGGATGAGCGACAAAGATTTAAGAATTAAAAGCCATGTCTATGATGGCGCAGTTAAATCGCCCAACCGGGCTATGCTAAGAGCTACCGGGATGGACGATGAAGCATTCGAAAAACCAATTGTTGGTGTCATCAGTACATGGGCAGAGAATACGCCTTGTAACATTCATTTGCACGATTTAGGCAAAATGGCCAAAGCCGGTGTATCAGACAGCGGGGCTTGGCCAGTTCAATTCGGAACGATTACGGTATCCGATGGGATTGCCATGGGTACACAAGGCATGCGCTATTCATTACCTAGCCGGGATGCAATTGCTGATTCTGTTGAAATTGCAATTGGTGGCCATAACTGTGATGGTTTTGTGGCGATTGGTGGCTGTGATAAGAACATGCCTGGTTGTGTGATTGCCATGTGTAATTTAGATATTCCCTCTATCTTCGCTTATGGCGGAACTATTGCACCAGGTAAATTAGACGGCAAAGATATTGATCTTGTCTCCGTCTTTGAAGGTGTTGGTAAGTGGAATAACGGTGATATTACTGATGAGCAGCTAAAAGAAATTGAATGTAATGCCTGTCCTGGTCCAGGTGCATGCGGTGGAATGTACACAGCGAACACGATGGCTTCAGCTATTGAAGCACTTGGTTTAAGTTTACCGGGCTCATCCTCTCACCCTGCCATCACCCAAGAGAAAGAACAAGATGTGTATGATGCAGGTGAGGCTGTCAAGACTTTAATCGAAAAGAATATTCGCCCAAGCGATATTCTAACGCGTGAATCTTTTGAGAATGCGATTACCTTAACGATGGCTTTAGGCGGATCTACGAATGCAATTCTCCATTTATTAGCCATTGCCCATGCTGCCAATGTGGACTTGACGATTGATGACTTTAATACAATTCAAGAGAAAGTTCCTCATTTAGCAGATTTAAAACCATCCGGTAAATACGTCTTCCAAGACTTATATGAAGTAGGCGGCGTGCCAGCTGTGATGAAATACTTATATCAGAACGGTTATATCCACGGTGATTGCCTCACAGTTACAGGCAAGACGATTGCTGAGAACTTAGAAGATGCCCCAGACTTGAAAGAAGGCCAAGACGTAATCATGCCTTTAGATAATCCTAAACGTGCTGATGGCCCACTTATTGTCCTCAAAGGAAACTTAGCGCCTGACGGTGCCGTTGTTAAAGTATCCGGCTTGAAAGTTCGTCGTCATGAAGGACCTGCTAAAGTCTTCGACACCGAAGAAGAAGCGATTGAGGCAACCTTACGCGATGAAATCGTAGATGACGATGTGGTAATTGTTCGTTATGTAGGGCCTAAGGGTGGACCAGGTATGCCAGAGATGCTTTCGCTATCTAGTTTACTTGTTGGTAAAGGCTTAAAAGTCTGTCTCCTAACAGACGGTCGCTTCTCAGGTGGGTCTCACGGCTTTGTCGTTGGACACATTGCCCCTGAAGCACAAGACGGCGGACCAATCGGCCTTGTTGAAGATGGTGACATCATTATTATCGACCAAGATACCCGCGAATTGACGATGAAGGTTTCGGACGAAGAACTTGCGGAACGCGATAAGCAGCGGGTCATTCCACCTCTTGAAACACGCGGCGCTCTCGGCAAATACGCTCACCTCGTTTCAAGTGCATCCAAAGGTGCCATTACAGACCTTTGGCAACGAGAAGACTTATAAAACAATTTGACAAAGACAAAAATTAAAATAATCTCATTTTGCGGTTGATTTTTTAATGTGAAACTTGTATAGTTCTAATATGAGTTGTATACATTCGGAACTCATACAGTGGTAAAGTCCCCCAACACTAGCAGATGACTGCCGGGGGACTTTATTAAATATATTATAAGGAGGCGTTCATAATTGGAAGAGACATCACAGCAATTTACACGTCCAATCAAGACGGGTGCAGATTTAATCGTGAAAAGCTTGGTGGACAATGATGTCGAAGTGCTATTCAGCTATCCAGGTGGAGCGGTACTGCCGATTTTTGACTCGATGTATGAATTGGATCCGCCCTTTTCAAATATTCTGTGTCGTCACGAACAAGGTTTGGCCCACGCAGCTGAAGGCTATGCCCGGGTAACTGGTAAGCCAGGGGTTGTGCTTGCTACATCCGGTCCTGGGGCTACCAATACATTAACCGGAATCGCTGATGCGATGCTAGACTCTCTACCGATGATAGTTCTAACAGGTCAGGTTGGTACAGGCGTCATTGGGACCGATGCTTTCCAAGAAGCAGATGTCATTGGTTTAACAACGCCAATTTCGAAATATAACTACCAAATCAAAGCGGTCGAAGATATTCCGCGCATCATTAACGAAGCTTTCCATATCGCCACAACAGGTCGTCCAGGTCCGGTTGTCATCGATGTGCCGAAGAATATCTCTGAAGCCGCTGTTCGTGAGGAGTATTCTGGTGACTTCTACTTACCAGGCTATCAACCTACTGTTGAACCGAACATTAGCCAAATTAAGCGGGTGGTTGAAGCCATTGCTGAAGCGGAGAAACCGGTGGTTCTCGTCGGTGGCGGCGTTAACTTAGCCGACGCTTCCAAAGAGTTCTTGGAATTCGTTGAGCGCTATCAAATTCCAGTCGTCAATTCCTTACAAGGAACGGGAGCCTTCCCTGGCAGCCATGAATTAGCCTTAGGCATGGCTGGCATGCACGGGACTTATGCAGCTAATATGGCTATCAACGATAGTGACTTACTGATTAATATCGGGGCACGCTTCGATGACCGCTTGACGGGGAACTTGGCCTTTTTCGCACCGAATGCGAAAGTGGCTCATATTGACGTAGACCCGGCCGAAATTGGCAAGAACGTCAAGACAGATATCCCCGTCGTGGGTGATGCTAAAGCCGCTTTACAAGCACTCTTGGAAGAGGAAACCGTTGAGGTAACTTTTGCTGCCTGGACACAAGAATGTCTTGCAAATAAGAAAAGACATCCTCTTTGGTTCAAGCACCAAGATGAGCGGATTTCTCCACAATGGCTCATTCAAGAAATATCTGAGCGGACCGATAATCAAGCGATTGTCGTCACGGATGTTGGTAAGCATCAGATGTGGGCTGCCCAATTCTACACGCAAGACAAGTCAAATAAATTCGTATCTTCGGGTGGTCTTGGGACAATGGGCTTCGGCTTACCAGCCGCTGTCGGTGCCCAAATTGGTCGTCCAGACGATACGGTTGTATTAATTTCGGGTGATGGTAGTATTCAAATGACCATCCAAGAACTTGCTGCCGTTCGTCAGTACCAGTTGCCGGTGAAGATTTTTATCTTAAATAACCAAACCTTGGGTATGGTTCACCAATGGCAGGAACTTATTTATTCCGACCGCTACGCCCAATCCGTGTTAGACGGTGACTTAAACCCTGATTTCGTAAAACTTGCGGAAGCTTATGGCGTTAAAGGCATTAAAGTTGAAAGTGAAGACCAAGTCCCAGCGATGTTAGACGAAGTGTTTGGTAATCGGGATGCTTATGTGGTTGAAATTATGATTCCAGCAACAGAGAAAGTATTCCCAATGGTCCCTGCTGGCAAAGCAAATACTGAAATGTTAGGAGTTGATCCCCTATGAAACGAATCATCACAGCTACTGTAGAGAACTCAAGCGGTGTGTTGAATCGATTGACGGGATTATTTGCCCGACGCACTTTTAACATTGAAAGTATCACGGTGGGTACAACGCCAGATGAAACGATTTCGAAGATGACCTTTGTCGTCCAAGTTGAAAGCGCGGAAGAAGCCGAACAGCTCATTAAGCAATTGAACAAGCAAATCGATGTTATTAAAGTTAACGACATCACCGATTTGCCGATTGTTAAGCGGGAATTAGCTCTGATTAAAGTGAAAGTTTCCAAATCGACTCGTCCGGAAGTTCAAAGTATCATCGAACCTTTCCGTACAAATATTCTTGACGTTTCCAAAAATTCGATTACTATAGAAGTTACCGGTAACACTTCAAAAGTCGATGCCCTCATCGACCTTCTGACGCCATACGGCATTATCGAAGTTTCACGTACTGGTATTACAGCCTTCCCTCGCGGAACGAAATGATTTTTAATTAATAAGGAGATTGATATAAATGGCAAAAGTTTACTATGATTCAGACGTTAATACAGCAATTCTTGAAGATAAGACAATCGCAATCATCGGTTATGGCTCACAAGGTCATGCCCATGCAAAGAACTTACGCGATAGTGGCTTTAACGTAATCGTAGGTTTACGTGAAGGTAAATCATTTGATGCAGCTAAAGAAGACGGTTTCGACGTTAAATCTGTTGCTGAAGCTGCAAAAGAAGCGGATGTAATCATGATCTTAACACCTGACGAGCACCAAAAAGCAATCTACGAAGCCCATATTGCTGATAACTTGGAAGCTGGTAATGCTCTAGTATTCGCTCACGGCTTCAACATCCACTACGGACAAATCGTACCACCAGCAGATGTTGACGTATTCCTAGTAGCACCAAAAGGCCCTGGTCACTTAGTACGTCGTACTTACGAAGAAGGTGCAGGGGTACCATCTCTCGTTGGTGTATACCAAGACGCTACAGGCCATGCTAAAGAATTAGGAATGGCTTATGCTGTAGGTAACGGTGGCGGACGCGCTGGTATCTTAGAGACAACCTTCAAAGAAGAGACTGAAACAGACTTATTCGGTGAACAAGCTGTTCTATGTGGTGGGGTTAGCGAATTAATTAAGACTGGTTTCGAAGTCTTAACTGAAGCTGGCTACCAACCAGAATCTGCCTACTTCGAAGTGTTACACGAAATGAAATTAATCGTTGACCTTATTTATGAAGGTGGCCTAGAGAACATGCGCTACTCAATCTCAGATACAGCTGAGTGGGGAGACTACATGAGTGGACCACGCATCATCACTGCTGATACGAAACAAGCAATGCGTGATGTATTAACAGATATCCAAACAGGTGAATTCGCCCGCAACTGGATCTTAGAAAACCAAGCAGGACGTCCTAAATTCAACGCAATCAAACGCAATGAATTAGAACATCCAATCACTGAAGTTGGTAAAGAACTTCGTGGCTTAATGCCATTCATCGGTGAATCTTTAGTAGACTAATTGAACCCCTGTTACCATTCAAGCCCCTTCACTGCTCAGTGAGGGGCTTTTCTAACGAAAGGAGTTTAATATGCAAGCAATCATTCGAGTCGAAAATATCTCCTGGCAAAGACAAGGCAGAAAGATTCTAGAAGACGTGACCTGGGAAGTAAAACCTGGAGAGCAATGGGCTATCCTTGGCTTAAACGGTTCGGGCAAGACCAGCTTGTTAAATATCGTCACTGGCTTTCAATTCCCATCATCGGGCTACACCGAAGTGTTAGGCACCGTCTTTGGCAAAGGGGGTAACATCCCGAATCTCCGTCAAGAGATCGGCTTTGTTTCCAGTGCTTTGAAGCGTTTTGAAAAGCCCTTTAATAGTCAGACAGCAAAAGCCATTGTCCTTACCGGGAAATATCAAAGTGCTCAAATCTTTAGTTTCCATGAGATTACGGCAGAAGATGAGGCTCGGGCTGAAGCTATTTTGGAACGTTTGGGTATTGGTTATTTAACAAAGCAATATTACCGCACGTGTTCCCAAGGTGAACAACGTCGTATCCTCATTGCTCGGGCCTTAATGAACCGGCCGAG
This sequence comes from Suicoccus acidiformans, assembly GCF_003546865.1. Taxonomy (GTDB): domain Bacteria; phylum Bacillota; class Bacilli; order Lactobacillales; family Aerococcaceae; genus Suicoccus; species Suicoccus acidiformans. The sequence continues at coordinate 1,852,345 of NZ_CP023434.1, forward strand.
GCTGTTGATTTTAGATGAGCCGTGTGCAGGGCTTGATGTAAAGGCTCGGGAAGAAGTCTTAGCTATGATTGATCGCTTAGCGGCCAGTGAGACCCAAGTTCTCTATGTGACGCATTATATAGAAGAGATCACCCCTGCTATCACTCATCTCCTCTTACTTAAAGATGGATCAGTTGTCGCTCAAGGCCCTAAAGCGGAGGTGCTAACCGATGAGAATTTGACGCAGACCTATAAATTGCCTGTAAGTATTCGGGAGCACCAAGGTCGGGCGTATTTACAAATTGAGCAGGCTTAAATTTACGCCGATTTTCGTTCAATCTGTTTGATTATTCCGTGGGGGCTGGTTCCCACGGAATAAATTTTGGGCATTATTCCGTGAGGCAGGGTCTCCACGGAACTTTCAGCCGTTTGGACTGCGTGGGACTTATTTCCCACGGAATTTTGACGCGATTTTATTCCGTCGGGCCTGCTCCCCACGGAATCGGGTCATGTATTGATGACCAGTTTTAGAATAAAGGATTGGCCAAGCCCTAGCGAGCAACTTCCCCAATCCAATGTTAAAAAGCACGCTAATTTACCTAGCGTGCTTTCTTAGTCTGTATACATATTGATGCCTTTAGCATATTGCTTCATCATATGATGTGGCAGCGCAAGGGCTTTACTTGGGAATCCATATGCTTAACTATTCGCTTCTTGAATCTCTTCGCGTTCCTTATCGCGCACCATATCAATAGCTAAGACGACGGCTACAACATAGATTGGATCAATGGATTTATCTTCAATGTCAATGACGAAAGAATCACTTAAGGAGACAAGTTTTTTGCGAATTTTGGCTACTCTTTGCTTATCTTCATTATAGATACTATAGCGGTAATCCATAATATCGCCTTCGATATACCAGCCGATGTCAGTAAGTTTGTAACGGTCTTTAAAGAGGGTCAGCTTCTTCTTAATCTTTGTGACGGTTTTACCGTGGACTTTAACTGTCATCTGAGGCAATAAGGAGACGATTTTCTCGCTAACTTGGGCTAATTCTTCATTGCTTTGAGCGTCATATATCTTGAATTTGCGGCCAATTGAGAACATCTTGCCTTTAACTCGGTAGACCGGTTTATTTCTGCCATCCTTAATATCGAAATTATCTGTCAGTGATACAATGCGCTCTTTCATATAAAGTTTCATGTCTATGCACCTTCCTCTATAAAACGGCAGCATCGGCAGAATCGGCAACTAAATCGATTGCCATAACTACGGCAATGACGTATATCGGATCAACTAGCTCGTTATTAATGTGAACTTTGAATGTATCACTCCAAGCAAGTAATTTCCTCTGGATACTCGCTAGAAGCTCCCCGCTTTGATCATATATTTGATAATTATAAGCGAGTATATCTCCTTCAATGCGCCAATTCAAGCCACTCACGTCGTAAGCTTCCCGAAAGAAGGTCAGCTTTTGGCGGATACTGGTTACCAGTGTATCGTTGACATAGATATCCATTTGAGGCATCCAGCTTAGAAGTTTCTGTTTGATTTTCGCCCGCATCTGGTTTTGACCGATTTCATAAATAGCTAACTCCCGGCCGAGCGAGAAGAATTTTCCTTTCACTTCATACATGACTTCTCCAGCTGAGTTATATATATCGAAATCTTGCTTTAAGGATCTGATTCTTTGTTTCATGAGTAGTTCCATAATGCCCTCCAAACTAAATTATAGCATATTCCCCCGTCTGTTAAAGCGTTTGCATTTGCGAGACTTTGACACTTGCCAGCCTAAAAACTCTCTCTAAACGTTGGTGTATAGCACTTATATTGTCAAATATCTCGTGCATATTTTTCGTACTATTTTTTCATCAGCTACAAATATGACAAAACATTGTTATTATCACATTTTCCTTGTATAAAAACGCTCTATGAATTAGATTGCTTTGACACTTACATTATACTTCATACTTCAAAAAAATTAAATATTTTTGTATTAAAGTACGAATAGTACGCTTTTCTCCGTTGGCATAAACTCCTCTGAAATGATTATTTAAAGAGGTTTTAGGTACCCTTTGGCCTTTAGAAGTGTCAAACGCAAGATTATAGCGTATTCTCCCGTCCTATTAAAGCGTTTGCATTGGCTGGTTGAATTCCTCCTATTAGCGTGCTATAATGATGCAAAGACACAAGGGGTGCCCTTTAGGGCTGAGATAGCACGTGCTAAACTCTTTAACCTGATTAAGTTAGGACTTACGTAGGGATGTGTAGATTCAAGTGAATCGATTAATATACGCATGCGATACCTCCTTTCAGGACCTCTGTGTTCAGTGAAAGGAGGATTTTTATATGTCTAGAGGAAGTATTGCTTTTCAAGTACTCCCCTTGTATACCGAAGAAAAGCGCAGCCTTGCAGCAATTGACCGGGCGATTGCCCATATTCAAGCGCAGCAAGATATTCACATGAGTGTGGGGGCGTTCGAGACCACTTTAGAAGGCGAATTTGCCCGCCTTATGCAAGTGCTTGAAGAAGCGGTTGTCATTGCCGGCGAGAACGGTGAAGACATCTTCGTCAACGTCAAATTACGTTATCACAAAGAAGGAGAGATGTTGACCAGTGAAGACAAATTGGCGAAATATCGCTCGTAAACTTAGCCCTTGGCTGCTTGCGGTTGTTCTTGTGATTCTCTGGGAAATGGGCGTGCGCTTAGCTTGGCTGCCACCCTTTATTATTCCGTCACCGACCGAAGTAATCGCAGCTTTAGTGAGGGACTGGCCGAACTTAATGCATCATAGTCAGGTTACCCTCATGCAGGCACTCATCGGGCTCGGCATTGGTGTAATGATTGCGGTTGTCCTTGCACTAATTATGGACAGCCTTCCCCTCATTCGCCAGGCGGTTTATCCTCTGCTTGTCGTCAGTCAAACGATTCCAACCGTTGCGATTGCACCAATCCTTGTTCTCTGGCTTGGATACGATATGGCACCCAAAATAGTCCTTGTCGTCTTAACGACGGTCTTCCCAATTGTCATTAATTTGTTGAACGGCTTTAGCCACGTTGACCAAGATGCGGTGCAATTGTTGAAGCTGATGGGGGCCAATACCTGGGATATTCTTAAACATGTCAAGCTCCCTGGCGCCCTCCCCTATTTCTTCAGTGGCTTACGCGTTAGTGTCTCTTATGCTTTTGTCGGTTCGGTGGTTGCCGAATGGCTAGGTGGCTTTGAAGGTTTAGGGGTCTATATGATCCAGAAGAAGAACGCCTTCAGCTATGACCATATGTTTGCTGTAATTGCCGTTATTTCTTTAATTAGTCTCCTCTTTATTTGGCTCGTATCGCTTATAGAGCACTTCTCAATGCCTTGGCTTCACCGAGACACTAAGCGCTCTCACGCTAAGAAAGGAACTTAACCATGACCAAAATATGTACAATATTGCTTCTCCTCTTTAGTTTCTGGCCAACAACGGCCTTCGCCCAAGCAACTGATGCACCTGAGACGATTGATTTCGTTTTAGATTGGGTGCCGAATACCAATCATACCGGTATTTTTGTTGCGGAAGAACTCGGTTATTTCGAAGAAGCTGGTGTGGCTGTGAACGTCCAACGGCCACCCCAAGGAAGTGTGACGGAACTGATTGGCCTAGGGAACGCGCCTTTTGGCATTAGTTTCCAAGATACAATGGCTCATCGCTTAGCTGGAGGGCTACCGATTACTGCAGTGGCAACCATTCTTGAGCATAATACCTCGGGCATTATCTCTGCTGAAGCAGCAAACATCCAAGAGCCAACCGATTTAGCTGGCCATAGCTACGGAACTTGGAATGATCCGATTGAACAAGGGATGCTCCGCTATATCATTGAATCTGAAGGTGGTAACTTCTCAGATATTCAACTTATCCCGAATCAAGCAGACAACTCTGTTGTTGGCTTAGCGACCGAGCAATTTGATTCTGCTTGGGTATACTACGCTTGGGATGGCTTCCTGGCTGATTCTTTAGACGTTCCTACGAACTTCTTCTACTTCAGAGATTATGCTGAGGAACTAGATTTCTACTCTCCGGTCATCATCGCCAATAATGACTATCTCAAGGCAAATCCTGAACAAGCCAAAGCAGTTATCCAAGCCATTAAGAAAGGCTACCAATACGCGATGGAACACCCAGAAGAAGCGGCCGATATTCTGCTCAAACACGCCCCTGAATTGGAAGACCAGCGTGATATGGTACATGCTTCCCAAGCGTGGATCAGTGAGCAATACGCCAGCGACCCTAGCCAATGGGGGCATATCGACGAAGCCCGTTGGAATGCCTTCTATCAATGGCTTTGGGATAAGGATTTAGTCGAAGCTGATTTAACTCAGGAGTCTCATTTCACGAATGAATTCTTAGGTGATTAGATGCTTGAAGTAAAGAACGTGAGTTACCACTACGAAAACCATGATGTTCTTCGAGATATTTCCTTGTATGTTGGTCAAGGAGAGACCATTGCGATTCTTGGACGTAGTGGCGTAGGCAAAACGACCCTCTTTAATCTCATCGCTGGCGTACTAGCGCCTCAAAGCGGAACAATTCAAATCAATGGGGACCCTAATATTCAAGGGAAAGTGAGCTACATGCTCCAAAAAGATATGCTGCTTCCGCACAAATCAATCCTCGAGAACATCATGTTGCCTCGCTTAATTGCTGAGGAGAAAACCAAAGATGCACAGGCAAAGGCTTACCAACTTCTAGAAAATTTCAAACTCAATCAATGGGCAGACTACTATCCCAAAGCACTGAGTGGCGGTATGCGGCAACGTATCGCCCTCTTGAGAACTACAGCCTTTGGCCGTGAGTGGTTACTTCTTGACGAAGCTTTCAGCGCCTTAGATGCGATGACTCGGCGTTCCTTGCACCGTTGGTTCATCAACTACCGCAAGGAAATGCATATTTCCAGCCTGTTAATTACCCATGACATCGATGAAGCCATACTCTTGGCTGACCGGGTTTATGTCATCGCTGGCCAGCCCGGACAAATCATCGAAACCTTGGAAATTAATCTGCCGGAAGCAGACATCGATACGCAAATATTCCAACCTGAGTTTCTAGCTTATAAGCGAACACTCCTGGATTTGTTGGATGCCTAGGGTTCAAGAAGCCACACGCATACTGCCTTCCATGTAAATACACACCATATACAAGTCGCCACCTGTAGCTAGGTTGGCGGCTTGTTTTTGGTATGAGTGTCGGGAGTTTGACACTTCCATTTCATAAGAACCCTCCAAAAGCCTGTCATGGCTTTATTTTTTTGTCAAATTTCGCTTGAAATAATTGCGTACTATTTCGTACTATGTTATAATTAGCTTAAGAATAATGCTCGGAGGTGTTAATATGCGTGTGAAAATAAGTCAATCAAAAAACTCAATTTCCTATTCCATCATCAAAGACGTCATGAAAAATGGCAAAAAAACTACAAAAATTGTGGAAACTTTAGGAAATTACGACGAAATCAAAGCGAAATATCCTGATCAAGAGCCTCTCGAATGGGCAAAAGCTTATGCCAAGAAATTAACGAAAGAAGAAAAAGAAGGAAAGACACGTATTATTTCAGTTTTTGATCGCAGTAAACTGATCGAGTACCAGCACCGACCCCTCAAAGAGATTACCTATTTGTACGTTCAAAATATATTGTCATTACTTAAACTGGATAACTTTCTTGAAAAGATTGAGGCAAAATCACATCTTTCGTTCTCGCTATTTGACGTATTGACCATGCTCGTGACGAATCGCATGGTTGAACCCACCTCAAAACGTAGTGCCTATGCACAAGCTCAAAGCTATCTTGAACCACCTACTTTTCAGCAGCATCACATATATCGTGCATTGGAGCATCTTGCAGCATATTCAGAAGCTCTCCAATCCCATATCTATAAAGAGAGTGCTATGCACGTGGAACGAAACAATCACATTCTTTATTATGATTGCACTAATTTCTTCTTTGAAATTGAAGAAGAGGATGGGAAGCGAAAGTATGGGAAGTCAAAAGAAAACCGCCCAAATCCAATTATCCAGATGGGACTCTTTATGGATGGTTCGGGCTTTCCTTTAGCTTTTAGTCTATTTGGAGGCAACGAAAATGAACAGCCTTCCTTACAACCTTTGGAAAAAAGAATTCTAAAAGATTTTAAGCTATCTAAATTTGTCGTCTGTACAGATGCGGGTCTATCCTCAACAAATAATCGTCGCTTTAATTCGATAAAAAACAGAGCGTTTATTACCACGCAATCTCTAAAGAAATTAAAGAAAGTCGAGAAAGATTGGGCTCTATCCCCTCTTGGTTGGAAGACGTTTTCCAGCAATAAAACATATAATTTGAACGAAATTGATGACCTAGAAAACGATACACGAATTTACTATAAAGAACGATGGTATAAGCAAGACCCTACACTAGAGGAAAAAAAGAAAGGTGTCCAGCCACTTGAGCAAAAAATGATTGTGACCTATTCACCTAAATATGATCGTTACCAAAAAGAAATCCGAAATAAACAAATTGACAGAGCTATTAAAAAGATGGGGCAAAAAGATCCTACAAAAAATAGTAATCCAAACAGTCCGGCCCGCTTTATTCAACAAGTCAATATTACACAAAATGGTGAGGTGGCTGATGAATCTGTATATACACTCAATGAGAAGAAAATTGCCGAAGAAGCTAAATATGATGGCTTTTATTGCGTGTGCACTAATTTAGAAGGCGATACTGAAAAAATCGTTGCAATTAATCACCAGCGCTGGGAAATAGAAGAAAGTTTCCGGATAATGAAAACAGAATTTAAAGCACGACCTGTTTATCTACATCGTGAAACTCGTATAGAGGCTCACTTCTTAGTCTGTTTTATTGCCCTTCTTGTGTATCGTATCGTCTCCCAATTATTAGGCGATCAATATACTTGTTCTGAGATTTTACAATGCTTAGAAGAGATGAGATGGTTTGAAATACAAGGCGAGGGATATATCCCTGCGTATCAACGTACACCTTTAACGGATCAGTTACATTCTATCTTTCCTTTTCGAACAGACTATCAATTTATTGGTGACAAAGAATTTAATAAGATAAAAAAACTTTCTGCCTCAGGTAAAATAAACAAATAGTACGCTTTTTTCAGCAAAAAGAAAACCGCCTAAAAGACTGTAAAATCAGGCTTATAGGCGGTTTTTTGCTTTTGAAAGTGTCAAAGACGAGAAATTAATCTGCCGGAAGCAGACATCGATACGCAAATATTCCAACCTGAGTTTCTAGCTTATAAGCGAACACTCCTGGATTTGTTGGATGCCTAGGGTTCAAGAAGCCACACGCATACTGCCTTCCATGTAAATACACACCATATACAAGTCGCCACCTGTAGCTAGGTTGGCGGCTTATTTTTGGTATGAGTGTATGGACTGATTCAGGCAGAGGTTCCGATCGTACGGTGCCGGTTCTGACATTCCGTGGAGAATGGGTCCCACGGAATTTTGAAGCATTTCGATTCCGTCGGACGGCTTCTCCACGGAATTTTGGCTGATTTTTATTCCGTCGGAAGACTTTCCTACGGAATTGGTCGTATTGGATTGACATTTTTTTGGATGGAATATTCCAGAAAATGCCTGAGACTTCCTTTATCTGACTAAAACTAGCTGAATTATCAGCTTCGATAAATTCAAACAATCCAATATATCGTTATTTTAAATAATATATGATAAAGCTTATTTTTCTTTGCTATAATTATAATACGTGGTATATTTAGGGTAGTGTAAAGGAGACGAGTAGCATGAATATGGACGATTTTCTCGAAGAGATGGGCCCGCACATCTTAGCGTTTATGGAACTGGATTATTTGTTTCATAATGACCCTAATTATTTACTAGACTTTCTTAGCCACCATAGTGGTGAGCGCTTATGCGATTTGACAGAGGTTAATTTACTTGAGCTAAGCCCGATTATGGCACCTATGCACCACTTTTCGAATATGTATACTATCGGTAAGACGCAGGATAAAGAAACGATTCTGCTTGAGGTACTTTTCTTTCCTGAAGAGCATTACCGAAATTACGGTCCTTATGATAGCTTTTGGCATTATGATGTCCTGCAGCGCAAATTTTTAACCGAGCTGATGCAATTTATTGCAGAAGACGCTAAACAAAGTAAGCCAACCGCACCGTATCATTTCGACCGAATTATTAGTATTCACTTGAATAAGTATGCCGAAAAACTTGCTGAGCAACAGATTAATGTGCACATTTACAAAGCGCACAAGTAAGGAAATCCCCAACTCGGAGTCGCGTCGAGTTGGGGATTTTTCTGGTTTATGTTTATGCTTTATTCACAGAAGCGTCGTAAATTGAAGCAATTACTTGACCAAGTGTTTCATTAAATTCTTCATCTGATTGGCTGACCCGTAAATCTTCTGATAGGGCCCGGGAGAAACTTGCGATAACTTCCTTATTCTCTTTCAGCTTTTGGTTGGCCAAGTCAAGCGGGTAGCCACCTGACAATGCTACAATGCGGACAACATTGGGATAGCTCGCTAATTTATCATACAAGCCAGCTTTTGTAGGTAAAGTGAGTTTCAGCATGACATAATCTTCCTCACCTAAAGTATCCAATTGTGCTTTTAATTCGCGGAGGAGTACTTCTTCAATTGCTTCTTTATCTTGTGCGTCAATATTAACTTCTGGCTCAATAATTGGCACCAGACCTGCAGCCACTACTTGACGGGCAACGTCAAATTGTTGCTCAACGACTGCTTTAATCCCTTCTTCATTCAACTCTAAGATATTTGACCGCTCTTTCGTACCGAAGATATTTCTTTCATTGGCACGTTTGAGTAAGTCGGCTAATTCGGGCATGGGTTTCATCAGTTGCACACCGTTTCGCACATCTTCTAAACCATTGTCAATTTTCAGGAAAGGTAGAATGCCTTTATTTAGTAAGTAATCCGCTGTATATTCCCCTTCGATTTCACGGTCCATCGTATTCTCAAAAAGAATCGCGCCGATAATTTTATCCGAGGTAAAAGCCGGGCTAGTAATAATACGGGTGCGCATTTCATGGACTTTATCAAACATCTCTTCTTCAGTTTGATAAGTATCTTCGCTTACCCCGTAATTGGCTAAAGCTTTCGGTGTGGAACCTCCACTTTGATCTAAAGCTGCGATAAAGCCTGGGTCATTTGCCATCCTTTGTACTTGTTCTTTTGTCATTGCCATTGACTCATTCCTCCCTCGTTTTTTAGGTTAACCTAATTATAGTGCTTTTACAATTCGAATGCAAGAGAAAGTCATCTAGTTAAATGTGATACTATGATAGCACTATAACAGAAAGTAGGATGCCTATGTCAAATACACACACTTTTCCTTTAAGAGCAGAAGTAGAGACTCAAGCAACTTGGGATTTAACTGCAATCTTCTCGGATGAAGCTCATTACCAGGAAGCATTAAAGCAGTACCAAGACCTAGCTACTCAATTTCAAGAAACATACCAAGCTGGAACTCTCAGTACTGAACAGCTCATTAAAGCCTTACGCGCCTTAGAAGACATCGATACTCTCGCTTCTCAATTAAGCCATTATGTCATGCTTCCAGTTGAAGTAGATCGAACAGACTCCGAGGCTCTTTTGCGCTACCAAGCTTACATGCACATCCATCAGAAAGTCCAGCAGACGCTGCAATTCTTCACTTATCAATTACTTGAAGCTGATGAGAGCTTACTCGATGCTGCTATTGATCTTGAGCCGTATTTCGAAGATTATTTAAGCCGAATCAAGCACCAGAAGAAAGATTATCTAGGGGCTGAAATTGAAAAGACGCTGCTTCACTTCCAACCAAGTTTTGACCAATTCTATGACTTATATAATCAGGCGAAGTTGGCCGATTTAAGCTTTCCTGATTTCGAGGTGGACGGGCAAATTTATCCAATGAGTTTTGTCCTTTATGAAGATTTATACATGTACCATGAGGATACGGCAGTTCGCCGGACGGCTTTTGCTAGCTTTGCCAAAGAATTAGCCAAATATCAACATACCTTTGCGAGTAGCTATTATGGCCATGTTATGACCGAGAAAGCTCAAGCAACGGTGCGGGGGTATGACTCGGTTATTGACTATCTCTTAGACGAACAGCGGGTCGATGCAAGCTTGTACCACCGGCAAATCGATCTAATTATGGAGCATTTAGCACCCGTGATGCAGAAATACATTCGCCATGTCCAAGAAGTACGAGACTTGGAGCAAATGACCTATGCAGACTTGAAGATTGCCTTAGACCCTGCCTTCAGCTCTCCAGTAAGTTTCGCAGAATCTAAAACCTACGTTGAAGCAGCCTGCCAAGTCATGGGACCAGACTACTTCGCCCGCATTGAAGACGCCTACCAAGAGCGTTGGGTAGATTGGGCGCAAAATATTGGTAAATCAACCGGTGGATTTGCAACCATGGCCGCCGACGTGCATCCCTATATCCTCATGTCCTGGACCGGCCAATTATCAGACGTTTACACCCTCATTCATGAACTTGGCCATGCGGGTCAAATGCTTGAGTCGGACCGCCATAATTCGGTGCTTTCAGCGGACATGAGCATGTATATTGTGGAAGCTCCCTCTACCTTTAATGAATTGCTCCTTACCGGGCATCTATTAGACAGCAATGAAGATATTCGAACACAACGCTATGCCTTAAGCAACATGATTAGCAATACTTATTTCCACAATTTCGTCACCCACCTGCTTGAAGCAGCTTACCAACGTGAAGTATACCGCCGCATTGACCGGGGCGAAGCCTTTACAGCGGAAACTTTATCTCAGATAAAATTGGACGTCTTGCATGCTTTCTGGGGCGATGCAGTCGAGATGAATTCGGGGGCAGAATTAACATGGATGCGTCAACCCCATTACTATTTAGGACTTTATCCATATACCTACAGTGCCGGTCTCACGATAGCTACCCAAGCCTTCTTGAATATCCGCAAGGGGCATGAAGAAGCTATTCATCAATGGAAAACCTTCCTTACAACAGGCAATATCCCGCCAGTAGAAGCAGCCCGGATAGCGGGAGTGGATATTAGCACTGAAGAGCCGCTTATGAATACGATTCAATTTCTAGATCAAAGCGTCGACCAAATTATTGCCTACAGCCAAGCTTTAGGAGAATAGCTTACGTTCCTTTTCTTAAGGTAGAAGTGTACGCTTTTCGTTTTTCGCTAAGAATGAATAAATCTACAGGCCAAACCGTTTTGTTAGTATGTTGACTCTTTGTGTGTTAACATCAATATATCAACAAATAAGGAGTGGAGTAGATGGCTCAAGAAAATTTAAAAGATCCTAGACATATGTACCGCGAGGAAGGCTATCCTGAACAGGAAAGCAAGTCCCCAGCTGTTCAAGCTGAAATGACGCCTTTACCTGACTGTGGTGAAGCAAGCTATCAAGGGACTGGCAAACTCAAAGGCCGTCATGCCCTAGTTACTGGCGGGGACTCTGGGATTGGACGCGCTGCAGCCATCGCTTTTGCCCGTGAAGGCGCAGACGTGGTCGTTCATTACTTAGCAGGCGAAGAAGCGGATGCTGAAGAAACCGTTAAGTTAATTGAAGAAGCAGGCCAACGAGGCAAAGCTATTCAAGGTGACTTCCGTCAGGCTGGTGAAGCGAGTCGTGTATTCAAGAAAGCCTTAGATTTCCTCGGCGAAATAGATATTCTTGTCTTAAATGCTGCCCAACAATTCGCACGTAAGAGTCTTAGCGAATTAAGCATGGAACAAGTTAATGACACCTTCCAAGTCAATATCATTAGTATGTTTGAGATGATTAAAGAAGCTGAACCTCATTTAGCGGCTGGTTCAAGCATCATCACGACAACATCTGTCCAATCCTTTGAACCAAGTGAGACCCTATTGGATTACGCTGCAACAAATAGCGCCGTATCCTCCCTCACTGTTAGCTTAGCGAAATACTTCTCTGACAAAGGCGTTCGTGCCAATAGTGTGGCACCTGGTCCAATCTGGACAGCCCTACAACTTGATGGAGGAAAATTACCGGGAGAACTTGAGAAATTTGGCCAAAATAGCCTAATGAAACGGGCTGGCCAACCCGTAGAACTTGCACCGGTTTACGTATTCCTTGCTTCAGAAGATAGTAGCTACGTTACCGGCCAAATTTACGGCGTAACTGGCGGACAGAATATCGATTTATAAGCATATGAAGAAAGCACCGAGCGAATAATGCTCGGTGCTCTTTTTGTGAGGGCTTTGATACTAATTACCTGAAATATAAATAGCACGGGTAAGTATAGTATATTGAAAAACAAGCCGCGCGCTAAAATATGCACGCAAGCTTGTTCCTAAAGATTGGTATGAATATAGGTGAACTATTAAGTCAATCTAATTCAAAAAATCAGAAAATATGCCTTAAACCATTGACAAATTACAAGCAATATCTGACAACACTAGGAATAGTGTTTTTGGAGCATTGCAAAGTATTTTGGGCGAAACTACCCTCAACCTTATTGCATCAGCAACATAAACGGAGATACCCGGAATTGAACCGGGAACCTTTCCTTTAGGAGAGGAATGCTCTATCCGATTGAGCTATATCTCCAAAGACACTCTTTAGCATACCAAAAAAATCCCTTCTTGCCTAGTATGTTTCGCCTTTTTCTGATCTGAAAAGTGTCTTTTGTTATTCGAGCTAAATAAATGACCAGTCAGGAAATTTCCTCCATTTGCATACTGGCTCTTGGTATACTATAGGTAAGCAAAGAAGCAATTATAAATAGGAGGAAAAGACTATGATATTCTCACAAAGCAAGGAATTATATTTAAGTCATGCGGAGTTGCGAGTCGTTCAATCGAAGAAATACATTTAGGTAAATATGAAATTTATGCTCGGTACGGTTATATCTTCACCTCCGAAGAATTACAGGCTCATTTCCAAGGGCAAAATTGGTGCAAGGAATGCTTCAATGGTGAGACCTTCCCCCCAACAGCTGTTAAACGAGGTTGAGGCCTATAATTTCGATTTTCTTAGTACAGTTGAAGAAAGTCGAATGTCTGTATAATTTCCCAAAAAATATTTTATTTTTTGATAAAATATGGTAAACTATTCAATATAATCATAGACAGTAATTACTGTTGCTGTCTTCCGTCAAGAAGCAAAGATAAGCTTCCAGTTATCCTATGATTATAATAGAATGACTGGGCTTTCTTTTTTTGTCTTTTATAATATACAATTTGTTGTTTGCAATTTATTATTATACTTTGGGAGAGGATGCCTATGTTATTTAAGCATGACGCAACACATTATGGCGTGGCTATTAAAGATGGCTCTTATTCGGTGAAGTTAGTCACCGAGTATGCTTTTGAGAATATTCACCGCTTAAATCCTCAATTGAATGCAGTGAATTATATTTATCAAGACCAAGCTCTTGCACGAGCTAAACGCTTAGATAAACATCTCGCGACACTTTCATCTGCTGAGCGCCGGAAGCTTTCGCCTTTCTTCGGTGTGCCGATTCTACTTAAAGATTTAGGTCAACTGTGGAAGGGGTCGGTCAGTTCTCAAAGTTCCAAACTCTTTCTAGGCAAGAAATCCACCACCACGGATGATTTTATCAGAATCGCTAGTGAAGCAGGCATGATTTTCGTTGGTCGGTCTAATACGTCAGAATTTGGTTTGAAAACCGTCTCCGATTCTCTGTATTTCGGCTCAGTCAGAAACCCGCATAACTTAGCCTATAATCCAGGAGGTTCTTCAGGTGGCGCGGCTGCTTCGACTAAATCAGGCATGGTCCCTTTAGCGGCAGCCTCAGACGCAGGAGGTTCAATCCGGGTACCCGCCTCAGACTGTGGATTAATTGGTCTCAAGCCCAGCCATGGTCGCATTGCTGCAAGTCCTCAAGTATTGCGTCGGATAAATGGCTTATCGGGGAATTTCTTTATCGCTCGTTCGGTTCGGGATATCTTCAATGGTATTCAAGTTTTCCAAGCGATGCCAAATCCTAGTCGCAATACCTTACCCATCATTCAAGAAGATGAATTAAAGGCTATCGATAGGCCCTTAAAGATTGCCTACACCACTGACCATCCGCGAGGACAGGGAAACAGTTCCGATGCTATACAGGCTATTGAAATGACGGTTCAGGCTTTGAGAAATTTAGGCCATGAAGTCGAAGCTATCGCTTTACCGGTTGATTATAATGAATTGATGGATTACTATTATATGATTCTAACCGTTGAAATTGGCAAGAATATTCTGCGTATTAAAGAATCTGGCCAGCAAATTCAAGCCGAAGATATCGACCCACTTGCCTGGCTATGTTACCAAACCGGGCCACACATTCCAGCCTTTGCGTATTCAGATTTCGTCTTATATCAAGACGAATTAATCGCTCAAATGGACCGCTTTTACGAACAGTATGATGTTCTCTTGACACCAACAACATCAGCTGTGGCCCAGAGGAACGATGCCCTCGCCTATAGCCAATCATTGGTAGATCGGATAAATCGCGCTTCGTCCCTACCGCCACAAACCCTGTGGGAATTAGCCCATGAAGCCTTTGATCACGTATATCAGCGAACCTCTTACTGCCCCTTAATGAATATTACCGGCCAGCCCGCTATTTCCTTGCCCCTTTACGAGAATGCGGACGGCTTGCCATTAGGTTCCCAATTTGCTGCCAAGCGAGGTCAGGAATTGCTCCTCATCCAATTAGCAAAGCAACTCGAAAGACATGGCTATCTAAAGGCAAACTGCATCGAACTATAATCTCAAAAAAATGACGCAAAAGCTTAGGAGCTTTGCGTCATTTTTAATTATTATTGCTCTATGCGAATATACATTGGAACTGGCATTTCAATATTCTTAGCTTCAAAGGTGTCATAGAGGCCATTCTGCATAATCATCCGGTTCTTACCGAGTTCAGTAACGGAACTGAAGTATTGAATATAGATTCTAAAGCCATTGGCATCGAGTTCTGCGCGAATTTTGGGCTTACGATTGTATTCATGGTATTCTAAATCGCAATTAAATACTTCTAATTGCTCTTCGTCATAATTATCGATAATTTACGTATATTTCTCATGAGCAACCTTCCCTGCTATTCTCAGTGCTTCTTCTCGATTAACTTCAAAGCTGGCCAGAATATCTACCTCTTGCATCACAAAAGAATCTTCAGGCGTATAATTATACACGGTTGATGAGAAAATAAAGCGATTTAGCATAGAAACGTAACACCCTGTTGGAGACAAAGTCTCAACCAGATCTCCTAATTCGTCACGGTTAAACTCAAGAATATCCATATCAATGACTCTGCTGGTAATCCCATTCGAATCAATTAAATCACCAATATAGAAGGGATAACGAATACTGACATAGAAATAAGCTACCATATCCACAATTAAATACTTAGCAGCTAAGGCCACAAAGGGAATAATAGGCCCAAGTATCGGGTATGCGAGAACCAAATGTTACCCACCAACAAGATCATGATTTAAGCAACAACTATTCTAAAATTCCGTATAATCACCGGGTTGTCTTCTCACTTTCAATATGCCTAGACAATAACCACAGCAAGAACTTAAGAAAAAGAAACGCTAATACAATTAAAGCGATCGAACTAGCTAATTGCATCATGAAGAAGCTAGGATTCTCTAATAAATTCTCTAAACAATTTAAATATCGATCCATTCGACTCCTCCTATGTAATAAACATCAAAGTACATTTTGGCACATAATGAGCTATTAAACATACAATAGTGGGATATTTGCGCATATAAATTTACCTCTATATTCTGGGGCCAGTGCTTGAATCACCAGGAGGTGGAAGTCAGTGTGTTTGTTCTTAGGAAGCCACGGCGATTGCCGTGGCATCAATCTTTATTGAGAACAGACGTAAGGAACTGGCTCAGATGTGTGTGCGAAACTGAGAGATGCGTCCCCCTTGTTAACTTATCTGCGGGCGGGGATAGCTATTCTATGGGAGTTGGTAGCGGGGGTAATGGCGTGGTGGAGGTGTGCCACGGTAGTCTGGAGTGGGTGTAATGACGTGGTAGAGACGCACCACGGTAGTCAGAGGCGGATTCTATGACGTGGTAGAACTTTACCACGTAAGTCTGGAGTGGGGGCAATGACGTGGTGAAGGTGTACCACGTTAGTCTGGGGTGGAAGCACTGGCGTGGTAGAGACGCACCACGGTAGTCTGGAGTGGGAGCAATGACGTGGTGAAGGTGCACCACGTTAGTCTTGAGCGGATTCAATGGCGTGGTAGAGACGCACCACGGTAGTCTGGAGCAGGTTCTATGACGTGGTGGAGACGCACCACGGTAGTCTGGGGTGGAAGCAATGACGTGGTAGAGACGCACCGCGTTAGTCTGGGGTGAGTGCACTGGCGTGGTAGAGACGCACCACGGTAGTCTGGGGTGGGGGCAATGACGTGGTGAAGGTGTACCACGTTAGTTTGGAGCGGATTCTATGACGTGGTGGAGATGTACCACGTAAGTCAGGAGTGGAAGCAATGGCGTGGTAGAGACGCACCACGGTAGTCTGGGGTGGAAGCAATGACGTGGTAAGGACGCACCACGGTAGTCTGGGGTGGAAGCAATGGCGTGGTAGAGACGCACCACGGTAGTCTGGGGTGGGGGCAATGGCGTGGTGAAGGTGCACCACGGTAGTCAGAGGCGGATTCTATGACGTGGTAGAGTCTTACCACGTAAGTCTGGTGCAGAGGCAATGACGTGGTAGAGACGCACCACGGTAGTCAGAGGCGGATTCTATGACGTGGTAGAACCTTACCACGTAAGTCAAGAGCGGGAGCAATGGCGTGGTAAGGACGCACCACGGTAGTCTGGAGTGGGAGCAATGACGTGGTGAAGGTGTACCACGTTAGTCTGGAGTTGGGGCAATGGCGTGGTAGAGACGAACCACGTTAGTCTGGGGTGGGTGCACTGACGTGGTGAAGGTGCACCACGTCAGTCAGGAGTGGGGGCAATGGCGTGGTGAAGGTGCACCACGTTAGTCTGGAGTGGAAGCACTGGCGTGGTGAAGGTGCACCACGGTAGTCAGAGGCGGATTCTATGACGTGGTAGAGTCTTACCACGTAAGTCTGGTGCAGAGGCTATGACGTGGTAGAACCTTACCACGTAAGTCAGAGACAGGTTCTATGACGTGGTGGAGATGTACCACGTAAGTCTGGAGTGGAAGCACTGGCGTGGTAGAGACGCACCACGGTAGTCTGGAGCAGGAGCACTGACGTGGTAGAGACGCACCACGGTAGTCTGGGGTGGAAGCACTGGCGTGGTAGAGACGAACCACGGTAGTCTGGGGTGGGTGCAATGACATGGTAGAGACTTACCACGTAAGTCTGGTGCAGAGGCAATGACGTGGTAGAACCTTACCACATAAGTCAAGAGTGGGAGCAATGGCGTGGTAAGGACGCACCACGGTAGTCTGGGGTGGGTGCAATGGCGTGGTAAGGACGCACCACGGTAGTCTGGGGTGGAAGCACTGACGTGGTGAAGGTGCACCACGTCAGTCAATAGCAGATTCGCTGGCGCAGTCATGATATATCTCGCAATTTTAAATCGCCGTCGTTGCAATGAACGACGGCGATTTAAGTTTATCGAACGAGCATATCCGATTTTTCATTCATTCAGATGTAACTGTGCTAAACTAGCGCCTCTTTGGGCTACCACTTGTCCAGCTACCTGATTGCCTAACTTTGTTGCTGCTAAGGATGACAAGCCTCTTGATTTGCCGATGATAAAGCCTGCTGTGTGGGCATCGCCCGCTCCAATTGTATCGACAACTTGGCTTGCCTCAGCTGGAACTTCCGTCATCGTAACGCCATCATAATAGCGGGCTCCTTGGCCGCCCATTGTAGTTATGATGTCATTTTGTGTGTATGAGTACAAGTCATTAACCGCTGCATCATAGGTGTCTTGCTGAGACAAGGCGAATAATTCGGCTTGGTTGGCGTGAATAATCGGCGAGAGTGCGTAAATTTGTTGTAATAATTCTCGGTTCAAAAAGTCTGCTCTTGGACTGGGATCAAAGATAATGGTAGCGTCCGGCATTTGCGTCACCCAATCGAGAATGACCCAGCCGGATTCACCTTCCAATTCATAACCGGATAGATAGATGTAATCATAGACAACTTGTGGAATATAGGCCTGCCAGTCGGCTTGCCAATGCGTTTCCACTCCGGGCACGGATAGGAAGGTTCGCTCGCCATCAGCTTCAACAAAGGCAATGTTCCAACCGTTATCCATCCGCTCATCTTCGACCAGTATTTGTATGGCTTCTTTTTGGAACTGGTTACGAATTATATCGGCATAAGGTCCTTCTCCAATAGGACAGAAGAAATCATGGGCAACCGCCGCTTGGGTCAAAAGGCGCTGAACATTATACCCGCAACCTCCGACCAGTACTTCTTCGAGTTCTCCGTAAATATCATCGCCTGTCTTTGGCAAGCGGTCGATATTGACAATGATGTCTATGACGGCTGCACCAATTACTAGGGTTCTAGCTTGCATGATGTCCCCTCCTCACAGTTGACGTCAGCCACATCAAAGTGGCGCTAACTATCATCGCTAGCAGTACTCCCAAGGAATTATCGGCGAAAAGACCTGTCGCAAAAGGCCCGGTAAAGAACTGATTATTCGTAAAGAGAAAGCCAGTTCCTACCCCGACAAGCCAGCTGCTGATGGCGGGCCAATTAGCTTGATTCGGTCCCTTTACTTTAAGTAGTTCAAGATTGTACCCTTTTTGCCGGCGATTGATTAGGTAATCTACGAGAAAGACTGCCGCCCAAGCAGCTAGTAGAATGCCTAGCAGGCCGAGAAAGGTTTCAAAGATACTGAGAAATGAGGCAGAAAAGAAGAGCACGTATAAAGCAATGGTCACCATCAAGAGTCCGTGCAGGAGCATCGAAGTTTTTTGGCTCATGTGAATATTCAAGGATGCGAGGTTCATATTGGCTGATTGCAGGCTGACAATACATTGGGGAATGAGTCCGCCCACAGCCGTCAGAAGGTATACTAGGCCGAGTCCACTGGGTAAAGCTGCATGGATATCTAACATAGGATTAGCCGCCGTAATAAAAGCTGGATGCATATTACCCAGTATAATCCCCGCTGTCAAAATAACAAAAAGCGGAATAAAGGCACCGATCGTCGTGCTCCAAAAAACGCTCGAATGGGCTGCTGTCTGCTTTTGATAGGCGCCATAATCTGCACCGGCAATGGCCCAATTGATTCCCGTTCCAGCTGCGATAATCGACACAGCAGGCCAGAAGCCTGATGCCCAGCCCCCTGCAGGCCTGGCAAGTAGCTCACCCCAATTCGCATCCCTAAGAAGCACCCATAAGACCAAGAGGGTTAAGGCACCAAAGACATACGTCAGGATGGTCTGAACTTTCGCCAATCGGTTAGCATCAATCCGTCCAGACAATAAAACCAAGGCGACAAAAATAGCTAGAGAAAATAGTGTCACAAACGTCCCTTCAATCCCTAGTAAATTCTGGAAAAACACATTCAAAATAAGGGTTCCCGTGACAATATTCACCGCTAACCAACCAATTAAATTTAACCAAGCGACAAAATTAGGAATAATATTCCCTTTGATACCAAAAGGTGCTCGTGACAGGACAAAGGTCGTAATTCCGGTCTTTTGGCCAATGACACCTATCCATCCAACCAAGGCAAAGGATCCGGCCCCTAGGGCTGCAACCATAAGTGATTGATAGAAATTTAGTTCGTAGCCAACAATCATTGTCCCCATAACAATCCCAAGAATGCCAATATTATTCGCAAACCAAATAAAGAATAAATCACGCGGAGTCGAGCGTCTTTGGTTATCAGGAACCTGTATTTCATTATTCATATAACTTACCTTCTTCCTTAAAACGTGTATATATTGCTTGAGCATAGTTTTCTAAGTTAACCGCATTCGCCTCATCAATCAACTCTACCCAGGCTGAGTCAATCTGGTCAAAGCCCTGGTAAGCTCCACAAATAGCACAGGCCATGCAACCAATGGTATCCGTATCCCCACCGAGATTCGCACATAATTTCGCACAATGAGTTACGTCCTGAGCATAGTAAGCAATAGCTAAAGCTGCCGGAACTGATTCCGTAATCAAAGTCGTCGTCCCTAATAAGTCATACACAGCTTGCAAAAAGAGTTGGTCCGCATTTTGGAAGCGGTGGGCTAAGTTGATGCCTAGTTTGATGCGTTCTTTAATAGACGCTTGATAAGTCTCTGCCCCTTTGCTTAAGGCCAAATCATGCAGATGATAGACAAACTCCAGCATATCCGCCCAGTCTCGCCCTTGGGTAAAATAGCTCACAGCACCAGCTACAACAACCGCACCCGCAATCGCAACATCAGACGAGTGAGTTGTGGCCGTAATTTCTGTCACATAGTCAATGAGAGCTGTTGCTTCATCCGGCGTGAATAACAAACCAATCGGTGAAATGCGCATCGCAGAACCATTGGTAATAGCTTGATTGGTAATTACACCAAGCTCTTCGCGACATTTGCCTGCTCGCATCCCTAACAGCGCTGCCTTCGTCGACGGACCGAATATTTCCTTCTCAAAAGCTTGATTCACCTCACCCCATTGAATTAATTTCTCAGCAATATCTGCTTGCTTCGGTTGAAAATCCGTCGCAATAAGTGAATCAAGTATTACCAAGGCCGTCGCTGTATCGTCCGTAAACTGACCCTTGGTGAAATTCTTCGCCACCTCATTGCTTTCTGGTCCATCCAGAAAATCATTAATCTCCCCGAAATAGTCCTGAATCTTCGCCCGCGACCAAAGCTCTCCCGGCATCCCAAAAGCGTCACCAATCGCTTGGCCATATAAGGTGCCTCGTATCACTTGCAACGTTTGATCCAAATTATCCCCTCCTTTAAAGTGCTTTAATCGTCTGTTTTATTATACAGCAAGGAATGTTTTTAGACAAAAATCAGTGAATCAGCAAATGAGTTGAGATAGATCCTTTGACTCCTTTCGGATTTGTCGTAGAAAGCTGAATGAGTATAGGGCTCCACAGTAAGTACTGTATCTCAGTCTTTAGAAGAGATTGACGGATGGGCTTGCTTGGGGTTGTGCGTCTCGGCTGAGAGAGGTCTTTGGAGGTACTGTAGAGGATAATTGGACAGTAAAGTCGGATATTGTTGTGTAAAAGTGAGTCCACTGGCGTGGGAGAGGTCCATCACGTTAGTCACGAGCAGGTTCAATGACGTGGGAGAAGTCCACCACGTTAGTCACGAGCAGGTTCACTATCGTGGTAGAAGTCCACCAGGTTAGTCTGAGGCAGATTCAATGACGTGGGGGAGATGCTCCACGTTAGTCAAAAGCAAGTTCTATGACGTGGTAGAGGTCCACCACGTTAGTCAGAGGCGGATTCACTGTCGTGGTGGAACCCTACCACGTCAGTCTGGAGCAAGTTCAATAACGTGGTAGAGGTCCACCACGCCAATCTGAGGCGGATTCAATGACGTGGGGGAGTCTTACCACGTCAGTCAGAAGCAGATTCAATGACGTGGGGGAAGTCCACCACGTCAGTCTTGAGCCAATCCAATGACGTGATAGAGGTGCACCACGCTAGTCTGAGGCAGTTTCACTGTCGTGGTGGAACCCTACCACGTAAGCCAGGAGGCAGAATCCTCTGGCGCGCTAAACCCTACCTACCCACCCTTCCTTCATCTATCAAACGAAAAATACCGCTACTGCACCCAGTAACGGCATTTTGAATACTGTTTCCTTTAACCACTCACCAACAAATCGAGCGGCCTTCTCACAAGCGTCAACACCCTGCTTGCTCCGCCCTACCTACAACTCAAAATCCACAAAAGCACAAATAGCTTGGGCGTATATATAAGCCGCGTCTTTGAAGGATTGGATGAGTATGCGCTCATCGGCACGATGGGCGTGACTATGTTCACCAGGAAAGCCTGGGCCGAAGCTGATGCAGTTGGGGAAGTATTTCGCATAGGTTGTGCCAGCAATGGCTAATGGTTCGCTCAATGGGCGACTCACCGGCAAATTGCTCAAGGCATCCTGGTAGACTTCGAGGAGTTTCTGTATTAGCGGATGATCTTGGCTATAGCGGTAGCCTTGGGCGATGTTCTCTCGCGTTATGTGACTTTCTTGGAGTCTGAAAGTCTTCAGCAGTTCGTGTTTAGCCTGGTAAATATCCAGACTTTCTGTAACTCGTATATCCAGGGTCAGCAGAACGGAGTCAGCGTTTGTCATTTCCAATTTAGTCGGCTTGACGACAATTGCTTCATTTGCAAAAGGAATTTCATAAGCCACATCTGCCTGGTAAGGGACCAGGCGATCTAAGAAACTTCCGGTTGCGCCTTTCTTGGCTTTAAATAGCTCCATAATCGCATTCTGCTTGCCTTGGTAGTTTCCTGCGTGGGCGGCTTCGCCTTTAAAAATTTGGCGTTCACCTGCTTGGACGATTTCTGCTGTATCTGGAATAATATTCGTGTCGGTTCCGCCAGACAGCCCCTCCGCATCAGGGTAACCCAAGTCTGCCAAGGTCAGACGAAAGCTAAGATTCCAAATGCTCTCTTCCGCCAGAACGAGCGGAAACTTAGCGTCAGGCACTAAGCCATAAGCTGGCATTTCTTCCTGGTTCGCAAGGTATTTCTGAGCGCAATGGAAATCAGACTCTTCGTCTGCACCGACAATTAAGCGGATTCGCAAGGGAATATTGTGGTCTTGGACATATTTCATCGCATATAAGCACATGACCACTGGCCCTTTATCATCCGAGATTCCCCTGCCGTAAATCGTATCCGCTGTCACTTCACCCAGGGGGTTAAAGGCCCAGGTAGTCGCATCATAGTCGACAATATCCACATGGCCAATGATGCCAACTAAGGGCAAAGTCGGATTACCGATTTCGACCCACGCATAGTAATCATCTTCCCGGTGGATTTGGTGCATGCCTAAACGATGGCAAAGGCGCTCAAATTCATTGAGCACCTCGTGAATCGCTTGGCCGAAAAGGTAAGCACCCGCATCCGCTTGCTTCACCGATGGGATGCGCACTAAATTTAGAACATCTTGAAGCATATCCGCATAATTAGCCTCGACATAGTCTTGATAATCTACTTGCATTATTATGCCTCTCTAGCAAAGGTAGCCGCTGTTTGAATGCGGGCATAATCAATCTCCGTTGGTAAGGTGCAGTCGGCCCCTAGAATAAAGCGACGACCTTGCATTTCATCCAGAATATCACTAACCGCTGCTTGGATATCCGCCTCACTGCCTTCAACCAATACGCCTGAGCGGTCATCTAAGCCGCCGAGAATGACTTTGTTTTCAAAGCGATCTGCCCCCTCAGTTAAGGATAGGCCGGTTTCATAAATAGGCCAGTTCACAACATCGGCTGGGTAGGCGCTGAACCGATCGAAATCGATATTGGTTTTACAAATGTGGAGGAAAATTGGTTTCTGGCGAACTTCTTTCAAGATTGCCAAATCATAGGGCGCAATAAATTCTTCATAGAATTCACGGGGCAGTCGGTCTGCTTCGCCTCCTAAAGCGGCATAGTAAATACCGTCTACAGCTGTCTCTTGAGCTACATTTAGCATATTGATGACATTCTCCGTAGTTGCTTTAATAGCGTCTAGGACGGCTTGCTTATTTTGTTGCGCATGTTCTAAGAGCACTTCCAAAGAACCTGCGTACTTCAAACCGGAACTATGGGACAGGGAGGCCACTAAGCCATGCACCGTTCCAATGGAATAATAGTCGCCGTCCAATAAATCCACAACTCGATTAGAAATCTCGCGCTGCTCAGCAAATAGCGAGTCCTTCGGAGACCATACCGAAATCTTCCCCCAATCGGAAGCTTTCTGGACTGCATCTTTCCGGCGAAACTCATTCTCATTCATCACCTTCACCACGGATAAATCTCCCGCCTGGGCGAAATGCAAATGAGCCTGCGCCTTATCCTCAATACTTCCTTGATTGACCGTCTCATCGAAATGAATCCAAAAACCTGCCGGAACAAAGTCATAGGCTTCCCCATGCATCAATTTAATTACATTCTCGCGCTTATTCATGATCTAACCCTTTCTTTAGAAAATACCGAAGAAGGCGCCCACTAGGCAAACAATCGTAATAATCACCATTAATTGACTGAGTGTAAATTTATCTTTCTTCAAGGCCCAGTATACCAATAAAACCGCTGCGAGTGGCAGTAAACCAGGAACGATCCCGTCTAAGGTTTCTTGGACATTAATGACCGATCCAGATACATTGAATTCAAGGGGTGTTTCCAAGCGGACCATATTCGCAGATAAGGCGCCCATCATAAACATACCGAGAATCGAAGCCGTCTGAATCATGGCATTAATACGACCACTTTGTAGGATATCCATAATAGATTTGCGCCCTTGCTGGTAGCCCGTATGCATAAAACCTAGGCCGACAAAGAAGTGAATGACTGAGAAGGCGACGATAAAGAAAGCCCCTAAGAAATTTCCTGTCACCGCAAAAGAAGCGGCCAATGAGTAGAAAATCGTCTGAATTGTCCCAAAGTCTAAGGAGTCGCCGATTCCTGCCAAAGGCCCCATTAACCCCGATTTAAAGGAGGTGATCGTCTCATCAGGAATATCTTCGCCACTCGCCTTCTGCTCTTCCATGGCGACGGTTGTACCAATGATTAACGCACCCCAAATTGCCTGAGTATTAAAGAAGGCAAGATGTCTTTGCAGGCCATCTTTAAGTCCTTGACTACCTTTACCATATAACTTCTCCAGAATAGGGCCCATGGAAGCAGCATAAGCCAGGGACTGCATCCGCTCAAAAGAGTTCGAAATTTCCGCTGTCCACCACCAACGAAGATATGTGCGGGTAATGTCGCGTTTAGTTAATTGTGTTTTATTATTTGATTCCATGTGTATCCTCCTGACTATTTACGGCCCATCATTTCATCAATAGCGTCTTGATTCGTCCGGCGCGCTGTCTTAGGGCTTACTTCTTCCCTGGACGACTCGGCCGCAATCTCACCGCGCAAACGTGGGAAGCCACCCATGTAACTGATGATAAGTGCAATCATCAAGCCAAAAATGGCCGCCCCAATCGTCGTTAAACCTGAATACTCCACTAAGAAATAACCAATGAAGAACAAAGGTATATACTCTCTTTTGCCAATCATAAAGATAGTCGTAGCAAAACCTAGAGCCGGCAGTAGACCACCCATCACGCTCATGCCATGAAGCACCCATTCAGGAATAATCGTCAGCAATTGATTAATTAAATCCGCCCCGAAATAATTCGCCACAAAGACAATTGGAAAACGCATGACAAAGCCTAGGGCTAAGGGATACCAAGTAGCATTACGCCAAATCCCTTTCACATCACCTTCCACAGCCAATTCATCGGCCCGATGAACAAAAATCGCATTGAAATAACGTCTCAAGTTGTTAATCAACACACCGATAGCACCCACTGGCACTGCCACAGATACCGCCAATTCCACGGACATATCTGACATTAATACTAAAGGCACAGCAATCAAGGCGGCTAAAGCCTTATCGGACGGGATATTCCCCCCTGGAGCTACCAGACCTAAATACACAACTTCAATCGATCCACCGGCCATAATCCCTGTGATGGGGTCACCCCACAATAAGCCAAGGCAAAAACCAATAAAAGTTGGCGACTTCAACATTGAAAATAAGGTATACCCAGCTAAACCAGCTGAGAACCAATACCATAAGCCACTTACAATGGCCATTAATAATACACTTTGCATCATTACCCTCCTCTTAATTCAACTTAATTTAATTTCCCTTTAGCTTCCTGGAAGGTGATACCAGCTTCCTCTGGCACCACTTGAATATAGACCTCCGTTCCTGCCGCTTCCACTAAGTTTAGAATGGCTACGTCAGCTTCGGATAAATTAACCGCTTGAAAGACCATCTGCTTCGTGCCATCGTTAGGAATTCCTCCCAACTGTAAGCGTTCCAATCTCAAGCCCGCTTCATAGGCCCTTTGGACATTCACTAAATCTCTAAAGAGGAGCATTACATTGCCCTTGGGCATCGTCTGATGCTCGTAAGCATAGCCAATCACTTCTGTCGGTGCAACAATCACTTCAACACCTGTCGGCGCTGAAGAGCGATATACTTCAATCATATACTCATCTTGGGCTAAGGCGTCGTCTACAATAATGATGGCCGTAGGATTCGCTATCTTTGACCATTTCGTCACAACTTGCCCATGCAAGAGCCGGTGATCAACCCGGGCAAGAGTAATTTGAGTCACGCCTACTTGACGAGCTGTTTCTTCAGCTTGCGCTAGTGATACCACTGGTTCCAACCTTTCCCCAAAGTCTTCAATGGCCTTTTGCCCTGCTTCTTTAGCCATATGAGATAATTCTGATAAACTCTTTTGATCCAGAAACTCCATCACTTCGACCACCATAGCGAGATTGACACCGGAAATAACTTGATAATTCTTGTACTGGGGCTGGTACTTCATCGCAACGTTATAAGGCGAACCTCCAATCATATCGACAAAGACCAGGGCCCCCTCCTCTGCCCCTTCAATTTCTTCAACGAAACGAGCCTCATAATCTTCAATATGATCCTCACGTCGCAAGGTTAAAGCCGTAATTTGGTCGCCTGCCCCGGTAAGCACTTCAATAGCGTCTTTCAATCCCACCGAGTATTGCCCGTGGGTGGCAATAATGATTTGCTTCATTTGCCTCCTCCTATCTTCCCATAAAATCTTTAGATGATTCATATTATATAGGATATGAACATTCTCTCAAGCAAAATGTCTCATTTTCGTATGAATTAATTTTTTTGAAAGGAAGTTTTTGAGCTTATTATCTGCTTTACCGTCTTCAACATCTTGTTTGTTCCCTTTCTAGCACTATGTTATACTGAAAAAAACGCTTAGGAGGTCCCTATGAATCCCAAATATCAACCACTCTTTGAGCCCCTTACCCTACCCAATGGCATTCAATTAGCCAACCGTTTCACTTTAAATCCTATTACCACGAATGCCTCCACGGCCGAAGGCTACGTGACAGAAGAAGAGACCCGCTACGCAGAACGGCGCAGCAAATCGGCCCCCTTGCAAGTAACAACGGCTGCCTATATTGAAGACTATGCCCAACTCTTCGAGTTTGGTCCAAGTGTCCGCGATGACTCCTTCATCTATGGCCTATCCAAGCTGGCCGAATCAATGAAAGCCGGCGGTGCAAAAGCTATCTTGCAATTGACCCATGCTGGGCGCTTCGCCAAAGTGTCCTTAAAAGACTACGGTGTCGTATACGGCCCAAGTTACATGCGCCTGAAATCTCCTATGGAACACGATGTCTTAGAAATGTCACAACGCAAGATTGAACACGTCATCCAGCAATACGGCGAAGCAACCCGCCGAGCAATTGAAGCAGGGTTTGACGGTGTGGAAATTTCCAACGCCCAGAGACTGCTCCCGCAACAATTCTTCTCAACTTTCTCCAATCAGCGTGAGGATGAATGGGGTGGTATCCTCGAAAACCGAGCCCGCTTCGGGATTGAAATAGTCCGAGCGGCCCAAGAAGCTATTGATAATAGCCATAAGAAAGACTTCATACTCGGTTTCCGCGGAACCCCCGAAGAGACCCGCGGGGCCGACGTTGGCTATACGGTCGACGATTTCAATCAATATATCGACTGGCTGCTTGAAGCAGGCGACCTACAATACGTCGCTTTAGCCAGCTGGGGCCATGATATCTTCCGCGAAACAGTTCGCGAAGGTCAACATAAAGGCCGTTTAGTCAACGAAGTTGTCTACGAGCACCTTAATGGTCGCGTTCCCCTCATCGCAACGGGTGGCATTAATTCTCCAGACAAAGCCCTGGAAGCCTTAGGTCAAGCGGATATGGTTGGTATGTCCTCCGTCTTTGTAACAGAACCCGACTTCGTTCAGAAACTTGCAGCAGGTCAAGAAGACGCCATTGACCTAGGTGTCAGCCTTGAAGAATTGGAGGACTTAGCCATTCCCCACAAGGCCTTTAAAGACCTTGTTGAGTTCATGGACTTCGGTGGCTCCTTACCTCAAGAGACCCGGGATGAATTCCGACGCCTATCTGAGCAAGATAGTACGAGTTATTTCAAGGCGTATCAATAAATAATTTAAACCAGCGTATCACAATAAATACACGCTGGTTTTTCTAGCTCTACGCCAGTTATTTTATTTGCACAGGAATACCAGCAATACTGAAATAAACCTCATCAGCTTGTTCAGCTATAGCTTGGTTAATTAAACCTTGATAACTTCGGAATAAACGACTCAAAGCTGATTCTGGAACGATACCTAGTCCAACTTCATTTGAGACAAGCCAAAAACTAGCCTGACTCTTGTCGATAGCTTGGAAAATTTGATTTAATTCTTTTAGAAGATACCCCTCAATGGCTTCAAGTTGTTCTTTTGAATATTCGCTATACTCATGATCATAGCCTGATTGATCAATAAAATAAAATAACTGATTCGTTATCCAGAGTGTCACACAATCAATCAATACTGCCTGATAGCCCTCTAAACTTTCAAGTAACGCTGCGACTTTTATATACTCCTCAAACGTTATCCAGTTTTCTGGTCGACTTTCTTGATGTTTGCGTATTTTGTATTCCATTTCACTATCCATAAAAGCTCTACTTTGTGTTGCAACATAAGCTACTGGATTAAGCTGTGCTGCGACAATTTGCCGCTCTGCCTCACTAGACTTCCCACTTTTGGCCCCACCTGTTATTAGAATTAATTTCCCCATATTAAGCTCCTTCATCAATGATGCGCTCAATGGCATTCATATCGACATGTTCGCGGAACAGTTCTGCTAGACCATCAAAATTAGCTTCCATTTCTAAATTATCCTCTGCTTTCAACCGATAGTCGTGATAAGGTAAAACACCAATGACTGGTATACCAGTTAATTCTTCAATTTGGTCCAAACCACTTTGTAACAGACTAATATCCCCTCGGAATTTATTAATAATAATACCCTTAACTCGACTTCGACTACCTTCTGGCAACAAGGCTAGAGTTCCATAAATAGATGCAAAAACCCCTCCTAAGTCAATATCTGCAACAATAATTACTGGAGCATCAGCAATTTCAGCCATACCCATATTGACTATATCATTTTGATTTAAGTTAATTTCTGCTGGACTGCCTGCTCCTTCAATAATCACTAAATCATAAGTATCCTTCAATTCATCAACTACTTTTGCTAATTCACCTTTTAACTTTGGCTTCATTTCAAAATACTCTCGCGCACTGTAATGTCCTAATAAATTCCCATTAAAGATGATATTCGAACCCGTATCACTTGTTGGCTTCATCAAAATAGGATTCATCCGCACATCGACAGGAAGTTTCGCTGCAAATGCTTGTATCGCTTGCGAATATGCTATTTCTTCTCCTTTTTCCGTCATATAGGACTGGCTATTCATATTCTGAGATTTAAAAGGAAAAATCTTCTTACCTTCCTGTTGAAAATGTCGACAAAGAGCTGAAACAACCGAAGTCTTCCCAGAATCTGATGCCGTTCCTTGAATCATTAATGTTCTACCCATCATATCATCCTCCTAAAATAAAAAATAGAATTATAACAAATATTATAGCTAATGCTGAAGTTATATATAAAATCCGAATCGTTTGAGTGATATCTTCAGTTTGGGAATTTCTAATTGTATCACCAATCGTTGGCTTTTCAACCCATTGACCATGATAATAATGTCCCCCGCCCAACTGTATACCTAAGGCTCCTGCAATGGCAGCCTCTGGATAACCTGCATTAGGACTTTTATGTTTAGCATGGTCACGTTTCATTATTCGCCAAGCCTGCATCCCATCTAATGAAATCAAAAAACTTGATACAACTATCAAAAGCCCAGTAATTCGAGCAGGTACATAATTAAATAAATCATCCATCCAAGCAGAAAATTTACCGAAATGTTCAAAAGTTTCATTTCGATAAGCAACCATCGAGTCTAATGTATTAACAGCTTTGTAAACCAAACCTCCAATAGGACCAAGCAATAATACATATAGCAACGGGGCAATGAAGCCATCAGATGTATTCTCTGCCACCGTTTCGACTGTCGCATGAATTACACCTTCTTCCGTAAGCCTCTGAGTCTCCCGACCAACAATGCGACTTACCTGATGGCATCCAGCATCTAACCCCTCAGTCTCCAGAGTAGCGGCAACTTTTCTTGCTTCATAAGCCAAGGATTTAACACTGAAACAACTATAAATGATATATATTTCTACAAGGATACCTAAACCAGCATGTAACCAATTTGCAAAATAAAGTAGTATCGCACTTATAACAACAGTTAAGCTAACCATACTCAACCATAAAATAATTCCTAGACAAAACTGGATTGAGGGCGAACGATAGCGAAATAAAGTCCATCGCTGATAAGCAACAATATAATTGCCCATTAGTTTAACAGGATGAGGCCAACTGTAGGGGTCTCCTATACATAAATCTAAGCAATAAGCAATTACAATAAAGATTATTCTCTCATGCATTGTTATTTCCCCATTCGATTTGAATTCCTGTATTCGTAATTCTCTGAGGCATTACACACCCATAAAGATGATCTCTGTCAATATCATTAACCAATGCCTCTAAGTTCTCTCGTGGCAAGATTTCACCATCATACCATAAACTCAATGTCGTTCCAGAATGAGCAATATTCAGACCAAAAAAACCAGTATGTTTTCTTAGCTTATAGAAAGATTCAAGGTATGGATATTTTACTCCGCTCAGCCAGGCAGATTGATAAGCTAATTCTGCAATACGAGATATATTTTGTGACTGACAAGCATTGATAAAATCACTTAACAATGTTTGATACGTTATAAAATCCTTGTATTGATTTTTCTGATAGAATTGATACGTATCAATTTCTTCATCCAATAGCAATATCAATAAATCCATTTCTGACACAGCTAAAAACTGCCCCAATATATCACCCTGCATAAAATCAATCAAAGTCAGAGGAGCAAGGAGATTACTATCACTTGGTTCAATTTCTGTTAAAATTTTAAACATCTCTTCTCTAGATAAATTCAATTGAAACCATTCATTTAATGCAACAATTAAACCTGATAAATCTGCAGAAGAACTTGCCATTCCTTTACCAACCGGTATCTCACTCATCATTGATAAAGAAAGCCCTTCACAGGAGATTCCATACTGTTCTTCCATACTAGCTAACAAAGTTCGTGATTTATCACCATTAAGCTGTTGCTTCGTTTGTCCTTGTTGAATAGACACTTGACTATATAAATCCACACCATAACTTGCCAAGAAATGATGTGCACCATCATTTCCTTCAACTAACTCACCACAATGGGCAGGGACTTTAACACTTAATATTTCCCCTTGCAAACACTTCACCTACTTTCAAATCAAAAAAACGGTACCCTGAGGCACCGTTTCGCATCATTCAGTCATAATATCATCAGAAATAGCTTCTTATCTGCCTCGGATAAGAGCCGGATGCTTACGAAAGATCTGACTCCATCCAAAGCGGATGTTTACAGTGGCGGGACCGTGTTGGAATTTCACCAAACTTCCATCGTGTTCAACTATTTACTTAAATAATTCTACACAGATATACTCTCCTTGAGGTATATCAATCGAGAAATAATTCTCATCACTTAGATTATAATACTGCATAAAAATTCTCAACACACCTAAATGACCAACTAATAGTGTCCCCTCAACGAACTCTATCTTTGACAGACATTCTTCAACTCGCAAACGAAATGTCTTATGTTCTTCACCTTCGGGAAACTGAGTATTAAGTGGAGCTTCAATATACGCCCACCAGTGATTATAATCTCTTCTTTCAATGTCATCTGCACTTAACCCTTCCCAAGTTCCAAAGTCTATTTCATTTAAAGCATTATAACTCTCCATATGCAAACATAACTGACCATAACTATCTAGAATTTCTTCAGCAGTTTCTTTAGTGCGCCTTAATCCAGAGGTGACAACTTTTCGAATAGTTAAGCTATCATTTGCCATCTGTTTTCCTATTTGTCTAGCTTGTTCTCGACCTAAATCATTTAAAGATACGTCTAACCTGCCATAAAATTTTCGTTGAGCATTCATATCTGTTTGCCCATGCCGACATAAATATACTTTCATGCTAGAACACCTTGGAAAATCGCATAAAGTATTTGACAAAAGATAGCGCCTGCTCCCATTGTATCTCCATTCATTCCGCCAATCTTTCTATATATAAGCTGGCGATAAATTAAGGTTGAAAAGGCAGCTAGCAAATAAGCTACTAATGCTTGCCAGTCAATTGCTAAAAATAAAAATAAACTTACAGTTACCTGAACAAGAAATATTTGCCAATTTTGCATTCCTTCAAAATAGGATCCTAGTCCACTTTTACTTTGGCTCACATAAGTCACTTTATAATAACAAAGACTTAATCCTCCACGTACAACTAACCCATAACTCATCACAATAAGGGCCTCATGTAATAAAGTTACTCTATTAGCTAAATCAGCAGAGCCAAACTGCCATAAAATCATAAAGTAAAAGATTAAAGCTATTGTACCATTACTCCCCATTCGAGAGTCTTTCATAATCTCTAGAATACGTTCCCTGGGTCTAGATGAAAACATACCATCTGCCATATCTGCGAAGCCATCATGATGAAAACCGTTCGTTAAAAGTACATCAACGAACAATGTTAAAAGCCAAGCCCCTTCAATCGTGATAAAAATGCGCAGAATACTATAAATTATCGCGAGGATACTCCCATACAATAAACCGAATAATCCTAAATACTGGACGCCTCCTCGCATCGTCTCATTTACATCATTAATCTGATAATTAATAGGAATCACTGTAAAAAATTGGAAAAACAAGATAATTGATTTTAGCATGAGACTCTCCATTACTACTAACTCACTAGATCACTGAAAACCTCACGTATGACTTCACGAATCAATTTCTTAAGCTCATCCTCACTAAGATGACTATAATTATTCTGCTTAGAATCTTGGAGACTTTGACTCGCAGTTACAATAGAAATATTATACACATCTTCAATATTACACCCTCTAGACAAGTCAGAAATCGGCTTTTGTAGGCCTTGAAGAATTGGCCCAATAGCTTGATAGTTTCCGAAGCGTTGACCGATTTTATAGCCAATATTACCTGATTGTAAATCGGGGAATATTAAGACATTGGCTTGCCCAGCTACCTCAGAATCTTTTGCCTTACTTTTCCCTACACTTGGTACGATTGCTGCATCCAATTGAAGTTCACCATCAATCTTTAAATTAGGAGCGATTTGTTGAGCAATTTTTGTTGCTTCAACCACTTTATCCACTTCAGGAGAATTTGCTGAACCTTTTGAAGAAAAACTTAGCATTGCAATACGTGGGACTAAGCCAAATAATTCGGCCGTTTTAGCTGTTTCGACAGCAATTTCAGCCAACTGTTGTGCATTAGGGTTAATATTAATAGCACAATCTGACATGATATAATTTTCTCCATTATTATCCGGATTTAACATAAGAAATGCACCACTAATTAATTGTACACCTTCACGCGTTTTAATTATTTGTAAGGCAGGGCGCACTGTATCACCTGTAGTATAAACTGCACCACAGACCATTCCATCTGCTATGCCTTGATAAACGAGCATTGTTCCGAAATATGCTTTATCTCTCAAAATTCCTCGTGCTTGATTTTCTGTTGTCTTACCATTTCGTCTAGCAACAAATGCTTCAACCATACTATCAAAGTCAGCATATGTATTAGGATTGTAGATTTGCATATTGTCTACGGAAACTCCATATTTACGGCCTGCTATATTGATCTCTTCTTCGTCCCCAATTAATATTGGTTGAATAAGATTTTCTTGATATAAGCGACTGACAGCTTTCAATATCCTTTCATCAGTTGCTTCAGGATATACGATGCTTACCTGTTTCCCTTGAATCTTCTGGGCAAGTTTATTTATCATAATAACCTCCTTCAAATATCACTAATTTCGATTACTCAATGCTATTCCAATAGGTGTCACTAATTCTGGGTGAATGGCCTTGATAACTTTACGATTCAAATACTTCTCCAATACAGATTCAAAGCCTCTAATACGACTGGCTCCTCCCACTAAATAAATAGACAAATCATTAGGAGCTTGACTTGCAATGATTGCCTGCTCAGCAATATGCCCAATCTTTTCAATTACTGGACGAACAATTGCTAGCAATTCACTCTCTTCGGCATGTTTACGCTTGAATTGTTCTGCCTCTTCAAGTCTTATACCTTGATTACCAGATATCACAAGGGACAAATGGTGTCCTCCGGTAGCTTCATCTAATACATGTACAAGTCTTCCATCAACAATGGTCGCTATACCTGTTGTGCCTCCACCAACATCTATAATATGTCCATTTTGAATATCCAATGCCAAGCTTGCTGCTACAGGCTCATCAATAATTTGATCAACTTCTATCCCTAAATCTTGAATAATATTACTGATGACAGATTTATTATTGCCAACTGTGCCTGGGGGTACAGACCCTGACATGACTTGAATCGGACGATTCAAGATTGCTTCAGCTTCTGCCAAGAGTTTTCGGTAAATACTTATAGCTTCACTATAATTCACTAAAAGACCATCCCGAACCACATTTGCCTCTTGTAAGCCAACATATAGTGGTGTTTTTTTATCGTTAAGAATAACTAAGACTAAGGAGGATGTTCCTACATCAATGCCTGCATAGATTTTATCCGACATTTCAGGTTTTGTATAATCTTTTTGATTGACAATAGCATGCGCTTTTTTGAATATTTCTATAGATTCTTGCTTCACAATATAATATCCTCCTTATAATTAGTTATTGAATAATCTTAGCTAACCAAATATCAGCCGAAAATAATATGTATTATCTCCCAGTCTGCAAAGCCCATGATGAATTTTCAATTCCAGCTCGAGCCACAGAGACTAATGGATATTTCTCTAAAACTACTTCCAAGTCTTCCTTACCCTGAATTTGACCACAAAAGATAACAGGAGTCGAAAGATCCCATTTTCTAATTTCTTCAAGAAAAGTTACGCCCTCTTGAGACTTCTTTTTATAATGTGATAATGAAATATGGTAATAACTCAGTACATTAGAATCAAGTCGCTTAAGCAAATATTTTGTGCTATCAATTCTTATTCCAGGCTTTTCATATTCTTCTGGGGAGAAACGATAACCAACAATAAAATCTTCTCTGTTTTCTCTGATGAGTAACTCTTGGATTTTTTCCAGCAATCTCAAAACAAAAGTCATACGTGCTTCACGACTTCCACCCCACTGATCAGACCGTCGATTCGAGTGAGGAGAGTAGAATTGTTGAACCAGAAATGTGTTACCACCTTGCAACTCCACTCCATCAAATCCTGCATTCAAAGCCATCTGAACACCTAAACAAAAATCAGTCATAATTTGTTCAATTTCACTATCAGAAAGCGTTAATGGATAAGAAGCATACTCTCGTAAAGCTTTAATTGAGCTAGGTGCTACAGGCTGAGAACCATTAATATAGTCTGGCATAGCCATGCGGCCTGCATGATAAAGCTGCAATACTGCCTTCGTACCCTTTGAATGTAATAACCTCGCCAGGCGTCTTAATCCTAAAATATTTTTGTCATTGTAAGTATTCCAGCTTTGTTTAAAGCCCTCACCCAAACTAGATACCGCATGCGAACCAACTATTACCATGCCGTAGCCATTGGCCACAGTATCATAAAAGTGAAAATCTTTATCCGAAATAGAACCATCCTCGTTAGCAGAATTCGTTGTCACTGGTGCAAACACTAGTCGATTCGACAACGTCACATTTGTATTTAATTCATAGGAAAGACTACATGGGTTTATCATAGTAATGCCTATATCGTTGTAGTCTTTTCATTACGTAAGAAAAACATAGCAACCATAATTGCCGTAATACCGCCTACTAGCTTAGCAATAATCATAGGAAATATTACATTTGGTGCGACTCCCCCTGTAAATCCTAAATGGTCACCAATTGTAAAGGATGCAGACACCGCAAAAGCAGTATTAATGACTTTCCCTCGATTATCCATTCGATCCATGGTTCCAAACATTGCAATATTGTTTGCCAATGATGCAATTAGACCGGCCGCTGCAACTTCATTCATACCCAATTTGTCGCCAACTGCGAGAAGTGGTTTTTGGAAGAATTTAGTAATGAGATACACTAATCCATAAGCTCCCGCCAAGGTCACTGCAATACCCCCAACTGTCTCAAATGCTACACCAATACTCTCTTGATTTTCAAAAAATTTTACCCCAGTCAATAATTCTAGGCCTCCAATTGCCAGTCCGATGGTGGCAATCGCTTCAACAATTCGACCAAAAACAATAAAAATTTTGATAACCGCATTTGCGGCTAGAGCAAGGCCAATTGCGATGACTAAAGCAAGAATAATAATTGGAAGTAAATTCTTAAAAGTGGTAACAATGTCTAAGCCGAGCATTACCCCTCCAACAAATGCACCTATAGGCACTGTAATGATTCCACTCAGAATACCCCTGGCAAAATACGAACGATCTCTTTCTTCAATGGCTCCTAAGCCCACGGGGATAGTAAATACTATAGTTGCTCCCAATGTTGCACCAAGAATTAAACCTGAGAAATTAACAATCTTAGGATCCGCTGTAAGCTCTTGCGCTAAGAAATAAGCTCCCATATCATTAGCTAACAGTGAACCAGCAAACATAGCAGGATCCGCGCCAAAGAACTTGAATACCGGCACGAGAATCGGACTGAGCCATTCTGCAAGTTTCGGTGCAAGAACCAAGATACCTGCCATAGATAGCATCAATGACCCCATGGCCATGATGCCTTCATCAAATTTATCTCCTAGACCAAATCGTCCTCCAGCAATTTTGTCGACAGCGCCTAAAATCATTATTACGGCCATTATCCATAGAATAATTTCATTAATACTCATATTTATCTCCCTTCAAATCACCTTCACTACTCTGCAAAATCTACCTTATCTATAATTCCAACAATTACCATATCTGCTGGAATATTATCTCTTGCAAAAGAAATCCTCGCAGAACTCCCGGTAGTTATCAAAACATGATCACCTACACCAGCTCCGGCATTATCTGCTGCTACAATCAACTTATCGTCATATACTTCTTCTTGCAACCGTCTTTGGCAAACCATCAATTTTAATCCATTTAATTTTTCGTCTTTACGAGTTGCCCATAGGTTCCCCACAACTTTTGCTAAAATCATACTAATCACACTCTTCTTTCAATCTTAATTTGTTTTGTTTTTAAATAGTCTTGAGCAAGAGCGGTTATAATTACTTTTGGATTTACTACCAAGGTATTCGAAGGAAAATCCATCTTTTGGACATCTTCATAAGTAATAAGTTTCTTTATAGGAAGTCGTTCACTACTAGATATTTTAATATCTTTAAACTGATTCTGACTTACTCTATCTTGAATTTTAATGCCAAGACGACTTAATTCATTGACATAACCCTGATATTTAATCCGTAAATGTCTGTTGTTAATTCTATTTAGAAGTGGTAACCCTGATTTAAGCAAAATAATATTTTTATCATGATTTAAATGTTCAAGTATAATTCTTTCTTCCTCATTTACCGCTAGTAACTGAGCTAATCTTGGAAGTGATAAGAAAGGAAGCTGGCAAATAATTAACTCCTCAACTAAATGTCCTTCTCTTAAATCTTTATAAATGTATCCATGTTCATCAAAAACTTCACAAATACCTGAATCTAAGTTATCTCCGATGAAGCCATATGTTAATATATCTTCATCTTTCGTTTTAATGGTATCGTCTGTCAGATTCGTTTCATTTATCTTATCTAACAATTTGGCATAGACTAGCTCAACCATCTCATCAAGCTTATGCTCTAAGTCAGTCATTTAGCTTCCCCCTTTCTATAATAAAAGCTTGAACACCGGGACGGTATGCGCATGCATGCCCTTCATCAACATCAATATGGAAAATCGTGTTATAGTTTTCAGATACTTTACAAAGAACATCCTTGAAAACTAATGAGCGTGCACCCTCAACACAAACACTAACTCTTTGACCATCATGAACTTTTAATTTCTCAGCATCTTTTGATTTTACACTGAGGTGTCTTTGAGCTGAAATAACACCCTGTTCAAGATAAATTTCTCCCGCAGATCCCACTACCAAAATCCCCGGGCTTTCTTCCACCTCTCCATTCAAACGAATAGGGACCTCTAAGTTTAATTCAAGCGCTTGACTTTGAGAAATTACTACTTCGTTATAAGTACGAGCTGGACCTATAACAGGAATCTTATTCAAAACTCCATCCGGCGATACTAAACTAACATGATTATAAGATAGAAATGTCCCTCGCTCTGAGAGGTACTTATAAGGAGACAGATGATGTCCTTCACCAAATAGTAAATCTAAACTTTCTTGGGTTAAATGGACGTATGAATCGCTAACTTCGATATCAAATGTTTGAGCTAAGCGTTCTTGTACCTTACGCACCACGATGTCAATCATCTCTTCGATTGGTCTCACCTCATTCTAATTAACTTTAATATCAATAACTTTACAGTATCTAGTAGCCAATGTTCAATGAGTTCTGCTCTAGAATCTTGGAAATTTAAACCTACTATTTCTATTTCATTTTGTAAGCCTAATAAATCTAAATACCATTCTGGAGCTTTATAATCTAAAGGTATATTTAAATCTTCAAAACCTATATCTTCCTTATTAGATTCATAAAAATAAGTAATATCTTCGGTCAACTCCCTAAATTCCACTTTACCCGAGCTTACTTGATAAACCTTATCTAAGGACACAAGTAATTCATTTAAACTCTCAACAAAAATTGCCTCAGACCAATATTTCCGTTGACATTGAATGATATTTAGTTTCAATTTCTGATAATAGAGTTTAAAAAAACGTTTGTTCGAATTTTTTATTGAAATATCATCTAGCTCTTCCGCTCCTTCAATTGTCTCCTCATTTATACGAATAACGATATTTCGCTCATTAATAAAAGATTTGGCAGAAGGCGTCAGTAAAACATCAGCAGGCAAAGTGATCGATCGTTGACTTTGATAAGCAGAAGATTTAATAATTTGCCGCAATTTCTGTTCTGTTAAAACTTGCATGGCTTCACTTCCTAAAAAAATATGACTGAAACAAACAAATGTCTCAGTCATAAAAAATATCGTGCTTTAATTTTAACTGAGTGAATATATATAAATTATTATTCACCTTTGTTGATTGATGGTAAAATAGCGTCAACTTCAGCATGAGGACGTGGAATAACATGAACAGAGATTAATTCTCCAACTTGCTCAGCTGCTGCAGCTCCAGCATCCGTTGCAGCCTTAACAGCTCCTACATCACCACGTACCATAACTGTAACTAGACCCCCACCCACTTGTTCTTTACCAACAAGTTGTACGTTTGCAGCCTTAACCATTGCATCAGCAGCTTCAACTGCCCCTACTAAACCACGAGTTTCAATCATTCCTAATGCGTTATTCATAATGATTTCCTCCTAATATTTTATAAATTTTAATACGCTTTAATTATACTATGCTTGAAGCTTTTCTAAAACTTTTTCTACCAATAAATCAATTAATTGATCCTTAGAAATTTTATCGTCATTAATACTATCATCAAATTCTTTATTCAGTAAGTTCTCTTCTTCTAAAATATCACCTAATTCTTTTGTTCCTTTTGCAATCAAACGCGTATCAAATAAGTTCAATGGGCTAACGTTGTCGGACGTCGAACTTCCACCGATAGAACCACAACCTAATGTTAAGGCAGGGAAAATATCAGTACTAGCACCAATACCACCAAATGTAGCTCCAGAGTTCACTACTAGTCTAGAAACTGGAGCGCATAATGAAAACTCATCGAGAACCTTTTGATCCTCAGCATGAATACTCATCGTATGTCCAGCTCCTTCCATTAATAAAATATTAATAGATAATTCTAATGCTTCTTGCCATGTATCTACGGTATAGAACCCAAGAATCGGTGCTAATATTTCACGAGAATAAGGTACTCGCCCACCGTAGCGTGTCTCTTCAGCAAGAAGTAAATTAGTCTTAGCAGGCACATCGATACCAGCTAATTCAGCAATTGCTGTTGCTTTCTTCCCGACAACAACTGCATTCATACGACCATCAGGTCTAAGCAAGAATTTCTCTAATTGCTTGGCTTCCTCTTCATTTAAAAAATAAGCATTTAGTTTTTCAAACTCTTCTTTAACTTTCTGCTTATTTTTCTTTTCAACAATAATTGATTGTTCGGATGCACAAATTGTTCCATTATCAAATGTTTTGGATTCAAAGATTCTACGAACAGCAGTAGGAATGTCAGCACTACCATGAATAAATGCTGGACCATTACCAGGCCCCACACCGATTGCTGGTGTTCCAGATGAGTATGCAGCTTTAACCATTGCAGACCCACCTGTTGCTAATATTAAATCTGTATTCTTATTCTTCATTAGCTCATCTGTCGCTTGCATCGTGATATTCTCAATGACAGAAATAGTTCCTTCAGGTAGTCCAATTTCACGCCCAGCATCATTCAACACCTTAGCTGTTTCAATAATACACTTTAGTGCAGACGGATGCGGTGAAAAGACTATCGCATTTCCAGACTTGATGGCAATAAGTGATTTATAGATAACAGTAGATGTAGGATTGGTCGAGGGCACTAAACCAGCAATTACTCCTTTGGGAACAGCAACAGTTTTAACTGTATCTGTCTCTTCAATAACATCAATGGTTTTCATTTCTTTCATTGCATCTGCTACCGTTTTAGAAGCGAAAGCATTCTTAATTAATTTATCTCTTACATTCCCAAATCCAGTCTCTTCAACTGCCAATCTTGCCAATCGCTCTCTTTCAGAGTAAGCAGCCTTAGCTAAAACTTTAATAATTGCATCAATTTCTTCCTGGCTCTTCTGAGCAAGCTCTTTTTGAGCCTTTTGAGCTTTTTCCAGAAGATTTCTTGTTTCTTCAATAGAAACTAGATCTTTGTACTTATTCGTCATCCCTTAATACCCCCTCAGCCAATAATGAATCAACTAATTGTTCCTTCGTAGCATATTTAATCTCAGATTTCTTCAAACTTTCGATATTACTTCGATAAGCTAATGTTCTTAACTCGGTTACTTTAAGTTTATGAAGTTCCTCTTTTGTATATTTTTCTCGAGTTTCTTCCAAAACTTTATCATCTGCTAATATCTCATCAGTGGCTTCCACTTCCGATGTGACCTGAGTATCCTCAGTGCTATATGAACGCTCTATCTCATAGTCATAGTCATAGTCATAGTCATAAT